>NZ_QOCB01000014.1 GCF_003318165.1 Psychromonas sp. B3M02
TTATTTAATATAATTGGTATTACTGCAGACAAAGAGTGATAGCCTCTGTCCAATATCTTTCCAAACGCTAGAAACATAGAACACTCAGCTATATATTTTATAATGATGTTGGATAGCAGCAAGCGACACAGAAGTTATTAAACAGACTAGTTGTGTTTTCTTGATTGAAGTTAATTGATCAGTTGTCATACAAGAATAAGCAGTTGTATTAAGGTAGGGGCGTTAAAGAAGGTTATGCAGAATAAAAATAACCCCTGGCAACCAGATAGCTTGTTGACCAGAGGTTACTAACATTTGTTTAGTATAGGTTTTATGAGTTATTAATTAATGACGGTTGTTTAGGTAGTAGAAGGTGGCTTGTGCAGCTTCGTCATCTTCCCCTGAGTTATTTTGATTATAAGCACCGGCTTTGAAATACATGTACTGGCCTGTTTCATCATAGCCGCTATCGCTCATATCCCAGGTTTCAATTACATCATCTTTATCATCGCGCATGATGGTTACTGTTAATGTGTTACCCACCACTTTAATTTGATAGGAAAAAGGTTCATCTAAGGCAATACCATCGCTTGGATTACTGGCGTTATTATCACGACTGCCAATCATATCAACCCAAACTTCATCGCCATAACCATCGCGTGGCTCGTGTGCAAAGTAAATAGACCCTTTATCATTTCCCGGCAGCTTACGGTAATAAAGGCGAACTGGCTCGTCATCATTAGCGTGTATTTGACCGATAATAACGCGACCAATTTGATAGCTTTCACCGGTAGTTGAAACCTGGTTAACGGCAACGGTTGCATCTAAAATACCATCAACACCGCCTGCTTTCTCTTGTTCGCTGGTGGGGGCTGATGAGAATACCCAGTTATTTTCATTAACCCCTTTTGTTGAAATACTGGTATCACCTTCACGTAACATTTCACGCAGTTCTGTACGTGTGTAAGAGGTATTTGTTGAGGTTTTATAACCGTCTACTTCAACATAAAACACCATGCCACCATCTTCTGTATCGGTATAAAAGTATTCAAAGTCTTCATAACCATCGCTTAAGTCATCTTCACTAATGGTATCTGCTGTTCCGCTATTGTCATCATCGGTTGGGATACTTAAATTCCAGTCATTAAGTTCAAAGTTATCAGAGGACGCTGAAGAGGCATCTAGCTCTGCGCTTGGTAGTGTTGTTCCATTATAAGTGAGGCTTTTAAATTGTACCGTGCTGGTACCATCTTCATATTGATTATAAACACCGGCTTTAAAGTAACTGTATAGGTTATCCCAGTAGGTAATATCGATATTAACTTTTTCATCACCATCAACATTGATTATTAAGGTGCTATCACCTGCTTCAATTTCAAACTCTGTTGCATTACTTTCGTCGTAATCAGCTAAATAATAAAAATCATATGAATCAGGGCAGTTATCATTGTAGTTAGGGTTGCTATCGTCTTTACATTCGTAGGCATTGGTTTTGATGATTGCCCAATATGCATTACTGTAGGAATCTCCTGTATCATCATCTGTACGGCTTTCACCATCCCAAACAATACGCAGTAATGGATGAGATAAGACGGTGTCATCGGTTTCTCCATTTTCGCCTTTATTATGCACCTGCATTAATGTCATCTCTTGTCCATCACCACTGGCCGCAACAGATTGTTCAGGTGAAATAGGTAATATTTCTGCACTTAATGTCGATATTTCAGAGGTATTGGTTCTAAAGTTTTCAACAAAGCGCAATTCAGATCGTTTGCTATCCCCCGTCATCTCAAAGGTTAACCAGCCAGTGCTTGAGTCTACATAAAAGTAATCATTATCAAACCCATTATACTCACCAGCATCCACCACCTCGGAAGTTGAGGCGCTTGTTGATGGGTTGTTCTGCTGCAATTTGGCATTGTTAAGTGCATTGATATATTGCACATAGTCGTAAGGTACACCAGAGTATGAGCCTGTTGAACTTGCGTTATCTGAATTAGATGAATCTGTATCCGTTACGCTGTTGCTAGCACTACCGCCGCTACCACCACACGCACTAAGGAATACTGACAATATGGCACTACTTATTAATTTATATTTCACTGTATGACATCCATTTTCATAATAGTTAATAAAGATTCTCTGTTATTAATTCGCTTTGTATTGACTCGGTTTAACAATAGAATCTAATTATAATACAAATGAAACTTCTTCCTAAAAGCAACGTTCAAAATTGATAACTAGGCACTGCATATTGATGTAATAATGATGGTTTTCGGAGGTATGTTTGAGGTGCGATGGTTACTAATAAATAATATGACTCCCATAAAAAAGGCCGAACTTCTAAAAGTTGGCCTTGATATAGTTTTATTAATTTTTTGTTACTTATTACTCTGGTTGTGCCGCTACAGTTGCTTCAGAACTGTTTGAGTGATAAGCACTATCTGTTACTTCATCAAGCACAGCACCAACCTCGTAGTCTTCAAAATCATCAGAAAAACTAACGGTTGTGCCTGAGTCACTGTAAAGCGTTAAATCATCTACATACAATACAAAATCAGTCGTTGCTGAACCACCTGCATAACGAATTTGAATATCCTTTGCACCCGTATCATCATTACCGTCAGTGCTGTAAGTATTCTCGTAAGTACCGATTTCTTGTTCATCAATTGTAATTGTAACATCAGCTGAAGATGTTCCATCTGTAGTCCAATTGATTTGTAAGTCTACCCATTCACCAGGTGTAAATGTTGAGATATCTCCATGGTTTCTTAGTGATACAGTCCCTTCGTCTAATTGTAAGTCTACGATATGCTCACTACTTGAAGTAGATGTTCCACCTGTAGAGAATACTGTAAGAGCTGCTGTTTGTGTTTCATTTTCATCGTATAAGAAAGATACGTTAACTTGTCCAACAGCGATACCATCTGAAATTTGGTATCTTAATTCACCAGTATCAGATGTAAGAGTATCAGCTATAGCTGCTACTTGAGTTGAATCTGTACTTGTATCTGTATCTGTATCCGTATCTGTGTCGTCAGATGCTTCACCGCCAACAATGGCTGGTTGTGTTTCATCATTGTACGGGTCACCAGCACCATCTAATAATTCGTCAACTACATAATCCTCATAATCATCAAAGAAGACTTCTGTTGTACCTGCTTCGTCCGAGTAAATCGTAAAGTCATCTACTAAGAATTCTTCTGAATCTGTTAATGCATTATTACCAATTTTAAAGCCAACCGTATCAACACCTGTTGCTGCTGAATTATGGAAATCATAAGTGCCGATCTCAGTGCCGTCTACTGTTACCGTATAAGTGCCGGCAGTGACATTCCAAGTGACGTTAACGTTAACCCATGTACCTGTCGTGAAAGTGCCTACAGTAGTAGAGTCTCCAGATCTGATTTTAATGTTGCCATCATCTAGTTGTACTTCACCTACTAGGCCGGCTGTATTTGTATCTGCATTGAACAATGATATATAGGCAGTTTCAGTTTCTGATGATGCATAAAATACGTTTACATCAACTTGCCCTTCAGTTAATTCAGCACCTTCAACGGCAGCAACATCGTAACGCAATTGACCACTAGAACCTGCTTCTATATTAGTTAATACAGCATACTGGCCTGCATCAGTTGAACCTGTATCTGTTTCACTTCCAGAGTCAGTGTCATCTGTAGAACTCGTACTTTCTTTAAATTCAAGATCATCACAACCAAAAATTAGTGCTGCGCTTAAAGTGACGGCTGCAATTTTAGTGAGTTTCATTTTTTGTCCGTTTTTCATTTTTTTTTCCCTTTAAAGCTAAAAATAATTGGAGTTGATTTTGTTTACCTTTTTATTGTTCTGGAATCTGCTAAAAGGGGCAATTTTTCCATGCAAATATAATGATCTTGCTCTCATTAGGGCGTTATTTAGGTTCATAAAGTAGATCTGTACATCATTTTAAATGACAAATAGAAGGGTATTTGTATGTTTATTTGGGTGGGTTTTGATACTTTTAGTTTAATTTTTCGCCTAGGTTAGGTTGCTTTGTGTTGTTTTTATAAAAAGAAGACTTATCACGTAAACTGCTTGATTTTGAATTTAATTTATATAATTCAATGGCTTATGGTTTTGTTTGTTAGGTTCTTATTACTTTCAATTTCTTGCTTAATATTTTCAAGTAATTATTTTTATTTATAGTTTTGTATGAGTAATTGTGAGGGGGTTAAAATTTTTATGGGTGTCGATTTCTCTCATGGCTAAACGTTTATACAAAATAATCAGTGCTTTTTGTTAACGTTAATTTGAGAAGAAAAGTGAATGCTCTTCTCTTTTCATAAAGCTGAACGGATCAAAACTCGCGACGCTAATTGTTGGTAGGAGATGTTGTTTTTTGAAATATAGCTTGTTCATTGGTAAACAATGGTGGTTCGAGAAAAGGTTAAAATAAAATAGAAAAAAGGCGCACTACACAATGAATGATAGTACGCCCATAAAGTATTGAACCGCGCTTAGCGCATTGTCACAAACTCTTCAGACCCGGTTGGGTGGATAGCCACAACATTATCAAAATCAGCTTTAGTTGCTCCCATTTTCATTGCCACACTAAAGCCTTGAATCATTTCATCAACAGCAAAGCCAATTCCATGCAAACCAACAACGACTTCATCATCTCCGGCACAAACTAGCTTCATTTTACATGGCTGGCGGTGTTTAGTGATTGCCGAGTACATAGCGGTAAACCCAGATTGGTAAACCTTAACATTTTCCTTGCCATACTGTTCGATGGCTTCAGGTTCCGTTACGCCAATGGTTCCGATAGGTGGGTGGCTAAATACAACGGTAGGAATTAAGTCGTAATCCATTTTTGCTTCTGGTTTATTATTGAATAGACGTTCCGATAATTGACGGCCTGCTTTTACTGCAACTGGTGTTAGTTCCACACCATTTTCCATTATATCGCCGACACAGTAGATGCCTGGTATGTTTGTTTCTTGGTATTCATCTACTTTAATATAACCAGCATCGTTGGTTTCAACGCCTGTTACCGCTAAGTTGATCTTATCAGTGGTTGGGTGACGACCAATAGCCCAAATTAACGTATCAACATTGTGGCTTTGCCCATTTTCTAAGTGCAGAGTAATCGAGCCATCATCTTCTTTAGTCACTTCTTTGGGCGTAGAATGTGTATGTAGAGTCGGACCTTCTTCAGCCATTACTTCTACTAATGTATCGACAATTAATGGATCAAAACTACGCAGAGGCGACTCTTTACGCACGAATAAATGCGTCTCTGTACCCAAGGCACTTAATACCCCTGCTATTTCAACAGCGATATAACCGGCACCCACAATTGCAACACGTTTAGGTTGTTCAACAATATCAAAGAAACCATTAGAGTCGATGCCTAACTCTGCCCCCGGAATGTTAGGAATAGTAGGGCGGCCACCTGTTGCGATAGTAATGTGTTGTGCTGTGTATTGTTTTCCATCGACTTCAACAGTATTTTTGTCTACAAAGGTAGCAAACCCTTTTATGACTTCTACTTTATTATTACCTAAAACACGATCGTAAGATTCATGAATGCGGCCAATGTAAGCTTGGCGATTTTCTACCATTCTTGCCCAATTAAATGCTTTTACATCTACGTCAAAACCATAATCTTCAGAATAAAGGTTAATTGCCTCGGCAACTTGTGCACCATGCCACATCACTTTTTTAGGAACACAACCTACATTGACACAAGTGCCACCTAAATCTTTGGCTTCGATGATCGCTACTTTAGCACCGTGCATAGACGCTCGATTTGCAGAAGCGATACCGCCGCTACCACCACCGATACAGATGTAATCAAAATCAAATTGTTTGTCGCTCATGGAGACCTCATTTTTATTCTGGAAAATTAAACGGCTAATACTTTGTTTTTCTTAGTCGTTAAGTTACAGCATTGCTTGTACAAACCCTAGAGTTTGTATGGAGTTTTTTGATTGTTGTGGGTAAATACAGTCATCACATCAATTCATCTACTATCTTACGCTATCAGGATAAGAATAGGATCGCTCTACGTCGGAGATGATAAATTTTTAATATGTTGAAAACACGATCATTATCATATATCTATTTATTATCAATAATTTAGGACGTATAAAAGAGGGAGGTAACAGCTAGCAACCAGTCAGGCTGATAGCTGTTTTTAAGCTGGGGTTAATCAAAGCTTATTGTGTGACTGTTTTATAAGCCCACGTTAACCATGGCATTAATGCTTCCAAATCACTTTGTTCAACTGTGCTACCACACCAAATACGTAAGCCACTTGGCGCATCTTTGTAGGCACCAATATCAAAGGCGACGTTTTCAGTGGATAGTAGTTTGATGAACTGTTTAAGCTGCTCAGCAGATAAATCAACAGATAAACACACACTGGTATTAGAACGAATACTCTCTTTTTCTGCTAAGAAATTAATCCATTCGTTGTTTTCAACAAACTCTGCTAACACGGCTAAGTTTTGTTGTGATTTATTAATACAAGCTTCAACACCACCAATTGAACGTACCCAGTTCAGTGCATCTTGGTAATCCGCCACACACAACATCGACGGTGTATTAATGGTTGCACCAGAGAAAATACCCTCTATTAATTTACCACCCGCCGTTAAACGGAATATTTTAGGTAAAGGCCACGATGGAGTATAACTTTCTAAACGTTCCACCGCGCGAGGGCTTAAGATAATCACGCCATGACCACCTTCACCGCCTAATACTTTCTGCCAGCTAAATGTCGTGACATCTAACTTTTCCCATGGCATTGGCATAGCAAATACAGCTGAAGTTGCATCACAAATGGTTAATCCTTCACGATCGTCACTAATAAAGTCAGCGTTTTCTACTTTAACGCCAGAAGTGGTGCCATTCCACGTAAAGATACAATCATTTTCTGGGTTAACTAAACTCATGTCAGGTAGTTGGCCATAGTCAGCTTTAATCTCATTGACATTATCTAGTTTCAACTGCTTAGTAATATCAGCAAACCAACCTTGCCCAAATGACTCCCAATAACAGATATCAACTGCACGAGGGCCAAGTACTGACCACATGATCATCTCCATCGCGCCAGTATCTGAAGCCGGCACAATGCCAACACGATACCCCTCAGGTAACTGTAAAATGTCAGCTGTATCTTCAATCACTTTTTGTAAGGCTGCTTTACCTACATCCGAACGATGTGAACGACCTAATGTTGTTTGATCTAAGCTTAATAAATCATATCCTGGGCGCTTAGCACATGGACCAGAAGAAAAGTTAGGAGTAGTCGGTTTAAGCGAAGGTACAGCGGCCGTCATTGGCAAATCCTTTTATAAACAAGTAGGGGATGATAATGATATTGAAAATACACCAGAGGCGGTTGGTTATCAAACAAATCCGTCTCTTATTCATTACAATATTCTAATATGTACAAAAGGAAGATAGATTGTCCTTAAAGCTAAAATTTAGCCTAATAATAAGCAATTTTATTAAAATCATTTGATTTTGCCTGTTTTGTAAACAATCAACCAATTTTTAGCAAAAGTTACTTTACATTAACGCTAGCTTCGGTATTATCCGCAACGTCTGCAGGGGTGTAGTTCCAACGGCAGAACGACGGATTCCAAATCCGTATGTTGGGAGTTCGAATCTCTCCACCCCTGCCACATTTAGATGAAGCCTCAGCAATTTATTGTTGAGGCTTTGTTGTTTCTACTGCTATAAAAACCTTAATTACCTACGCCACCTCTACCTTATTCTTTTTAGTCTTTTGTGAGTTCAGTTTTCTTTGTATGCCTTGATCTTTAGATTAAACATGAAAATGAATATTGATAATTCGAACGTTATAATTCCTCTTAGGTTACTGGAGGCTGTTCATTTACGTAAATTTATTTTTTTAATCGTTGGCTAAGTGGTTTTATGGCAGTTGCTAATATAGAGGGAGATAATATTGTCATGTTTTTATTCTGGCAGGATTTCGACCCCATTGCGAGTTAGAAGGGATATCATGGTTCCTTATTTTTAAAGTCCGCTATGAGTCTAAAGCTGACATTAAATAAGTTGGTGCTCTGGCTCGCTAAGGGGCACATAACGCCCTAGGAAATTTACTACTAAACACAAAAAAGGCCACCATCTAGGTAACCTCCAAGTTCTGCATTTGACGGTGATTATTGTAAATGGTTAGATAATGACCTGTTTTTAATACTTAATCAGCATACTTATTTGTCTCTCTTTCTCGCCATCAGCTAACTTTTGAAGTTCCCTTAATTTTTTGTTAATTCCCGACTCTTTAGTTAATTTTTTATTCTTCAACCATTTTTTCAATTTTTGTAAATTATCAACATCTGTATTGATATCACAAACATCGACAAAGTGAGCTTTGATAACATTTAAAAGCGAGGATGAGCTATTTACTTGTAATTTGAATTTATCAATTAAAGCAAGTGAAAGGTTTTTATTATCCATATTATCTTTCAATAGCTCTGTTAGTAGCTTTTCAAACTCACTTTCAATTTCAAGAATATTAAAATGGCAAATAATGTTGTTGTCTAAAGAATTAATAAAAGAGGCTTTAGCGAAATCGAGGCTTTCTGCAACACGGTTTACTGAACGTTTGCTGATATCTCCCCAATTAAGGTATGTAGATGTTTTTCCATGTGCTTTCGTAATTAAAGCTTTATCTTGCTGTTCAAATATTAAGTATTCGATCAATGATTCATATTTATCTATTTCATTATTAATATTACTTAATATCAATTCCCATTGATTAGAATCTGAAATGATAGTTAGAGCCTTATGCATGTCAGGTTTTTCAAAAAATCTAATATTATTTGCTAAAAGGTTAAGTAGCTCAGGATGTTCCTCGGCAGACCAAAGTAACAACTCATTATAAGATTTTTGTTCAGCCTCAGTCTCAAAAGGCAATAATTTAGCTAAAACTTTAACGATATATTTTTGATGGTTCCCTTTAAAATAGCTTTCCTTATGGGGGATATTAGTGAAAATATATTTACCAACGGTTGTTTTCAGGGACGCTAATGAACTATCAATTGATGCAATTTTTTCAATCCATTGCCACGCTAGTAAAACATAGTCTTCATTACCAGGGTGACTTGCAATTAATGAGTAGCATACTGATATCATTTGAGTGAGGTATTTTTCGGATAGATCATCCTTTACCAAATCAATAATGTTCAAATAATCTCGATAGATTGTTAATTGAACATTATTTACTGCTAGTTGAAGAACTGCACTTTCAACCCATTTTGCAAGGTTTCTGCTAACACTCTCTGCTCCATTCAGAATATTTATAAATTCAAATAGTGCGGCTGAAATCTCAGTGTTCGCTTTCTTTTGATTAATATGGATTTGCATTTGTTTCAATAAAACATGCATTAACTCTGTCGATTTATCATCGTCCGTAATTAAATCCCCTCGAACGATAAAGTTAGCTAGCATCTTACTTTTTTCAAACTCAACCGAATTAATAGGCTTATTAATCAAGTTAATTTTAAGAAATGGGGTAATTAAATCAAATAACAAATGCAGGTAGTTATATTTGGCAACTGTTTCGTGAGTATAAATAAATTCAAAAAGAAACTCTAAAAACTCAACACTTGCATCATTGATATGCTTTATATACAAAGCGATTAAACTTTTGAATTCAGGTGTATTTTTAGACGTAAAATTCTGAAGTGCATACGAGTCTAACTGAGCAAATTGAGTAATTGTGTTGGTGAGTAATTTCTTATTATCCGTAAATGCTTCCTCTGTTAAATACCTGTCAAATATGTTCTCTTTAATCAACTTAGATACTTTTAATAAATGTTGCTTTTCTTTGAAATATTCTTGATTAATTGTGACTAAATGTATGAACCATTCATTTAGCATATGATTCTCATAACATGAAATTTTATTGATTGCTGAAATAGTGACTTTTTTATCAAGTTCAATAAAAATTAAAATTAGTTTTTCAAAAACGCTCTTAGCAAGTTCAAAATCAATACTCTCGGCTAAATATTTATCTAATTCATCTGTAAACCTTGATAAAATTTCAGCGGAAAATAGATTAGTAATCGTCTTCTGTTCAAGTGAATTTAAAATTTTAACGTACTTGTCTCGCTGTAAGAATTCGTGACCTTCATTAGCAGGGATATTAACAAAACCTTTGAGTAATTCGATAGTTGCTTTATCTACATAATTGGCACGCTTATCTATATTTTGAATTAGCATCATAACAATTTCAAATAATCGTTCTGGTGAGCAATAATCACTTATTGATTCTTGTTCATTACTCAATACACTAAAATATCGTTTTTTTGCTTTAAGGATACTGGAGTTCGCTAAAGAAAAAACGTTATCTATTATTTCAGGATCAAAAGAATATAAAGTTGTTTCGTTAATTCTGTCAAAGTGCTCAATAATGAATTTCACTATTTTTCTTTGGTGCTGAGGGGATATTAATGGAGCTAACTCCACGAGACTTGGAAGGAAAGTGGTAAAATCAGAACTGTAACTTAAGTTATCTGTAATTTTGCTAATGACTTCAGATATTTCGCCTTTCTCTTCATCAAGGAAACTATTTAACGCTACCATATTCCTAGTTTTTAAAGCGTTGGACACTTTGTTATAGATTTCATTACCTACTACACCACTGTACGATATTTCATCTAAGTAAATAAAAGCTTTAATTAATGATGAGTCGTAAATTTCTGTTCGGCTGACAAACTCCTCAACTTCCAAATTTACGACACCTTTTTTAATTAAACCTTTAAAATATTGATGTGCGTATTTTGGAACATTGTCTTCTAAGTCAATAGACACTACTTCTGGGTCAACCAACTCGAAGTGATTTTTTCTTGTTCTAAAATAATTAACAATCCAAGTTGGAAGTTCTGGGAATTTTAGGAGGTTATTTTCCAGTCCATAATAGATAGATAACATATATACACGGGCATACGGCAAAATATTTTTTGAAATTGTACCCGCTTTTAACCTTATTTCTTTTTTTTCTAATTTTAAAGCATGCTCAAGCTGTAGCGTAAAGCGATTGAATATATTGATAGCCTCGCGAGGAGTCTTTATTGAGCTAACAAGTAAAATATCAATTAATGACTCCATCTCATCAGTAGTTTCCAACAGGTTATTTAAAGGGTGATATTGACTTTCGTTATTGATCTTTGCAATTAAAAATTCTCTTAAATCTAACTGACTTTGTGGCGGAACACTTATAGTGTGTGAGAATATTTTTGAACAAAAATCTTTTGCTTTCCATTGAACTTCTTTTTCATCTATTCCTTCAGATTTATCAATTGCAGATTCATAGAATGCGCGTTGAATGTTGTTTAAATCACATGGGATAATAAATATAGCTTTACCCAAATCAATGAATGTTCGTAATTCATTTAAAGTATGAATAATTTCATCATTATGCTTTCTATCAACATCTTCAATAACAATAACTAAATTTTGGCAATCAGGATTCCCATTATGCTTACTTAAAATATTTCTAAATACTGACTGTAATTGCTCTGTATTAGAAATCGAAGGAAGTGAAATTGATTTCTCTGAGGGCGAGATATGAAATTTAAAAAGTGTAGGTAGGCTTTTAAATATGTTCTTTGATAATACTGAAATTAAGGATGTGGACGTTAGCGATATTACAAACATTTTCAGCGCAAACATAAAGCTACTGTCAAGGTTTCTTTCCATGATAAAATCAATTAACCCCGCTAAAGACCCGACAATAAGACTGCCCCATAGAATGGTTTTGATAATTCCCCAAGTTAATAACTTGGTGTACTTAGGGAGCTCTTCAATAAAACTTGAAATACCTTCATCGAGCTTTTTTTGATTAACTTCTTTTTTGGTAAAACTTGAATACACTAAGTCACTAAACTCTTCGTCTAACGATGATATTTCATTTTCATAAACTAATGTTTCTAAAAACTTTTTATCTCTAAAATCCCTGTTTTTTTTGTTTTGCAATGCATAAAAAACGTTGCGAAACAAAGCATAATATGTATTTTCTTTTTCGTGTCGCCAAATATTAAAATGAATAACTTTTTTATTTGTAGAGCCGTTCCATCTTTCAAATAACAAATTTGTGATGGTTGACTTGCCACTACCGTACTCACCATTCAAACATATACAGCTAGGAATATTATCTTCTTTAAATAAACCATCAATTTTTTCATCTAATAATTCAGAAATAACATCATGTGATAATTTATCATCATTAACAGTTGAAACTGGTACCGTTTTGATTTGCCAACTACTTTGAAGCCGATTATCCATTGATGTGCTCACTTATAAAACATGAAAAAAACAGCAAAAGCTGTGCATAATTTAATATACCATTATAAATCATCTGGTTACTAACTAATGCTACCTAACAATGTTTTTATACTGATAAATAATTTTTCTTGTACTGAATAACATTGCCAGTTGATATAAATGAAATAGCTGGATATACGTTATTCTGATCACTCATATAATTTTCGTAGCAGTTAAATTTATAGTGGCCTAAGGCGCAATGGGGGCGGTAGCGACTTTTAGTAATGTCTGCTTTGTTGGAGCTACTGACGCTACCTACCTCAAAAATACACATAAATTCTAAGGCGCAATTTGTCCCTAGAGACTTATAAATAAGTACATTAAGGCTAATCACTTTGATTTGAAGAATCGAATAAGAATTAGATTTAATCATTATTACCTTTGAAGATAAAATGAGTATTCTACTGTTTACTACTTATCCTTATTTAGCCTTGTATTTTTTATTATTTAACATTTATACAAGGCAATAAAAAACCTGCCATAGGCAGGTTTTGATAGCTGAGTCGTTATCGCTTTCTATAATTTGCTTAGCTTAAACTCATCAATACGGACTTCTGTTTGTTTACCAATATCACCTGATGAATCGATTTGTGATGGGTCGGTAATATGCAGTTTTGCGTAAATAGTAACTGAAACATTAGAGCCAGAATTAAAGTTAACTGCGGTTTGTTTGAAGCGTTTTTTGACTGCGCCTTGTGGGGCATTAGTTAATTCTGAAACATGGATGGTTTTGCTGACTAATGATTCGCCTGTCATGCCATCGACACCAAACACTAACTCGCTGATTGAGTCATCGCCTTTTTTATCATTGTAATACAGCGATAACTGGTAATCGGTATTAGGTTGAAGGCCAAGTACTTGTTGCGTTAAGCCTGGTTGTGCGCTGAAGTCATCATTGGCTGATACAAAGCGTAAACGTGAAGAGCCTTCTTCATCAAAGGCGGTATCTTTTGAGCTACCTGCGTCGCCTAAACCTGCATTTTTATTGGCGCTTTTTTTCCATACATCACTCTTACCACTGTTACTTCTAAACTCAGTTAGCTGTGGGTCGGCAATGAGATTATCTCCAGATGCTACAGCGACTACAGTACTCGCATTATTTGATGCAGTTGAAGTGGTTTGTGCTGTATTGGCACAACCCGTTAATAGTGCTGCGATAGTTAATCCTAAGTAAATTCTTTTCATACCTTACCCCTAAACGTCTATTTATTAATGGTATCGATACTTTATAGTGCTATTGTATTATTTTATGTGATTGCTAAAACATTTTATAAATCGGCGATCGAGATACGCCTTAGTATTTTTATTTCTGTGATACGCGTTACTTGAAGTCGCCTATTTTTGACGTGATAAAAACTGGCTGGTTAATGCTAACTACCTAATAATAAATGGAAAAATAACCTTTGTAAGATAACATAAAATAGTTGTATGTTAACTTATATGATGTCCTAGGGTGATATCTTTAGAGGCACAAAAATCTACAAATTGAGTAATATGCGAAGGGCAGTTTGCAGCACAATGATATAAGTTCAATTTCAATGTCATATTGAGTTCTTGCATTGAAATAAACTGACATCCATTCAACCCTAAGTATTTGACGCACGTTGGGACAAATGAGATTCCTAATCCCGCAGACACGACTGTCATTAAACTGCGTATATTGCCATGGTGCGAAGTAATATTAGGGTAAAAACCATTTTTCTCGCAATTGGATACCACATGGTGATGTAAATCCATCGCTTCTTCTGGTTTAAATAAGATAAAGTTTTCGCTTTTTAAGTCTTGAAACGTAATTTTTTTTTGTTTTAGTAACGGGTGCCCATCTGGAATCGCTGCGACTAAAGGGTCAGTATAGATTTCGGCACAAGAGAAACGCTCTTTTTCCAACAAAGGTTGAGGGCGTGAAAAGCTCACATCGATTTTATTTTCTAATAGGGCATTTAACTGCTCTTTTGATGTCATCTCTTGAATGGATATCTTAATACGTGGGTAACGGGCCGAAAACTGACTCACTAATTGCGGAAAAAAAGTAGAGCAAGCGGAAGCAAGGTATCCGATTCGTAGACTTTGTTGTTTATCTTCGGCTGCTCTCACCAATTCTGTGACACGTGTATTATTTGCGACAATTTCAATGGCTTCGGGTAATAGGATTTTCCCTGTTTCCGTTAAATTTACTTCGCGTGTGCTTCTTGTAAAAAGCTTTACGCCAAGCTCTTTTTCTAAGTCTGAAATTTGTCGGCTAACATTAGGTTGTACCGTATATAGCTGCTTTGCGGCCGCTGAAAAGTTTTTTAAAGCGGCGACTGCGATGAATGTTTTCAGTGATTTTATTTCCATTCAACAGTCCCTTTTATTACAAATATGTATTAATGCTATACATTATCAGTATTTCTCCAGCCCACCAACGGCACGTATATTTATTTGTGTAGCGCGTATCAAAGCGCGATTAAATTAAATTGCTCATCGCTTTAATTGGGAATATCTCCCTCCACTAATAGGATGTTTAAAATGGATATCGATGTCATTGTTGTACTGGTTTATTTTGTCTTTTTGCTTGGGATTGGTTGGATGTTTCGATCGGCCGCTGATAATACTTCAGAGTATTTTCGAGGTGGTGGTCGAATGCTTTGGTGGATGGTTGGCGCAACGGCATTCATGATGGCATTAAGCGCGATGACCTTTACTGGGTTAATGGGGAAAGCCTTAAACAGTGGTATGTCGGTGGCGATAGTCTTTTTTGCGAATGCGTTAGGTTACTTTTGTAATTACCTGTTCTTTGCTGCAAAAGCACGACAAATGCGTGTGATTAGTCCGTTACAAGGCGCAAGAATGCGTTTAGGTAAAGTCAATGAGCAAGTGTTCACATGGGCTAATATTCCATTAAGTGTATTACAAGCCGCCATTTGGTTAAATGGTTTGGCGGTGTTTACCAGTGCGGTACTCGGCGTGCCATTAGAGCAAACTATTATTGGTGCTGGTTTAGTGGTGCTGTTTATGTCACTGGTTGGTGGGAGCTGGGCGGTAATTGCATCAGATTTCTTACAAATGGTGATCATTACGGTGATGTCATTTATTGCAGCAGCGGTAGCGGTCTGGAAATCGGGCGGTGTTGGTAATTTACTCGAAGTTGGATTACCTGAGCAATCATTAATGGGTGATGGATATAGCTACACTTATCTGTTTGTTGGTTGGTTTGTTTGTATTTTTGTGAAGCAGTTCTTTAGTACCAATAATATGGTCGACTCTTATCGTTATATTAGTGCCAAAGATACAAAAAATGCACGTAAAGCGGCTTTATTAGCCTGTGGTTTGATGATCTTCGGGCCATTAGTTTGGTTCTTACCTGCATGGTTTGTTGCTGGTAACTACCCAGATGTAACGACTTGGGGGTTAGATGAGCTTGGTAAAAATGTATCCGATGCGACTTATTACATCTTTGTTAAACGTGAGATGCCAGCGGGTATGGTGGGATTAATGTTAGCGGCGATGTTTGCTGCTACCATGTCATCGATGGATTCAGCAT
Source organism: Psychromonas sp. B3M02 (assembly GCF_003318165.1). Lineage (GTDB taxonomy): Bacteria > Pseudomonadota > Gammaproteobacteria > Enterobacterales > Psychromonadaceae > Psychromonas. Next base: position 15,848 of record NZ_QOCB01000014.1, read on the forward strand.
TAAATCGTAATGCAGGGATCTTAGTGAAAAGTGTATATGAACCCTACTTTTGTAAAAATCCAAATGAAAAAACGCTAATGCGTGCAAGTCAATTCTTCACGGCGATGTTTGGCATTATTGTCATCTTTACTGGTTTATTTTTAACTTCACTGCGCGAATTTGGATTATTTGATTTAATGATGCTGGTGGGGACGTTAGTGGGTTTCCCTGTGTTGATTCCATCAATCATGTGTTTCTTTATCCGTAAAACACCAGATTGGGCTGGATGGGGCACTATTTTAGTGGGAATGTGTGTATCAGGTATCATTGCCTTTGGTATTACGCCTGAGTTGATCGAATCTGTTTTCGGGTTAGATGCACCATTAACTGCGCGTGAATTTGCTGAAATGAAGTCGGTAACCTTAGGTGTTTCAGGCCACATGCTGATTACTTTACCTTTCTTTGTATTATCACAATTCTTTTATAAAGGCTTGTCACCAGAGCGTACGGCTGAAGTTGAGAAGTTTTTCTCGAATGTTGATACGGAAGTGGTGGTGGAAGATACGCCGCTCAGTGTGACTATGGATAATAAGCAGCACACGATGTTAGGGCGTTTATTACTGACAGCTTGTGTGCCTTTGTTGTTATTAACCTTAGTGCCTAATCCTTTATGGGGGCGTTTATTGTTTGTTGCTGTCGCTGCGATTGTTGGCTTGATTGGTTGGTTATTAGTTAAATCGGTGAAAGATGTACCGACGGCGACCAGCCATGTAAAGACCTCTTCACCTGTCATTGATACCGATGCAAGCAAAGCGGTGGTTAATTAGTTTTTAAATTATCAACATGAGAGTGAGTTTACGCACTCACTCTCTAAGGTTCGGAATATGTCTGTACAACAAGAGTTTGGTGGCGAATTAAGCGAAGAAGAGTTTCGTAAATTTACACTGTATACAACCCAAAGCAATAATTTTGAAGATGATAATAGCAGAGCTAAGATTTTAGGCTTTGTGAATGAACGCGTCAGGATTGCTCCCGGAGCAGTGGTTAGAATTGGTGATAACCAAATCGGTAAATGTTCTTATGTTGGCTTATATAGCTATGTGAATGGTGATGTCAATATTGGAGAAAATGTATTAATCGGTCCACATGCCAGTATTGTTGCCTCTAATCATATTTATTCTGTTGAGGATGATTTTTTTAGCGGCCGCAGCGATTTAAGCCAGGGTAAAGTCATCATTAAAGATGGTGTCTGGTTAACCTCTGGGGTGGTTATAACACCTGGGGTGACTATTGGGCGATGCAGCTTAGTCTGCGCGAATTCAGTGGTCACAAGTGATGTTGATGATTATGCGATCGTGGGCGGCACACCGGCAGTCCCGTTAGGAAAGATAGACAGAGAAACAGGTCAATATACTTGGTTTAAACAGGAGAAATAACATGTTAGAGCTAAAACGACATCATGACTTTCAGCTGTTTTTATCACCTGAAGATCAGCAACCCGCGTTAACTAATCCACCTAGCTTTAATTGGCCGCAAGCAGATGCTAAGCAGGTTTACGACCTAGAGCTCATTTGTTGCACCACTGAACAAACTTGGCAGTGGCAAGGTGTTCAGTCTCCACTACAGTTGCCTTTTACTTTAGAGTCTGGCGAATTCCGTTGGCGTTTAACTGATGCTATCGGGTTCAAATCTCAATGGTTTCATTTTGCCATTGAATGCGAAACCCCTGATTATATAGCGCCTACGGCAGAACAGTTGTTTGAGTTATGTGCAGATAAAGATCAGTTTATGATGTATCTAGATGAAGACATTGAGATAGTCAAAGCTGGGGCAGAGCAGGCGTATCCTAAACTCAAAGCAACGGCTCAATTAGCGGCTAATGCTAATCAGATAACCTACCCCGACCATTATAAGCGTGGCAAGGAAGCAGGTAAAAGAACTGCGATTGCTAATGTGCGAGAATGGATTGATAGGGACTTAATTGCGCTGACATTGCTATATAAAATTTGGCAAGAAGAAGACAGTGGTGAGCACGCGGTTGAATTGTTACTGAGCTTAGCGCAATGGAGTCCGGAAGGCCCTGCTTCATTAGTGCGGCCTTTAACATGGGGCGACGAGGTAGGATTATCGCTATCACGTAATCTCTTTTTAGCTTATCACTGGTTATCGCCGTTAATGACTGAACCTGAAAAGTCATTTGTTCGACCTATGTTGATACGTATTGCTTATCAAATGGAAGAGCGTTTAACTGCTGATCAGTTTCATCAATTCCCAGGTCATTCTCATACCTCTCGTTTACCGGGATATTTAGGCGTTGCGGCACTGGTATTGCACAAAGAATTTGAACGAGATATTTGTGAGCGATGGTTAAATTACTCCTTGATGATCTATCGGGGCATTTTTCCTTTTTATGGTGGTAAAGATGGCAGCTGGGCAGAAGGACCTTTTTACTCATCTTCTTACAGTAAGTGGCACCATACTTTCTTTTTATCCGTTGAGCGCTTAAGTGATTTTTCTTTTTATGAGCATCCTTTCTATAAAAACTACTGTGATTTTGCGATGGACTTTGTTGCAACAGAGCAGTCGATTCACCCGTTTGGTGACGGTTTTTGGTGTAAACGCGATAGCGTGGAATGGCCTGGTTTTTTTGCTCAAAACCCATTACGTATTTATGCGCACCGCTTTGGCGACCAACAGGCGATTCAAAAAAGTGCACAATTAGAAGCAACAATAACGCATTACAGTTTGCACTTATTAGATGTAGTGAGCACGGTTAAACAACTGGATTATGAGCGTCAATCTCAAGTCGAAGCAAAGCCAGCACGCGCTACCGCCAGTCATTTTTACCAGCATGCAGGTTTTGGTATCGTCAGTTATGAACAGCTTGATTTACTGTTTAGAGCCAGTCCTTTTGGGAACAGCTCTCACCGTCATGCTGATCAAGGTAACTTTGCTCTAATGGATAATGGGTTAGGGGTGCTGACTCCCTCAGGGAGCTATGGTTATTGCTTTGGGAGCAGCCACCATAGTGAGTGGACACAAACCACTCGTGCACATAATTTGCCCTTGATTGATGGAAGAGGGCAGGTTATCGATGATGAGAGTGCAACTGCTGTAGTGACTTATTGGCAAGAAGGCGATACTTGGGCTTGTTACAAGGTTGACCTCACTCAAGCCTATCTTGATGCACACTCCTTTATACGCACCTTTGTACTCGTTAAAGGCAAGGGCGTGATTATCTGGGATGAGATTAAGTTATTTGAGGCAAAGCCAGTGCAGTGGCGGTTACATACTCATTTGCAAGCACATTTAACTAGTGGAGATATCCAACTTAGTTCATCTAAGCTCAATCATTATTATCACTGTGCTGTATTAGATAATGCAAAAAGTCACATCAAAGTACCTGCCGCATTAACGTTTGGTTACGACGAAGATATCCCTGTTTCAGGAGGAATAGAATCAGATGCGACGACTGACATTTATCATATGCAGTGGGAGCTTCCTTCTGCGATTGCGCATAATGTTGCAGTAAGTTGTTTGAAATCTCCTGTCCCAGTTAAGGTTAATGAATTTGGGGAGTTAGTCATTGAATTAGATGGGCGACAGTTATTGATTGATGACAAAGAGGTGAAAACGCGAGTCATCGAGCCTGTTGTATGAAGGTAAGAGGAAATAAGTAAAAGGTAACGTCAGTCATTTATAGCGCTACTGACGTTAATGCTTGTTGAGTAGCGTTACAATTTCACGCCGCAGCCTTTCAAAATGACATGCGTGACTAATTCGATGCCTTTGGCAAAGTCTTCATCTGATAGTTGCTCTTTTTTCATTAAGATACTGATCTGTAAACCATGGTCAGCATAAGCTTGAGTACTTGACCAGAGCATAAATAACATATGCTCTGGATCAATAGGATCAAGCCAACCTTTTTCTTGCCATGCGCGGAACACGTCACAGGTTTGTTCGTATTGTTCTCTTAATTCATTTTGCAGTGGCTCACGTAAGTAGTGTGCGCCGTGTAGGACTTCTGCTGCGAAAATACGTGAAGCATTAGGGTGCAGTCGCGATTGGTGTATTTTATTGTTAATATATTTTGGTAGTGCGTCACCGGGATGTTGCTCTGCATTCATTTCGTTCATATGTTGCATCCACAACACTAACAAACGATTAATGACCTCTTTGTATAAACCTTCTTTGCTCTTAAAATAATAAAGTACGTTGGCTTTTGGTAAGTTAACGGCTTCTGCAATAGCGGCAACGGTGGTGCCACGGTAGCCTCGTTCTGCAAATACATGTTCTGCTGCATCTAAAATTTGTTGTTCATTACCTTGGCGTATATCAGCTAATGATCCACGAGGTGATTGGCTTTTTTTCATTACTTTTTTCATAAATAAAGCATACTCTTTTAGCGATTTATAGAATCAAAAACCAGACTAATGCAGCCTGACTTCTAACAACTACATATTAACCTTAGTGTTTATTTTCTATAGGTTAACAGATAATTATGATGGTGTATTTGATCTCATTGCAGAGATGAGTGATGTTAACGTTTGGTTAATAAAAGAAGGTGCCTAGTTAATTCTTTTTAAAGTGTTGCGTTATCACAATGTCGTAACACATCAATTTCATATTAGTTGATGACCATACCTATCATTTGTTGAATGCCATCGCTATAACTGACTATATTTAATAGGTCGTCCTTTTTTAAAAAATCTAAGTCATTATTATTTTAGCTTATAGTTAATCTTGGTACACAGTATGCAATAGTATAACTTGACCATGTGGTCAAAACAGGCTTGAATAATAGTTAATAACATATCATTAACTTTTTGAGTCTTGATATACAAAGGATTGCAACATTAAGAGAGGTTTACGTGATTCAGTTTTTAATTAATAACGAAATGGTTCAATTGACACAGTTTGCGCCAAATTTGAGCATTTTGGACTGGTTACGCACCAATATGGGGAAAGTAGGCAGCAAAGAAGGCTGTGCCTCTGGTGATTGTGGTGCTTGTACTGTTGTGATTGGTGATCTTGTTGATGGGCAATGGCAGTATAAAAGCATTAATGCTTGTTTAATGTTAGTGGGTAATTTACACGGAAAACATTTAATTACAGTAGAAGCTCTCACGACTAAAGCCAACCCGAGCTTAGAAGAGTTGCACCCTGTACAAAGAGCGATGGTGGAATGTCATGGTTCTCAATGTGGATTTTGTACGCCTGGTTTTATTATGAGCTTGTTTGCCTTATATATGAATTATGCAAGCTATCCCGGAAAAGAAGCGGTTATTCAAGCTTTGGGTGGGAATTTGTGTCGTTGTACCGGATACCAACCTATCCTAGCTGCTGCTGAAAAGTGTTTTACCTATACCCATGAATCCACACAAAATATCAGTAATAAAGATCATCGCTTTAGCCAACAAGTGAAAGCACTCACTCTCTCTTTAGAAAAAGATTTAGCATTAAATAGCATTCCTGCTATTGAGCATGGTGAACAATATTTTTATTTACCACAAAATTTAACGCAACTTTGCGAATTAAAAGCGGCGCACCCTGACGCTAAATTTGTAGCAGGTGCAACAGACTTGTCTGTAGAGTTTAGTCAACATTTAGCCTACAGCGAACAATTGATATCAGTACGTTACTGCCCAGAGTTAATGCAATTTACTCAAGATGAAACGGGTATACATATTGGGGCTGCTTTACCTTATAGCGAATTCATTGAAAGTTTTTGCGAAATATACCCTGAAGCGCATGAACTGTTTGAGCGTATTGGGTCGTTACAAATTAGAAATGCAGGGTCATTGGGTGGCAGTATTGCCAATGCATCACCGATTGGAGACCCAGCACCATTGTTGATTGCACTGGATGCAAGCATTGAACTTCAAAGTACTCGCGGTACACGTACTATTCCGTTGGCTGAATTTTTTGTTGATTACCGTAAAACACAGTTAGCGAACGATGAAGTGATCGTGGCGATTCATGTCCCTCCACGTTTATCTAATCAACAATTGAGTTGTCATAAAATATCAAAACGTATTGAAGATGATATTTCAGCAGTCTGCTTAGTACTAAGTTACCAGCTAACCGATTACACCATGCACGCGGTTAAATGTGCAATGGGTGGGATGGCCTCTACACCTGCATTAGCTCACCATATTGCTGAAGCCTTAAATGGAAAACTATTTAGTTTAGAGAATCTTCAGGCCGCCGCTCAAAAAATGGAAGAGGATTTTCAACCGCTGTCTGATGTGAGAGCGACATCAGCTTATCGATTACAAGTTAGTAAGAATTTGTTCGACCGAATTTGGTACCAAAGTGCCGGCAACATGATATTGAGCACAAGCAGTGCAGATTTAAATGCATCGGTACCCGCTATTAAGACAAGGATTAATCATGCGTCACTTTAAAACAGACAAACCAACAGGGCAGAAAGGTAATGCTATCGGCCAATCTTTTATCCATGAAAGTGCGATTAAGCAAGTGATTGGTAAAGCGGTGTATGTTGATGATAAAGCTGAAGAAGTAAATAGTTTGCACGCCTATCCTGTGGTCTCGACTATTGCGCACGGTAACATTGTTTCTATCGATACTACTCCGGCTTTTGCCGTGCAAGGTGTCGTCGATATTTTCAGTACCAAAGATATTCCAGGGACAAATGATATCGGACCTGTATTTTCGGGTGATATTTTATTAACAGATGAGTTAATTGAGTATCATGGTCAGCCGATTTTATTAGTCGTTGCAACCAGTTATAAAGCGGCAAGAATCGCTGCACGTAAAGTGGTTATCGAGTATCAAACCTTGGCGCCAATGTTAGACATCAAACAGGCGATAAAAGAACAGCATTGGGTTCGCCCACCCCATGCTTTAAACCGAGGTGATGCGAAACAAGCGATTGATAATGCGCCACACAAGATTTCAGGTGATTTAGATATTGGTGGCCAAGAGCATTTTTATTTGGAAGGACAAGTCAGTATTGCGACCCCCACTGAAGAAGGTGGCATGTTTATCCAATGTTCAAGCCAGCACCCTAGTGAAGTCCAGCATTTAGTCGCAAAAGTATTAAAACAACCTTTCAATTATGTAACCGTAGAAATGCGCCGTATGGGTGGTGGGTTTGGTGGTAAAGAAACACAGGCTGCACCTTGGACATGTTTGGCTGCACTCGCGGCTTTCCATACGGGTAAAACAGTAAAAATTCGTTTAGCCCGAAGTGATGATTTTAAGAGTACAGGTAAGCGCCATCCATTTTACAATACCTATCAGGTTGGTTTTGATCAGCAGGGATTAATTGAAGGCGTTGATATCAATATCAATGGTTACTGTGGGTATTCTCCTGATTTGTCCGATGCGATCGTTGACCGAGCTTTGTTCCATGCTGATAACGCATACTATTATCCTAATGCACACATTAACGGTAATCGTTGTAAAACCAATACCGTTAGTCATACCGCATTCCGTGGTTTTGGTGGCCCGCAAGGGATGATCATGGCCGAACAGCTGGTGGATGACATTGCTTACTACTTGAAAAAAGATCCGCTTGAAATTCGTAAACTTAATTTATATAAGCCAGGTCGTGATTTAACGCCATATAAACAAAAAGTAGAGCAATTTATTTTAAAAGATATGATTGCGCAAATGGAAGAAGAGGGGGATTACTGGGCACGTAAAGAAGCGATTGCTGCCTTTAATAAAACGTCTCCGATTATTAAAAAAGGGTTGTCATTAACACCGGTTAAATTTGGTATCTCTTTTACCGTTCAGCATTTAAATCAAGCTGGTGCATTATTGGTGATCTATTCCGATGGTTCTGTACATGTAAACCATGGTGGCACTGAGATGGGACAAGGGCTTAACACTAAAATAGCTCAAATTGTTGCGCAGGCTTTCTCAATTGATATGGCGCATATTTTAGTGAATGCGACACGTACCGATAAAGTACCCAACACCTCGCCGACAGCAGCATCAAGTGGCACAGATTTAAATGGGATGGCCGCGTTAAATGCAGCAAATACTATTAAACAACGTCTATTTGAATTTGCAGCTCAGCATTTTGATGTCAGTTTAGAGCAAATGCAATTAAGCGATAATCAATTAGTGCATGAAAAAGGGCAGATTAGCTTTGCTGAATTAATTAATTTAGCCTATCTCAATCGTATTTCGCTTTCTACTACCGGTTATTATGCAACACCTGAAATCTATTATGACCGTGAGAAAGCGGAAGGGCATCCTTTCTTTTATTACGCTTATGGCTTGGCATTAAGTGAAGTCGAAATTGATATTCTAACGGGCGAAAATACAGTGACACGTACTGATATTTTGCATGATGTGGGTAGTTCCATTAACCCTGCCTTAGATATCGGTCAAATAGAAGGAGCATTTATTCAGGGAATGGGGTGGTTAACCACTGAAGATTTAAGCTGGAATGAACAAGGAGCATTAGCGAGTAACGCGCCTGCAACCTATAAAATACCGGCGATCGGTGATACGCCTGCGGTGTTTAATGTGAAGTTATATAACTCTCAGAACCCTGCGACGACCGTCTTTAAATCGAAAGCTGTTGGGGAACCTCCATTTATGTTGGGCATTAGTGTATGGAGTGCGATTCGTAACGCATTAGCCAGCATCACTGATTATCAATATGCACCGAGTTTAAATCCACCTGCTACGCCAGAAGCGGTCTTGGAGGCAGTACAAGCAGCACAACAGTGGAATAAAACAACCATGCAAACGACAACGAAAGAGACAAGCCATGCTTAATCAATCTACGCAAGGGTTACATGCTCATACTTGGTTGGAAGCGGCTACGGAATTAGAAGCTAGCGCAGCGACTTACGTTATTGTTACGCTGTTAGGCGCTGCAGGGTCTACACCCCGCGCTAGCGGTACTAAAATGGTGATCAGTGACGATAATATTTATGCCACCATTGGTGGTGGCCATCTTGAATTTAAAGCGATTGAGCATGCGCGTACTTTAATTCAGCGAGGTGAAAGTTGCCAAGAGGTTGAAAACCTTCAGCTTGGGGCAAGTTTAGGCCAGTGTTGTGGTGGCCAAGTGTTGGTTTTATTTGAAGTGTTTGCCAGTGATAAACTGCATTTGGATGTTTATGGAGCAGGGCATGTTGCCCATGCTTTAATACCTATTTTAGCGCAGTTACCGATCCAGATACGTTGGATAGATAGTCGAGCGGAACTGTTTCCTGAACAGATTCCTGCAAGCGTACAGAAAGTCATAGATGATGAACCCGTTGCACAGGTAAAAGCGGCGGCTAACAACACCGCAACGCTGATTTTAACGCATAATCATCAATTAGATTTTGCGCTCTGCCAAGCGGTATTGAAACGTGATCAATCATTGTGGTTAGGGGTGATTGGCTCAGACACTAAAGCTAAAAAATTCCAATACCGTTTAGTGCAAAGAGGTTTCTCTGAGCAACAGATCGATAGCATGACGTGCCCCGTTGGACTAAGTGAAGTGAGTGGCAAATTACCCATGGAAGTGGCGGTTTCTATTGCAGGCCAATTAGTCGCTTTGTACCAAAGCTTACAAGATGATAAACCTAAACAAAAAGGTAAACAGTGGAAAGAGTTACAAGATAACTTAGTTCATTTAAGTCCTTTGCAGAGCAAAAAATCCAAAACTGGATAGTAATAGCGCAGACATTAAAAAAACCATCCAAATGGTCGGTTTTGGTATGATATTAGCTTTGTAACACCTTAATATTGAAATTTAATTTTTGATTGAGCTGGGGTGATGTTTTCATAATCATTTAAAGTTTTACTAAACAATTAGTTACATCGCTGTGGTAGGTTTAATTAATTTACTAAAGCCAAGATATGTTTTATCAATCATCACGTACTGCACTATCAAGGTGCTTTATATGGGCGGTTGACTTTTATCTCATTAAAAGTGAATCGTAAAAAAGGAACAGGAATGAGTTTAGATACAATTAATAATGCTAATACGGATAAAGGCTTCGATATTTTTGAAAGTTGTTGTTGTTCACCAAACTGGATTAAAAAAATGATTCAGGCGACACCATTTGCTGATAAAGCCGCATTGTTAGCTGCCTCAGACAAGGCTTTCTCTGAATTAGATGAGCAAGATTATTTGATTGCCTTTCAAGGGCATCCACAAATTGGGGACCTCAATACACTCCATAAAAAATACGCTAATACATCGGGCACAGCGAGCCATGAACAATCTGGAATGTCGGTAGCAGAAAGTGACGTATTAGAAGAGATGGTGGCATTAAATAAAGCTTACCTAGATAAATTTGGTTTTATCTTTATTGTCTGTGCTTCAGGTAAAAGTGCTGTTGAAATGTTGGCATTGATTAAAGCAAGAATAGACAATGATCGTGCTACTGAAGTTGATATTGCGGGTCAAGAGCAAGCCAAAATTACTGCCATTCGCCTGGAGAAATTATTATGAACCATAACCCTATTACAACGCATATTTTAGATTCTTCGCTAGGTAAACCTGCTGTGGGTGTCACTATTAAATTATTGGTTTTAAAAAACAATGAGTGGCAATTATTGTCATCCGCTGTGACCAATAGCGATGGGCGAATTGATGGCTGGGAGCAAACTGATTGGTATCAGGATAAAGAGGTTGAAGCCCTTTTTGCGACTTACAAAATCTGTTTTGAGTTAGAAAGTTACTGGGAACAACAATCGCTTTCTGCGTTCTACCCGAGTGCTGAGATTTGCTTTAGATTACAAGATGATCGCCATCATCATATCCCTTTATTATTATCGCCTTACAGTTATTCAACTTACCGCGGTAGCTAACAAAATATCAAACCACTTCCTTCCGTATTGAAGTGGTTTTCTCCTTAATCTCACCTTTAAATAACGCTATTATTAATTTTTTTAAACTCTCCCTCAATGAATTGAATTTTATTCATACTCATCCTGATCAAGTTTCATTATGAATTTTTAGAAAATATGGTTAAATACGCATATATTATTTAGACGTATAGAAGTCCATTATGAAAAAATTAACACTGTTAGATGGCGGTATGGGGCGAGAGCTTAAGCGCATTGGTGCACCATTCTCACAACCACTGTGGAGTGCGCAAGCTCTAATTGAAGCGCCGCACTATGTTACTCAAACACATCAAAGCTTTATTGATGCTGGTGCAGAATTAATTACAGTTAACAGCTATGCTTGTGTGCCATTTCATCTTGGTGAGGCTTTGTTTGCAGAGCAGGGCGCTAAATTAGCAACACAGGCTGCTATCTTAGCCAAAGAGGTGGCTACGACTGCGCAGCATAAAGTGCAAGTGGTGGGGTCATTACCGCCTGCATTTGGTTCATATCGCCCAGATCTCTTTGATGCTGATAAAGCTTTTGATATTTTAAACACCTTGTTTATTGCGCAAGACCCTCATGTGGATGCTTGGTTAGGTGAAACCATTTCCAGTATTGCTGAAGCAAAGGTGATGTTAAAGGTGTTGGCTAACTCAACAAAACCTTGTCATTTCTCTTTTACATTAAGTGATGATTTAACGGGTGAGGCTAAATTACGATCTGGTGAATCAGTAGCTGACGCGATTGCAGTATTACTCGCAGAAGATATTACTGGTATTTTCTTTAACTGTTCTATCCCTGAAGTGATTGAGCAAGCACTTAAAGATACTGATCAAGTATTAGCTAAAACGGGTAAAACGCATTTAGATATTGGTGTATTTGCTAATAGCTTCACACCTATTCCTAAGGACTATAAAGCTAACGAACAGGTACAAGGTTACCGTGATTTATCACCACTTGATTATTTAGGGTATGCAAAACAGTGGTATGCACTAGGGGCGAATATTATTGGTGGTTGTTGTGGTATTAGACCTGACCATATTAAAACGCTAGCTAACTGGCAGGCGAGTTTAATAAACTAATTACTGCTTTAACGTAAAAAGGCCTGAAATGAATTAACTTCATCTCAGGCCTTTTGCTTTTAGCGTTGCTTTACAGATTAATGCTTAACGTGATTTAACGTAAGGGACACCAATCGATTTTGGACCAACGGCGCGACCAATAAACCCAGCCAATAATAGAACTGTTAATACATAAGGTAGTATTTCAATCGCTTGTACTGGCACTTCACCAATAAATGGTAATTCAGCACCTTGTAAGCGGATCGCCATAGCATCTAAGAAACCAAACAGTAAACAACCAAATAAGACTGGAACAGGTTTCCACTTACCAAAAATAAGCGCTGCTAATGCGATATAACCTTTACCTGCACTCATATTGGGTACAAAACCCGCACTATGAGCTGTTGATAGGTAAGCCCCCGCGATACCAGTTAATATACCTGCACAAATCAAGGCGCGGTAACGTAACCAAGCAACAGAGATACCAGCAGTATCTACTGCATGTGGGTTTTCACCGGCAGCACGCAAACGTAAGCCGAAGCGTGTTTTAAAAATAATCCACCAACAGACAGGTACTAAAGCTAAGGCCAGATAAACTAAAATGTTATGACCAGAAATTAATTCACTGTAGAGTAATCCAATCACTGGTACATCAGCCACTGCATCGGCTCCCGGTAAAGTGATTGATGTGAAACGCTCATCGTTTGATAAAGGAGGTGTTTGACCACCTAAACCGAACCAGTAACGACCTAACGTTACGGTTAAGCCTGCCGCCAACATGTTGATAGCAACACCTGATACAATTTGATCGCCTCGGTGTGTGATACAGGCAAAACCATGTAACAAAGACAGTAAAGTAGAGGTCATCATCGCCGCTAATAACCCTAGCATAATAGAGCCTGTCACTGAGGTAGTGGCTGCCGCTGCAAATGCAGAGGATAAGATCTTACCCTCTAGCGCGATATTGACGATTCCAGAACGCTCTGAAAATAGACCGGCTAATGCCGCTAAAATCAGAGGAGCAGATACTCTTAATGTTGCATCGAGTATTAAAATTATATTCTCGTACATAATTTAAGCCTCCGCAGCGTTAGTGTTGTTAGACTTTTTCTTTTCGTCTAAATAAACAAATAATCGCTCAGTTGGTTTAACTAACATTAATGACAGCGCACCACTAAATAATACAACTAATGCTTGTACTACTTGGATCATCTCACGGTCAATATTTGGGAAATCAAAAGATAGCTCGGCGCCACCTTGGTATAAAATCCCGAATAAAATACTGGCTAAAACAATACCAAAGGGATGATTTCGGCCAATCAAACACACGGCGATACCAGTGAAGCCATATCCTGCAACAAAGCCTAGTTTAAGCTGTTGCGCATAGCCTTGTACTTCATTTAAGCTTAATAAACCCGATAAAGCCCCAGAAATAAGCATTACAATAATGATTAAGCGTTTACGGTTAATCCCGCCATATTCAGCAGCAGAAGGGCTTGAACCCATTGCGCGAATGGCATAACCCCAACGTGTTCTCCACAGTAATACCCACACTAAAACACAACAAAGTAGGGCGATTAAAAAGCTTAGGTTCATTGGCGATTCGGCAAAACCATAACCAAACCATCCAGCAATAGTGTGGAAACCGGGTAAACCTGCAGAGGCTTCAAAAACACGTGATACCGGTGCCATTTGGCCTTTTTGGTTAAGCACGTTTACCATTAAATACACCATCAATGATGAAGCAATAAAGTTAAACATGATGGTGGTAATAACAATATGGCTGCCACGGTAGGCTTGAAGGTAAGCTGGGATAAATGCCCATAATGCGCCAAATGCCATACTGGCGAACATAGTGATTGGTAACAGCGCCCAAAACGGTAGCGTATGATCTAAGCCTAAACAGACTAAGCCTACACCCAGTCCGCCAATGTAAGCTTGTCCCTCACCACCTATGTTAAATAGACCAGCAGAGAAGGCGACTGCTACCGCTAACCCTGTAAAAATAAAGTTAGTCGCATAATAAAAGGTATAACCAATCCCTTCTTGATAGCCAAAGGCACCATTAATCATGGTTTGTGCGGCTTCAATTGGATTAACATCTACTGCCAAAAATATAATGGCAGAAAAAGCAAAGGCAAACAGAATATTGATTAGTGGAAGAACAATAATGCTTACCCATGCTGGAATCTTTGAGTCATTCATAATTGCTCTCCAGGAGTTGTCGCTGTGGTTTGTTGTAGTTCATCTGGCATTATATTGGCCATCATCATACCGAGGATCTTTTCATTGGCTTGTTGTGCGCTGACTTCCCCTACGATATTGCCATCAAACATCACGATGATACGGTCCGATAAAGCCATGATTTCATCGAGCTCAACGGAAACCAATAGAATACCTTTGCCTTGGTCGCGTAATTCAATAATACGTTTATGAATTAACTCAATAGCACCAATATCAACACCACGTGTAGGCTGGCCAATTAATAGAATATTAGGGTCTTTATCGACTTCACGGGCGATGATTAATTTTTGTTGGTTACCGCCAGAAAATAAAGAACTGCGTAATTTTGGATCACGTGGACGTACGTCCCAGTCTTCCATTAAACGCGCGCACTCTTGGTTGATCACTTTAGGTTTGTTTAATAATTTTCCATTATAGGTATCGGAGTTTTGGTAGCCTAAAATAGCTGATTCTTCTGCAGTAAAAGATTTAATTAAGCCCATTACCAAGCGATCTTCTGGAATATGTCCAACACCTAAGTCTCGGACTTGGGCTGCTGAACTTGGACTTTGTGCATCAATACAGGTATCGCCAATATTAATTTGCCCAGAGTTTGGTTTGATTAATCCTGCAAGGGCACTCATTAATTCCGATTGCCCATTGCCCGATACGCCTGCAATGCCAACGACTTCACCGGCTTTAACAGAGATAGACACATTTTTTAGACGGTCAACACCGAGTTCATCGGTATAAGTTAGGTTGGAAGTAGAGAGCAGTTCTTGTTGTGCAACAGCCTCTGTTTTTTCTACTTTTAGACGTACTTTACGGCCAACCATTAATTCCGCTAACTCTTCTTTATCTGTGTCTGCAGTTTTACGGTGAGCAACCATTTCACCTTGACGCATCACAGATACATTATCGGTTGCCGCTAGAATTTCACGTAATTTATGGGTGATTAATAGGATCGTTACACCTTGATTGCGTAAGGCATCAAAGATTTTAAATAGGTGATCTGTTTCTTGTGGTGTTAACACGCCTGTGGGTTCATCTAAAATAAGGATTTTTGCACCACGATACAGTGCTTTTAGAATTTCAACTCGTTGTTGTAAGCCAACGGGAAGGTCTTCAATTAATGCATCTAATGGCACATTTAATTGGTACTCTTTTGCTAAACGTTCTAATTCTTTTCGTGCTTTTCGTAAGCTAGGTTTTAACAGGCCGCCTTCTTCTGCGCCTAAAATAACATTTTCTAATACACTAAAATTATCTACTAGCATGAAGTGTTGATGAACCATGCCAATACCATAACTAATTGCTTCTTTAGAGCTCGTTAACTTTCGGATTTCACCTGATATTTTAATATCGCCAGCGTCTGCAACATAAAACCCATAGATGATATTCATTAGGGTTGATTTCCCTGCGCCATTCTCTCCAATGATGCCATGGATCGTCCCTGCAGGTACTTTTAAATCGATATTGCAATTAGCGTGTACTGCACCGAATTTTTTATCGATGCCACAAAGCTCTAAAGCAATGTTCTCTTGATTGTGGGGTTGAGACATAAATTAAGTTTCTCTATTCTGTCCATTGATAAAGATCGGTAAAAAATGCTCCCTTACTAATGACAGCAAGGGAGCATCAATTTTCTCAGGGGAGATATTAGTAGTTACAAGTATTATCCATCATGTAATCGTGTACTTTGATTTCACCAGAAATAATTTTAGCTTTAATACCGGCAATTTTTCCTTCCATTTCAGGCGTCACTAAATCACGGTTATATTCGTCTAATGCCCAATCTACACCGTTCTCTTTTAAGCCAAGGCTTTGGATACCTGCTGTAAATGTACCTGCTTCAGCTGCTTTGAAAGCATCTACTGTTGCAACACCTACACGCTTAACCATAGATGTCAGCATGACGCCTGGGTGAATGTAATTTTGGTTTGAGTCTACGCCAATAGCATATTTACCTTCATCAGCCGCTGCTTGGTAAACCCCTACGCCAGTACCACCTGCCGCAGCAAATACGACATCAGCACCTTTACTGAATTGGCTTTTAGCCAGTTCTGCACCACGAGCTGGATCTGACCATGCTGCGTTAGTAGAACCTGTCATATTTTGGAAAACTTCTGCATCTTTATTAACGTATTTAGCACCTTGCTCATAACCACAAGCAAATTTACGGATTAATGAAATATCCATGCCACCAACGAAACCCACTTTATTGGTTTCAGATTTCATAGCAGCCATTGCACCAACAAGGAAAGAACCTTCATGCTCTTTGAATAAGATTGATTTTACATTTGGTAAATCAACCACAGCATCGATGATTACGAATTGGCTATCAGGGTATTTTGCTGCGATTTTTTGTAGTGGTGTTGCATATAAGAAACCAACAACAAGAATAGGGCTAAAACCTTTACGCGCAAGACGCTCAAGGCCTTGTTCACGTTGAGCATCACTTGAAGGTACTAATTCACGTACTTTAGTATCAGATTGCTCCATGAATTTAATCACACCGTTTTCAGCCACCGCTTGCCCGAAAGACTTATCAAACTTACCTGTTGAATCATAAGCAACAGCAGGTTTGAAGTCTGCAGCTTGTGCGACAAATGAACAAAGCGCAATTGACACTGCTGCCGCTGTGGTGGTTAATATCTTCTTCATAAATTGTCCTTAATTTTGATTGGTTGTAAAATATATCGTTATTTTTGTATGAAAACTGTTACCTACTTAAATATTCTTAGTGATATATAAAGTATAGATAACATTACAGTTATTTATGTAATTCACTGAACTTATTGTGATTACCTAAATAGATAAGGCGCTTTCCTAGGTAGCTATCTTTAGGAAAGCGCCATGTCAGTTTTATTATTTAAAACTGTTTTTTCACATCAAGTGGATTAAGCCATAAAGCACTTGATGAATGAAACGCTAGCTTTTAACTTTCTCTGAATGTTCCTCATCCAGTGGGAAATCTTGAATAATAGGGTTGTACTCTTCAGGGTACTCGCCTAAAAATAGTGTTAATACGATGACGCTTAAACCACTAGCCGTGATAGGTGAACCAAAGATACTTTTAACAATCGCACCTAAATCACCACCAATATTTGCAGATACGGTGTTGACCACTTCTGGTACTAGTAACACGCCTAGGCCCATGCCAAATGAAACGGCTAAGGTCAGCATATTTTTTCTGTTTAATTCAACGTGAGTTAAAATTTTCACACCGGCTGTTGCAACAGTGGCAAACATAATGATAGTTGCGCCACCTAATACCGAGTTTGGTACTGCACGAAATAGGGCGCCAATGTGTGGGAATAAGCCCATGACGATTAAAATACCACCAATCCATACACCTATGTAACGACTTGCAATACCTGTTAATTGAATAACACCGTTGTTTTGACTGAACGTTGTGTTAGGGAAGGTATTAAATAATCCAGCAATTAATGAATTAACACCATCGCCTAAAATACCTTGTTGAATACGTTTTATATATGACTTACCTGCAATTGGTTGCTTCGAAACCATACAGTTTGCAGTGATATCACCTGATGTTTCAATGGCTGTAATTAAGTAGATTAAAGCGATTGGGATAAAAGCGGCAATATCAAAAGAGAAACCATATTTAAAAGGAACAGGTAAGCTGATGATAGATTCCACTTGATTAATGGCGCTGAAATTAACTTTACCCATTAATATTGCTGCAATCATACCGATGATCATGCCGATAATAATCGATGATAATCGTACCCATTGATTACCGTATTTATGAGCTGTAATAATTGAAGCCATCACTAGGCCACCCAAAAATAGGTTATCAAAACTAGCAAATAACTCTGGTTTGTTAGTGAGTAACCACTGACCACCGGCTAAGTCGGTGAAGCCTACTTTGATTAAACTAATACCAATAACAGTAATAACAGTACCTGTTACAACCGGCGTAATGACTCGCTTTAATTTATCTAAAAATTGACTGACGGCTATTTCTACAAAGGCACCTAACACACACACACCAAAAATAAGTGATAGGATTTGGTCTGGACCACCTCCATTCGCTTTAGCAATGAAACCTGCTGCTAATACTGAGCTTAAAAAAGCAAAGCTAGTGCCTTGAACACAAATCATCCCTGCACCAATGCCCAGCGGACGCTTTGCTTGAATGATCGTACCTACACCTGAGACCATTAAGGCCATTGAAATAAGATAAGGAATTTCATCACCTAAGCCGAGTACACCACCAATGATTAAAGTGGGTGTGATAATGCCGATAAAACTCGCTAATACATGTTGTATCGCGGCAAAAAAAGATTCCTTATTTGAAGGATTATCATCGAGTTTATAAATTAGCTCTGAGTTGTCGCTCATTGGGACTTCCTTATTCGATATCTGGAACGATTGTGGCTTTGTTTTTTATTTTTGCAACGATCGTGCCATTATTATTTAAAAGAGAAATCCATATATAAAACATAAGTTTAATGAACATTTAAAGTATATTAATAAAAGATGAATTTAAAACAGAGGCGTTATTAGTGCAGTACTTGCACTTTAAATGGGCGAGTTATCAATACAATGTAGCGGTAAATCAGGGGGAAGGTTTGGTAGGTGAGGAATAAGCAAAGCCGCGTTATGCGAGCTTTGCTTATTATGTCGAATAAAATAACTGCTTACTTAACTAAACCAGCTTGCATTTGCTGTGTACTAGTACGCTCTTTAGACATTAATGTTCTATAGGTAATAGCAGCAATAAATCCACCAATAAAGATCGCATAGTTAGCTAAACCATCAATAAAGAAAGTCGCATAGACAGCGATCAGACCTGCAATGACTAATGCGTAAACACTCTTCATATTAACCCCATTTTGATACCAATAGATACCGCTAGGCGATTCGGTATACAAAGAGTCGATATCAATATGGCCTTTCTTGATGAAGTAATAATCAACAATAATAATCCCATATAACGGCCCGATCATCGCGGCTAATACATCAACAGTATAATGAATAACTTCAGGGTTATTAAACAGGTTCCAAGGTGTTAACAGTACTGAACCAAAGGCGGCAATAAAACCACCTGTTTTAAAGCTAATTTTTTGTGGTGATACATTAGAAAAATCGAAGGCGGGAGCAACAAAGTTAGCAACAATATTGATGCCCACAGTGGCGAAGATAAAGGTTAATGCGCCAAGAATCGTGATCATTCCTGAATCCAGTCGTTTTACTGTTTCAACCGGGTCAGTAATCATTTCGCCAAACACAGGAATAGAGGCTGATACAATCAAGACACTAAATAGAGAGAAGATAATAAAGTTAACGGGTAAACCTAAGACATTACCGATTTTTAATTGCTTATAACTGGTGCAATACCGAGAGAAATCACTAAAATTTAATGTCGGACCTGCAAAATAACCTGCTACTAAACAGGCCGCAATAAACATTTGAATAATAGCATCCCAGCCAACCAACTCTTCAGAGCTCAGGTTAAAGCTAATATTTTCCCAACCAGCTAAATTAACTAAGTAAACACATAGTGCAAACATGGCGATATAGATTGCCGGACCTGACCAGTCGATGACCTTACGTATCATATCCATACCAAACATAAAGATAATGGCTTGTAAGATCCACATCGAGCTAAAACCAATCCAACCTAAGTAGGATAACCCTAGGAATTCACTGTCAGCTAAGCTTTCTGCACTAGGGAAAAAGTACAGAATCAAAATAATAAATGCACTAGAAGCAAGGTAAGTTTGAATACCGTACCAAACGACCGCAATCAAACCACGAATAACGGCAGGAATATTTGCACCAAACACACCAAATGACATACGTGCCACCACAGGAAAGGGGGCACCACATTTTTGTCCTGGTTTCCCCATTAAGTTTGCAAATAGTAAAACAATAGAAATACCTACCAGTAAACTGATAAATACTTGGATACCGTTTAATCCCAGTGCAAATAAACTGGCGGCGAACACATAACCACCAACACTATGTACGTCTGACATCCAGAACGCAAAAATACTGTACCACCCCCATTTTTGTTGTTTTTCTGGTAATAGATCCTCATTGCTAAGGCGTGGGCTTATTGTTAATTTATCTGACATGACAACCTCCAATGTTATTTATTGTATACAATTTTATTTAGCAATTACTGATCCAATTTTTAATTGTTGAAGAAATACAGCCTGTTAAGCCGTTTTATTAGATTTTAATGGCCAAGAAAGGTCTATTTTTGCACTAATTTTAAACAAATTAGATCATTTTGGTGCGTCATCTCACTTGAAATCCTCTCTTTCATGGATAAGATTAAGTAAGGATATAAATAAAGTTGTATACATTTGCTTGGGTTTTGTTGTATACAATAAATAAGAGGGATTAGTAGTGAATAAAATGTTGAGTGATGAAGCCATCTATAAAAAAATATTGAAGTCGATTGTTGAGCATCAATTACCACCCGGGGCACGATTACCTGAAGATAAGTTATCAGAAGCCTTTGGTCGAAGTCGCACCAGTATTCGAAAAGTACTACAGCGTTTGGCCTTAGAGCGAATTGTCACCATTGAGCCTAATAAAGGAGCACATGTAAATCGCCCTAGTGAACAAGAAGCACAAGAGATCTTAGATAGTCGCATCATGCTAGAGCCATTATTAATCCCTGAAATAATGAAATATTGGTCTAAAGCTAATTCCAAATATTTTCGCGCTATGCTCAAGGAAGAGAAACAAGCTGAAGCAAATGAAGATCAAGCTGCGTTAATTCAATTAACTGCACAGTTTCATTATGAGTTAGCTGCATTATCAGATAACTCTGTGATGGCTGACTTTATTCAACAGCTATGTTATCGCTCATCATTAATCATTGCAGTTTTTGGCTCTCGCCATAGTGTGAGCTGTGATTGCGGTGACCATTTAGAGTTGATTGAGTTAATGGATAATGAACAAAATAAACAGGCGCAGGATTGGATGAAACAACACTTAATTCATATTAAGTCATCTTTGAAATTAGGTGTAAGCGACGGCCAAAAAATCAATTTTCAACAACTGTTTGCTAATTCGGAGTGATCAATGAAAATCAACTTAATTAACCCTAATACCTGTATCGGTATGACAGAGAAAATAGCCGCTTCTGCACGATCAGCTGCACTGTCCAGTACTGATATTATTGCATCTATGCCAACACATGGCCCCGAAAGCATTGAAAGTGCTTTTGATGAGGTGATCGCCTCAGCGGCTTTGTTAGATGTTATTAAACAGGGAGAGGAGAATCAAGTTGATGCACATATCATCGCCTGTTTTGGTGACCCCGCTTTAGATGCGGCTAGAGAGATTGCCACCGTGCCTGTGATTGGCATAGCTGGTGCTGCTTTTCAGCTCGCTAGTTTAGTGGCTTATCGATTTGGTGTAGTAACAACCATGACACGTACTTTACCAACCAGTGAACACTTGCTGCAGCGTTACGGTTATCAACATTTATGCAGTGGTGTGAGAGCCACGGATATTGCTGTATTAGATCTTGAAAATGTCGCCGATGATGTTTATCGTGAATTAAAAGCAGAATGTGAAAGAGCCTTATTTGAAGATGGTGCAGAGGCATTAGTATTAGGCTGCGCGGGTATGTCTGATTTAACTGAAAAATTGTCAGCAGATCTTAAGGTGCCAATCATTGATGGTGTTTGTGCTGCCGTTAAGTTAGCGGAATCATTACACCAATTAGGATTAAAGACCTGCAAGATAGGGCAGTATGGTTCACCTTTAGATAAAGCCTTTGATGGGCGTTATCAACACTGGAATAGTAATAAAAATATAACAAAGGAGCGTTACATATGAGTAAAGATAATCCTCGTGATTATAGAGGTTACGGTAGGCATGATGTGCCCGATGCAAATTGGCCGAATAAAGCAAAAATTGCGGTGCAATTTGTTTTAAATTTTGAAGAAGGGGGGGAAAACTGCGTATTACATGGTGATACCCACTCAGAAACGTTTCTATCTGAAATTGCTGGTGCAGAGGCTTATCCTGAACGTCATATGAGCATGGAATCTTTATATGAATATGGATCAAGAGCCGGTGTTTGGCGTATTTTAAATGAGTTTAAAGCGCGCAGTTTACCTTTAACTATTTTTGGTATTGCCACTGCATTACAACGTAACCCAGACGTTACACAAGCCATTATCGAAGATGGGCATGAGATTGCCTGCCATGGTTTAAAGTGGATTCATTACCAGCATATGTCTATCGAAGAAGAGCGAGAGCATATGACACAAGCCCTAGATATTATTGAAAATTTAACCGGGAACCGCCCAATGGGGTGGTATACAGGTCGTGATTCACCAAACACTCGTGGGTTAGTGGCTGAACAACAAGGTTTGCTTTATGACTCTGATTATTACGGCGATGACTTACCCTTTTGGATGCAAGTACCTAGTTCAGAAGCAGGTAAAACACGCCCTCATTTAGTGATCCCTTATACACTTGATAATAATGATATGCGTTTCTCATCACCATACGGCTTTAGTCATGGGGAAGAGTTCTTTCAATATCTAAAAGATAGTTTTGACTGTTTATACGCAGAAGGTAATGAGAAACCAAAAATGATGTCGATTGGTTTACATTGTCGTGTGATTGGTAAACCTGGTCGTTTTGTGGCACTGAAAAAATTCTTAGATTATGTTCAATCTCATGATGATGTGTGGATTGCGCGTCGTGATGAAATAGCGCAACACTGGATTGAAAATCATCCTTGCCCTGAATAAGCTATGTTCATTTTTATACTAAATAAAAGGCGCTTAAATAAAATATTTAAGCGCCTTTTTTATAATATGAACTATTTTCTATTTCGAAAGTTTTTTAATCATATCAACTAAGCAATCTAATGCGACTGCTACGTCTGATTCAATGACTTGTTCTTTAGGGTTGTGGCTAATCCCTTTTTCACAACGTACAAATAACATCGCGATATTAGTAATGTTTGTCATTACCATGGCATCATGTCCTGCACCACTTGCAAGAAAGCACGGTGTTTTTTGAGTATGTTGCTGGACGATTTCACCCCATTGTTTTTGCAAGGTGTCATCACATAATACTGCTTCTGCTTGATAGAGCTTTTCATGGCTGAGTTGTAATTGACGCTGTTCAGAAATATGCGCTAAGTCTTTCAACAGCTGTTCACAGCAACGCTCTAAAGTTGACTGAGACTGACTACGAATATCGACGGTAAAGTGTACTTCGCCAGCAATAACGTTCACTGCTGATGGAAATACATCACAACGGCCTACTGTCGCTACAATTTGGTTCTCAAAGGCAAACTGTTCAATATGCGAAATCATTTGAGCTGCACCTGACATAGCATCTTTACGAAGTGCTAGCGGCACTGTACCAGCATGTCCTGCCATTCCTTTAAGCTTAAATTGGTAACGTTTTGCACCGGCGATACCGGTCACCACACCAACAGGTAAATCTTGATCTTCTAATACAGGACCTTGTTCAATATGCACTTCTAAATACGCTAATGTATCCTCTGTGTTTTTTTGGTCTTTACCTGCTAATTCAGGATCTAAACCAAAATCACGCATTGCTTGTGCCATGCTGATACCTTGTGCATCTTCAATTGCTAACCAATCAGATTGGAAACACCCTGCAACAGCACTTGAGCCAATTAATGTTGTGTTAAATCGTGTACCTTCTTCATCGGCAAAAGCCACAATATCAACGTGGAAGGGTAGTGTTTCACCTTGTAGTTGATACATGGCTTCCAGTGCGAGTAATACACCAAGGTTACCGTCATATTTACCCGCATTTGCTACGGTATCACTGTGTGAACCGATTAAGAGAGTTGGCATGGTTGGGTTAGGGGAGACTTTACGTCCCCATTGATTCCCCACACTGTCTTCCCAAGTGGTTAGGCCTGCTTGCTCCATCCACTCTGCTAGTTGTTGATGCGCTAACTTATGCTCAGGCGTTAAGTAAGCTCTTAATAAACCGTCAGGCATCGCACTAAAGCTGGCTAACTTATCTGCCCATTGCATGATTTTTGCAGCACTTTGCTGAGTATTGTTTATTGACATAAATGCTCCTACTACCGTTAGACGCTAAAGTATTGCATAGCCGTGGTGACTGCTTGGCCTGGATTAATTTTCACTTTATGTTTGAGTAATACAGACTCCAATGCTGCAAGCGTAGTGAGCACACACTCTTGTCTCGCGTTAAAGCCCATGGTGCCGATACGCCAAATTTTACCGTGTAACGGACCAAATGAAGTGCCGATTTCAATACCAAAGCACAGGAGTAATTCTTGACGTACTTTATCGCCGTCTAACCCTTCAGGAATGTAAACGCCTACTACATTATTCATTTTGTAAGCTTGGTTACCAAACAAGGTTAATCCCATTGCTTGTAAACCTTTTGCCATTGCATCACCTGCTTGCTTATGACGAGCAACAACATTGCCACTGCCTTCTTCTAAGAAGATGCGTGCACATTCGCGAGCCGCATATAACATGCTGGTCGCTTCAGTGTGGTGGTTTAAACGCTCTGGTCCCCAGTAGTCCATTATCATGGCTAGGTCGAAATAGTTAGACTGGATAATGGCATCACTGCCTGCTGTATGATGGTCTGCGCGGATACCTGCTTCAATATGCTTGCGTCGTGTGATCACCTCTGCACATTTATCACTTAGTGTGATAGGTGCGCTACCTGATGGACCACCTAGACATTTTTGTAACCCTGCTGATACTGCATCTAATTTCCACTCATCTATTTTCAGTTCATTACCGGCGATTGA
Source organism: Psychromonas sp. B3M02 (assembly GCF_003318165.1). Taxonomy (GTDB): domain Bacteria; phylum Pseudomonadota; class Gammaproteobacteria; order Enterobacterales; family Psychromonadaceae; genus Psychromonas. The sequence goes on from NZ_QOCB01000014.1 coordinate 40,709, forward strand.
AGCGGTAGCATCACAATAAAACAACACATCATAACGATCACAAATCTCACCGATTTCTGCTAATGGTTGGTTCATGGTCGTTGATGTGTCACCTTGTACCGTTGCTAGCATTTTAGGGCCAAACTCTTTAATCGCTTTTTCTACTAATTCTGGCGGGCACACTTCACCCCACTCGATATCAATGGTTTTAACCACGGCGCCAACACGTTGCGCAATTTCACACAATAGATGGCCAAAACGCCCCATTACTGGTATCAGTACCTTATCGCCTGGTTGAAGTACTGACACTAATACTGCTTCGATGCCTGCGCGTGCAGTACCATCGACTAACATTGTCTGTTTATTTTGTGTTTCAAATACCTCTCGGTATAACGATTGCACCTGGTTCATGTAACCTGTCATCACTGGATCGTATTGACCAATTAATGCCGATGAAATCGCTTGATGCACTCGTGGGTAGGCATTGATTGGACCTGGCCCCATTAATAGACGAACGGGTGGATTTAGCGTTTCAAATAAAGTGTTAGTTGTCATGATTGTCTCCAAGTAAGCTTTGCCCATCACTACGCGGATCGCTAGTTGCCTGCGCTTTACCGTGTTTATTGAGCATAATGGCACCAGCGTGCCCCATTAATTCATTATTATCGGCAACGGCTGTAACGTCATGCCCTAAGGCTTTGAGTGTTGCGCCATATTGCTTATAAAGTTGGTTTTCTAAACGTAGATTGTTGGTTGTATCGCCCCAAGTCCTGCCTAATAGCCAACGTGGTTTCGCCACGGCACTGGATAGACTTTGGCCTTGATAAAGGTAACGACTAAAGAGGCAAGCTTGCGTTTGTGGTTGACCTTCTCCACCCATCGAGCCATAGACAATACGTCTACCATCATGCAATTCTGCATAGGCAGGATTCAGGGTATGAAAAGGCTTTTTACCCGGGGCTAACACATTATGGTGATTAGCGTCTAGGGTGAAACTTTTGCCTCGGATGTTCCAAGTAATACCTGAGTTAGGTAAGACAACACCTGAACCAAATTCCCAGTAAATACTTTGTATAAAGCTGACCATAGTGCCGTATTGATCACAGGCCCCCATCCAGACGGTATCACCTGGTTTTGCTATGTGTGGCCAAGGTAATGCTTTGTCTAAAGCAATGTTATTAACACATTGATCGATCACTGAGTCTTTTAACCAATCTTGTAATGGCTGATTTAAGCAATCTGGGTCGGTAATTTGCTGGTCACGGATAATAAAAGCTTGTTTTGTTGCTTCAACTAGCAAATGAATATGTTCAACTTCGCTACTAATTTTATCTGCTAATCGGTCGTAAATGGCTAAAATCAATAAAGAGGCTAAGCCTTGTGTTGGGGCATCTAAATTGTATAAATGTCCTTTTGAAATATCCGTGGTTAAAGGTGTTATCACTTTAGCTTGATGTTGATTAAAATCGACTAAGGTGATTGGACTACCTGCTGCTTTTAAGTCTGCTGCCATTTGTTCAGCTAATTGACCGCGATAAAAGTCTTCTAAGCCGGCATCTGCTAAGTGTTTAAAAGTGTTAGCTAAAGCTGGATTGGTAACCATATCACCGACTTTTAAAGTCTTACCTTGCTTTAAATAAGTTGCTGCAAAGGTTTCTAGTTGCTGTAGTCTCCCCAGTGTTTTTTCACTGGCATCCACTAGACTTTGTGTTACTTCGATACCCTGTTGTGCTGCATCTATAGCCGGTTGTAATAGTTTGTTAAGTGTTAACTCTCCACCATTAATCTCTAAAGCTGCTTGCCAACCAGAGATAGTGCCGGCCATGGTTAGCGCTGCTGAGCCACCACTTTCAGGGAGTTCACTAGCCTGTTGACGATAATGGTCGGCATCAATATTAACAGCGGCTGCGCCACAGGCATCAATGGCAACAGGTTTCTCGCCGGCTTTACTGATTAACCAGAAACCGTCACCGCCGATACTGTTCATGTGCGGGTATTGCACTGACACCATTGCTGCCGCAGCAACCATAGCTTCGCTGGCTGTTCCGCCTGCGTCGAGTATCGCTTGTCCAGCTGCTGCTGCTTTATGATGAGGAGCGGTAAAAGAGGTTTGATAAGTCATCAGTTCACTTCTCCTTGTACTAACTGTAAACCAGTTGTGATTAAGTCCGTTTCTGTATTGGCTAAGCCCATTAATGAGAAACCACAAGGGCCTTCTTCTAAACCTGCCATTGGCAAGTGCAATTGTGGTAAACCGCTTAAACCTGCAATACTGGTTAATCCCATTAATTGCGATCGATAATCAGCCAATTTTTCACCAGTAAGGGTTAAAGAAGGAGCACCTGAAGGAGTTGTCGGTAGTACAAGTAGCCCATTCAGTTGCTGCAAATAATCAGTCACTTTTGTAGTGAAATCTTGTTGTTGTACTTTCGCTTGCTTATATTCTTCTGTGGTGATGGTACGAGCCCACTCAACACGTAACATGATAGAAGGATCTAAGGACTCACCGTATTGGGTTAACCATTGGTTGTGTTCTTGAATGATTTCATAACCTTGAATGGTACGAAATAATAGGCTCAAGTCATCCAGTGTGATGGCTAATTCAGTTAACAAATTACAGCCGAGTAACTTAATAGACGATTTTTTACACCAAGCTTGTAATCTATTTAAACGCTCTTCACTGAGTGACTTAGCTAAGGTGTCATCAAGATAAATATGTGAAGCTACTTGTCCTGTGTTGCTATCTTCTGAAAGTGTTTTAAATACTGCTTGTAGCAGTGATAAATCTCGACTGAAAATCCCGGCAGTATCAAAGCTTGTTGATAAAGTAAATGCGTTGCTTAAATCCAACTTACCCAGCGTTGGACGTAATCCAAATAATCCACAGTAACTTGCAGGTACGCGCACAGAGCCACCTGTGTCAGTGCCAATGGAAAAGTCTGCATGTTTACTTGCTACAGCTACTGCGCTGCCACTAGATGAACCACCAGGCAGACAGTTTGGCGCTGCCGGATTAGTCGGGGTGCCGTAGTGAATATTTTGTCCATTTAAGCTATAAGCAAGCTCATCGGTCTGAACGCGACCAACACAATCAGCTCCCTGTGCTAACAGCTTGTCGATTAAAGGTGATGTCTTAGCTGCTTTGTCATGGCTACTTAACCAAGCTGGGTTACCAGCTCCAGTGACATAACCTTCGACATCAAATAGATCTTTAAATACAAAGCTTTTACCGGTTAACTTCCCTTGTGTGGTAGCGGCTAGCAATTCAGGGCCTTGTAGGCAATAAACGCTACTATCTCTTGTTGTGTTGTTACTCATGTCCAGATCCTTCTAAAGTGAGGAGTTAGTTGCTGGTTCAGCTTGTGCGGCATAACGACTGGCTAAAATGGCACAGTAAAAAATCTGAATTGGGTGATACAGCATGATTGGCAATAGGATCATGCCAAGCTTAGGGTCACTGCCAAAGATAACGGTGGCCATCGGAATCCCCGCCGCTAGGGTTTTTTTAGTACCACAAAAAACGGCGGCCACTTCATCGGCTAAGGCAAACTGGCTACGACGCGCACCCCACTGAATCAGGTGAACCATGATCAGCAAGATAGCGACACATAGCACAAATGAAGTGATGAGCATTTCTAGTGAGAATGAACTCCAAATACCATTAACAATTGAGTTACAGAAGGCGTTATACACAATTAATAAAATCACATATTTATCGACTTTATTAACAACGGCTTTATGTCTCTCGGCAAACTTCAATAATAGTGGACGTGCTAACTGACCTAAAATCATAGGGAGAAGCAACAGTTTTGAGATGGAAATAATAGACGCCATTAAGTCCAGTTCAACCCCTTCAAATCCCATAAATAATTGAATTAAAAGTGGGGTAATAAAGATGCCTAATATGCTTGATAATGACGCATTAAAAATAGCCCCGGGGACATTACCTTTACCCACACTAGTCATAGCCACTGAAGAAGAGATAGTACTTGGCAAAACAAACAGATAACAAAAACCAAAAGCGAGTGCCGCTGGCATGTACGCTAAGAATAGATCTCCGAATACGACCCACAATAAAGGGTAAGCAACAAAGGTCGCCACCTGAATGTAGATGTGCATGCGCCAGTTACTTATTCCGGCCTTAATAGCAGCAGGTGATAACCCTAAACCATGTAGAAAGAAGACAATCGCGACACCGATTCCTGTCAGTTTGTCGAGATGAATAACGCCCCCACTTTTACCAATATCGGCACTGACTGTCGCGAGTGCTATCGCGATCACCATACCAACTAAAAACCATTCTTTTTTAAGCTTATTTATAATATTCATATTAATTTTAACGACCTTGTTTTTATCATGTTATTAATTACTCTAATTCATTGAGATTAGCGTAATTGGCACTTATTTTACTGCTTACTTTAGTAGCGTTTCCTTTTAAAAGTTGGTAAGTATTATTCACTAGATGAGCGATTAAACTACTCGGTACAGCATAGCTATCTAGGGGTGTTTCGTTATTCATGTGGCACACTAAAAGGTGCGTTGCTTGTTCGGCGTATTTTTGTCCGGATTGATCTGTGATCAGTAGCACTTTATTGTGCTGTAATTGTTCAAGTAATTTAGAGAATTTTTTTACTCGACGACGAATGCCGATTATGACCACGAAGTCATCTTCATCGATAGACGCTAAATCTTCCCCTATTGTCTGCCCAGGGACTGGTAATAGTTCTACATGTCCTCTGCATTGCATCAGTTGCTGACGCAAATGCATGGCTAATGGATAACTATTGCGGTAGCCAATTACTTTTATGCGCGGGGCTGTGGCAAGTAGTGTTGTAATAGGTTGTAAAGAGGTACTTTCTAACTGCTTCTTTAGTTGTTGTAGTCCTTGGATATCTTGATGAAAATCACAATCCTCTTGAATCGCTGTCAAAACAGGCTCACCACTTTCTCGCACTTCTAATAACTCATTACGCAAAGAGACATGGTCCGCATAACCTAAACGTCGTATGAAACGGCTTACACTGGTCTTTGAGACTGCGCAAGATTCCGCTATTTCATTAGTAGACATAATCAATACTTTTTCTGGGTTAAGCAGTAAATAATCGGCTAAGCGACGACTATTTGCTGTTAAATCAGCATAATGGCGATTAATACGATCTGTGAGAGAGTGGTTATTGTTTGTCATTGATTACCTTACAGCTGCAAGAAAGCTTTTTAACTCTTCCGTTTGTGGGTTTGCGAACATTTTATTTCGATATTTATACGAAATATTGCATGAAACGATCGAACCATTTTTATTTATATTGCAACGATTGTGCCATTTGATGCGGCGTTTTAAAAGATCTTTTAAAACATTAACTTAGTTTCTTCGCGCTTAAAAAATAAATAAATAGTTATCAATACCTCTTAATCTGGTGCAATCGTTGCACTGTTTAAGGGCAATATATGGCGGTTATTTGAGCGCTATTATGATTTTTGAATAGAGGCTATATAAGGTGTGTTTATTAATGTATTTCAATAGTATATTGAAGTTTATCTGTCGATTTAAGTTATAAAATAAGTGCTCTTCATGGCGTTTTTATATTCACTGCATATGTCAGTTGAGCAAATTCGAATTAAGTATTTATATTCAAGTAGGTCTTACGATGCAAAATATAGAAAATATTGAATTGTCACTATTAAGCCTTGATGATTATCAAGAGCTTAAACAAATTATGATTGAAGCTTATACCACATTAGATGATCCCTACCGAGAAGAGCATCAAATTAAATTTTTAATTGATAAGTTTCCTGAAGGGCAAGTTGTTATAAAAGTGAATGAACAGATTGCCGGATGCGCTCTGTCGATCAAAGTCGATTATGCGGCCTTTGATGATAGCCATACTTATAACGAAATCACTGGAAACGATACTTTTAATACTCATCGTAGTTATGGTGATACTTTATATGGTGTTGATGTGTTTATTAAACCTGAGTTTAGAGGATTAAGATTAGGTAGGCGTTTATATGATTACCGAAAAGAGTTATGTGAAAGAGCAAACTTGAAAGGCATCACTTTTGGTGGACGTATCCCTAACTATCATAAGTATTCTGAACAGATTTCACCGAAAGAATACATTGAGAAAGTAAAACGTAAAGAGATCCATGATCCAGTATTAAACTTCCAGATTTCTAATGATTTTTATCCTGCCAGAATTATTAAGGGTTACTTAGAAGGGGACAAAGGTTCCAATGATTACGCGGTATTGTTGAAATGGAGCAATATTTATTATGAGAAACCAAATAAACAAACCATTCCAACTAAAAAGTTAGTGCGTCTTGGATTAATTCAATGGCAAATGCGTCCTTATAAAGACTTTGATGAGTTGATGGAGCAAGCAGAGTACTTTGTTGATGCCGTTGCTAGTTATCATTCTGATTTTGCATTATTCCCTGAATTTTTTAATGCGCCGTTAATGGCTGAAAATAATCATATTAGTGAGCCTCAGGCGATTCGCGAGTTGGCGAAGTATACTGAAACGATTGTGCAGAAATTTACTGACTTAGCCATTAGTTACAATATTAATATTATTACCGGCAGTATGCCTGAGATTGTTGATGATCGACTTTATAATGTGGGCTACTTATGTCGTCGAGATGGGACTAAAGAGCGCTTTGAAAAACTGCATGTAACACCTGATGAAACAAAAGTATGGGGTATGGAAGGGGGGCATCAGCTTAAAGCCTTTGATACCGACTGCGGTAAAATCGGGATATTAGTTTGTTATGACTCAGAGTTTCCGGAATTAAGCCGAATATTAGCCGATGAAGGGATGGATATTCTATTTGTGCCATTTTTAACGGATACGCAAAACGGATACTCTCGTGTGAGAGCTTGCTCTCAAGCCCGTGCTATTGAGAATGAGTGTTATGTTGCTATTGCTGGTGGAGTGGGGAATTTACCTAAAGTACATAATATGGATATTCAGTATGCTCAATCAGCCGTATTCACGCCATGTGACTTCGCTTTTCCTGCTAATGGTATCAAGGCAGAAGCGACACCAAATACAGAAATGATTTTAATTGCAGATGTAGATCTTTATTTATTAAGGGAACTCCATCAGTTTGGTAGTGTCAAAAACTTGAAAGATAGGCGTACCGACCTATTTAATTTAGAAAAACGTTAAGTCATTAGACTGCTTATTATTAACAGACGCGTATAAATCAGTTCATAACTGGCTTATGGACTGATTTATTTTATATTTTATTTCAGCAAACGATCATAAAGGCTAACAAAAAAGGTCGTTATGTTTTGATGAAATATAGAAGTTAATTACGTATATGTTTATTTTTAAGGTATTAGTGATCTAACTGGTATGTTGGTACGTATCTTTTCTGGGTTGGTTTTTTATATTGCTCAAAGTCGTTCAAATATTATATAAAGTATTATGACTTTAAAGACTTTACTTTTATAATAGGTTGTTCTCGTAAAACAGTGCTTAGCTAACAGTTATGTTTTTGTTTATCATTCAGTTTTTTGGCGAAAATAGATGATATTTATTACCTATATTAGGTTGGTTTTGTGTTGTTTTATTAATATATTTTTTATTTTATAAAAGGGCATTCTTTAATAGACCCTGTAGAATATTAAAGCATATGGAATAGTTTTAAAGAATCTTTGAGAAGCGTTATTCGCTTAACCTTCCCAGATATTAATTTGCAAAGAATTATACAACATGATATTTTTTGTTAAATTTTTTATTTTTTTGTTGTGCTTATAATCACATTTAATTAACTATTTAAATGCTTTATCGGACAATTAACTAATCAAATGGATATAGAAATGATGAAACATAAAACCTCTCTTCTTGTTAGCACGCTTTTACTTACTCAATTCAGCGCGGTTAATGCTGCAGACCAACCAGATGCAGATACTTTAGTAGGTAACTACTACGGTGGTATTCATGGTGCATACATGAAAGCTGATAATGACCGTTTAGATCCTTCAGATAATCAATTTACACGTTCTGGTGGTCTTGGTGTTGAATTAGGTTACCGTTTATCTGCACCTGTAGAGCTTCGTTTATCTTACACTCGTTTCGCTGCTGAACTTCATGAAGGCGATAACATTCAAGGTATTAATAAATATAACTTAGATGCGCTTTACTTCCCAACAGAGCAAAGCATCTACGTACTTGGTGGTGTTAACGCATTTGATTTTAATACAGATACGGAAGCTGCAGTTAATGCCGGTCTTGGTTACCGTCAATACTTTACTGACCAGTTTGCTGGTTACTTAGAAGGTAAAGCAAATTACCAATTCGAAGATAAACAAACAGATGCTATCGCACAAGTTGGTTTAGTTTATTTCTTTAGCACTAACGATAAAGTTGTTGCTGTTGAGCCTGAGCCAGCACCATACGTAGCACCTGCCCCAGTAGTTGTTGATACAGATAAAGATGGCGTTGCAGATGGTGTTGACCAATGTCCTGCTACACCGACGACAGATAAAGTAGACGAAGTCGGTTGTACTGTATTTGAACAAGAAAGATTGTCTTACCGTCTAGCAGTTAACTTCGACAACAATAAAGCGGTTGTTAAACCAGAGTACTACTCAGAGCTTGCTGACGTTGCTACTTTCCTTAAGCAGTACCCACATGTAGACATCACTGTTGATGGTTACACTTCTGTAGTAGGTAAAGCGAGCTACAACCAACAGTTATCAGAAAAACGAGCTACTGCCGTTGCTGAACTATTAACATCTGAGTTTGGTATTGCTTCATCTCGTGTAACTCCAGTTGGTCACGGTGAAACAAACCTAATCGATACAAGCAACACTGCTGACGCTCACAAAATGAACCGTCGTATCGAAATCAACATTAACGAAACACGTAAAGTTGCTGTTGAACGTTAATTTGACTTAGTCATTATGTTATTGAAGCCCTCTCTTGTAGAGGGCTTTTTTTTGGCTGCTAATTAGTGTGGTCGCTTAAACCACAGCCGGATAACACCATAGCGCATAAAAACTCACTAATTTCAGTGATATCCTTTTGCTGATATTGCTTTTTATCAGTAATTATTAACAGTTCTGCTTGGTAGGTCGCATAGTGCTGTGTGCTTGACCAAATCAAAAAGATTAACTTTTCAGGATCAACTTTTTTCATCTTGCCTTGTGCAATCCAGCTCTCTATTATTTTACAGCTGTTTTTTAACCATGTTCTTGTTTCTAGCTGTAAATACTCTTTAAGGTTAGGTGCGCCTTGAATTATTTCAGTAGCAAATATTTTTGAGGCATTAGGGTACTGAATAGCTTGCTGGACTTTACTGTGAATGTAGTTCTCTAATGTTTTTTTAGGATCATCCTGCTCAGTGATCTCGGTAAATGCTTGATTCCAAATTGAGATTATATTTTTTAGTAGGGCGGCATAAAGATTTTCTTTACTTGAAAAATAATATAAAAGGTTCGCTTTAGGTACACCAGCAGCATCAGAGATAGCTTGAATACTGGTGCCTCTATATCCGTGTTTAACAAACTCTATTTCAGCGGCTTGTAATATTATTTGTGTCTTTTCAGCTCTTATTCTGCCTTTATTACTTTTCCTCATTGTTTTCCTTTTTAAATGAGTAGATGTGAACGACCAATATCCGTTTGATTATATTATATTTGTTCTATAACTGCTTATGCTTACTCATTAATTCAAGCAAGTTAAAAGCGTCGATTAATTGGAGTAAATAAGAGAGGTTTTACATAACGACAATAATTGATTGTTAATCATTGCCGTTAGATAAAGTAAGTGCTTGTTGAGGCTGGTTTTGATCGTAATCGTTTAACCTAGCGGACCACCTATAATGGTTTCCTTGAGACCTGCCATAATGTTATCACCAGTCTCTTGCTTAAGTTCTTTATACCAGGCTTGAGTTATTTGCATATCTTCACCATGAGTCACTTCACAACGTTTACGCGCTTTTAATACTAAGCCTTTCGCACGTTGATTACGTTGAGATTCATAATCAGATAAAGCAGCATGGATATCTTTTGTTGCTGAGAAGGCTTGCCCAAGTACCACAGCATCTTCCATTGCCGAGCAACCACCTTGACCAATATCTGGTGTAGTAGGATGCGCAGAGTCGCCTAATAGCGCAATACGTCTATCAACATAGGTTGTGAATGGATCGGCATCATGGATCTCAACGCGATTGGTGGTGGATGGATCAATTGCTTTAATCAATTTTTGTATTGGCTCAGCCCAATCGGTGAAATATCGAGTTAGATCTTCAGTTACTGTGCTACGATCTTGTGGTAAACCTGAAGGTAAAGGAACATCAAAAAAGAAATAGAAGCGATTATCGGAGATTGGCATTAACGAAATACGTTTTCCATCTCCTACAAAGGTTGTCCATTGATCAACGGGAGCGATTGATGGGTCGGTGTCAATTAAACCATTCCAGTTAACATAACCCGCATAGCGACGCTCTACCTTACGTCCTAACACAAAAGAGCGTGCGACAGAGTTTGCACCGTCGGCAGCAATCATAAAATCACCATGTGCTACGCTACCATCAGTGAAGTAAGCGCTAACACCTTTCTCATCTTGTGTGATGCGCTCAATACGTTTATCGAATTGTATTTTTTCTTTGCCCCAGTAATCGATCATCATTGATTGCAAATCTGCACGAGAAACTGGGCATGGACGTTCACCTACTGCTTCAATTAACGGAGCTAGACTAAACTGAGTGAGTACTTCAGCCGTTTTACCATCTTGGTAAGCCATATTTAGCATTGGCCCACCGAGTTTGTCCATAATATGCCCCATGCCGAGGTGGTTCATACATTTCACACCATTTGACCAAACAGAGATAGCAGCGCCTACTGGCTTGATCTCTTTTACAGCTTCAAATATTTCACACTCAATACCTTGTTTTTTTAATGATACAGCAGCTGAAACGCCGCCAATTCCTGCACCTATTATTAATGCTTTCATCTTATTTCCCTTTGTCAATGCGTTGCTATCGTCAACGATTAATACTGAGTAATTACCATATTTGGCTATTTAAAATGCCTTATCAGGCTGTCAATATAGTAAGTACTGCAACGCTCATGCCAATTAGTAAGTTGTTCTAAACCATTTACTTACCAAGTGGTTAGTTTTTTGTTGTGGTATTCTTAGGGATTTTTGCCTCAATATAGTGCGGTTTGCGCTATATTTGTGCGCTTTGATAATAGTTAAACAGGGTGATTAGTAGAACTCAAACAAGCACGCTTTTTTATAGGCTCCGTATCAGCTAATGCTTTATAAATTTGTGATATGTGTATTTAAAACTTAGGTGAAAATAAACTTATACTATAAAATAGGTATAATTTTTAGTGCTATACTTTTAATTGATTAACCAAGTGGAACTTACTTTTGAGGTGACGTTGGTATTACTTTCCTCTTATGTTTATGCGTTAATTCCCTCTCCCTTATAAAAGGATTTTTAATTGAAAAATATGTCTATTAAATCGTTTGTGGTGGCTGTAGTAGTCAGCTTGATCGGTGTTTTAAGTACTTACTCTGTTTCTTTGAAAGTAGCGAATCAATTAAAATCTGAAAACTCTTTAAAAATTGAGAACACTGCAAAACAAGTTTCCATTTATCTTCAAGACTCAATAGATAAGTCCCTTAATGAGCTGCGTGGTTTGCAAGCCTTTTATAGTGTGGAGAGAGAAGAGTTATCGCAAGTTGAATTCAATCGTTACATGGATATTTTAGATATTAAAAGTCGTAACTATATCCAAGCCTTAAGTTGGGTCCCTTTAATTAAAGCGGATGAAAAGGAGGAATACTTAGCGCGTCTAAGAAGAGAACATCCTACTTTTAATATTGTAAAAAGAGATGAAAATAACCAATTAATTATCAGTCCAGATAAAGATGAATATACACCGGTGACTTACTTTAGCTCTATCCAATTAAATAAAAAAGCATTGGGTTTTGACTTAAGCAGTAATGATACCCGTCGTAAAACACTGGAGCTCGCTCGTAATAGTGGCAAGATGGCAACGACAGGGAAAATAAATTTGGTGCAGCAAGCGAAAAATTTAACGGGGGCATTAATTATCGCGCCTGTTTACAACAAAGGCTTAGCAACAGATTCTGTAGCAGAGCGTATCAACGCCTTGCGTGGTTATGTAACTGGTGTGTTTAAAATCAATGTTTTGATGGAAAATGCTGAAAGATATGCTGACATGAAAGGGTTACAACTGACCCTATTAGATATTGAAGAGAATAAAATTGATTTGCTTTATGGCTCTGATATTACTGCTAACACCTTAAGCTTTGATCTAGCTGTTCCAGAACGTCAATGGCAGTTACATGTTACCTTAAATACTGCGCTGTTAGAGAGTATCGAGTCTCCTTCTGTGATTAAATGGATTCTTGCTGGTGGTATTGTTATTAGCTTATTATTGGGTATTGCCATTTATAGTTTGCTAGTCTCTATTGTCCGCGCTAAAAATATCAGTCTCCTAAGTGAAGAATTACAAACTCAAAATAGCAGGTTAGAGGAAAAAGTTGATCAAAGAACCCAATCTTTAGCAGATAAAAATTCACAACTGAAAGAAAATGTTGAAGTATTAGAAAAACAAAGAGGCCTACTTTCAAGGTTAATGACCGAAGCTGAACAAGCTAAAATGGAAGCTCAATCGCGTGCAGTAGAGTTATCTAGATCCAATAAAGAGCTAGATGAGTTTGCTTATGTTGCATCGCATGATTTGAAAGCTCCATTACGTGGTATCGATCAGTTAGCCACTTGGGTGATAGAAGATATCGAAGAGGGAGAGTTAGAGGAGATCCCAGAACACCTTAAGATGATGAGAAGTAGAATTGGTCGCTTAGAAAGTTTACTTAATGATTTATTGGAATATTCTCAAGTTAACCATCGCTCTGATAGCCTCTCTATGATTGATAGTAAAGTTGTTATAAATGAACTTTTTGTCTTAGTTTCACCTCTTAATAGTTTTACTTTGATCTGTGATGGTGAAATGCCTGTTTTTTCATCATTTAGAGCGCCTTTTGAACAAGTCGTTAGAAACTTATTGAGCAATGCGATTAAACATCACCACCAGAAGCAAGGAACGATTAACGTTCGCTGTGAAGATTTGGGTGAGTTTTATCAATTTAGTGTTGAAGATGATGGACCAGGCATTTCAAAAAAATATCAGGAAGAAATTTTTAAAATGTTTAAAACGCTTAAACCACGTGATGAAACAGAAGGAAGTGGTATGGGCTTGGCTTTAATTAAAAAAATAGTTGAGTACTATAACGGAGAAGTAAATATTCAGTCTCAAGAGGGAGAAGGCTGCACCTTTTACTTTACTTGGCCTAAACAAGTTATCGATAAGTAACCCTTATATAAACACAGGACGAATTTTTATGGATTATAGTGAAGTAAGCATCTTATTGGTTGAAGATGATGATATTGATGCTAAAGCAGTAGAACGAGGCTTTAAAAAGTTAAAATTTGCTAATCCTATTATTAGAGCAAAAAATGGGCTTGATGCATTAGCAATATTACGAGATACAAGTACTTTACCACGCCCTTATCTGATTTTATTAGATTTAAATATGCCAATCATGGGGGGGGTAGAATTTCTTAAGGAGATACGTCAAGATAGTAAGTTAAGAGATTCAATTATCTTTGTATTAACCACTTCCTCAGCAGATCAAGATGTCGTGGCGGCTTATAATGAGAATATAGCTGGGTATATTGTTAAGTCAGATGTAAAAGCTGGGTTCGATAAGGTGATTAAGTTATTGGATTGTTATTGGCGTGTAGTGATGTTGCCAAAGTAGCGATAATTAAAAAATGAGTTTTTATATAATAAGGCTCTCTTTAATAACTAACATTAAGCTAGAAAGAGGTTTTGTTGAAATTACAGCAAATTACGAAATCCAATAATTATATTTTGGAACATTGTGTTGAAAAACTCGCAAGAATTAATCAATCCGATTATGCCTTGGCTTTTTTGGTTGATAATGAGTTAAACACGCACCATGTGAATTTACAGTCACGGGTTGTTATCGCTCCAGATATGCTGTTTGAACCTATTAAAAATGAACTGACTAAAGATTTAACAGAGTATTTTTTAACTAAAGATTGTATAGCTACCCCTTACTTTTATGATAAAAAAGTAGAGCAGGTTAATGATGGCTTATTGAATAATAAATACATCGATAATTTACGTTATATTCCGATCGGTGAAGCTGATAATATTTATGCCATTATTGTTTTAGTTAACATAGAGCTATCTGTCCGTTCTAATGATTTAATTGATGTTACTCCTTTTTTACTCGCCACAATTACTCTATTAAAAAATCAAAAACAACACGCTAAATTATCCACACCTAAAACGGTTGAGAGTAAACTCACTATCTCACCAGATCACCAAAGCCAACTAATTTTAGAGTCTCTGCTCAAGAATACCTTCCACCCCGCTTTTATCTTTAATGATGAGTTTAAAGTCTTGAAATCAAACCTTGCTGCGCAAAGTTTATTTAACTCGAACTTAGAGCGTGGTTGGCCCTCTATGGAAAAGCTGATTAATAGGACTTTACCTAGTATTGCTTTTCGTTTGTTAACCGCAATTACTAAATTTTTCTTTTTAGGGCATTTAGAAAAGCAGCAATGGTCGAATGTTCAATTAGTATTGAATGAACACCAGTCAATTCATGTGGATATTCATTTGTTTGATGTTAATTATTTAAACGAACATTGCTTTGGTTTAATGATTAACGAAAAAACTGAAGTCTCTGTAAATCAAGAGATTTACAACGCGAGTGTGCAACGTTTCAATGCGTTAACTAGCGTAGTGCCTATGGCCATTTTGCAAACAGATAAAGACTTTAATTGCTCATATATCAATAAAACCTGGGAAAAATATACTGGGCAAAGTGAAGAGCAATCTTTACGACAGGGCTGGCTTTCTGCGATTAAAAACTTGGATACCAACGACCTTTTATTAGAAATAATTCGTTCTATTTCGCATTCTAATAACTTTAAAAGTGAAGCTGAGTTAGTGACCATAACTGGGCAAAGTTTATGGGTATCAATTAATGTTGTTGGCTTGTTTAATGACCGTTTTGAAGTGACTGGTTTTATTTTTACCATGTTAGATATTTCAGCGGAACGATCCCACTCTAAAAAATTACAAAGAATGGCTAATTATGATCATTTAACTGGGTTGTCTAATCGAGCATTTTTCACCGATAGGTTAACATTAGCCTTAGCGCGTGTGCCACGTCACGGTATTAGTGCCTTAATGTTTTTAGACTTAGACAGGTTTAAAAATATTAATGATACGTTAGGGCATCATGTAGGTGATTTAGTTATTCAAGAGGTCGCAAAACGATTAAAATCAGTGGTTCGAGACGAAGATTCTATTGCGCGCCTAGGTGGAGATGAATTTGCCATTATCTTTACAGACTTAATGACTGAAAAGGTGATTGCACCTATTGCGAACAAAATAGTTAGTGCGGTTAACCTTCCTTTTAATATTGAAGGAAAGTCCATGATGCTTTCCTGTAGTGTAGGTGTTGCGATTGCTACTGAGCATAATATGGAACCCAGTGATATTTTAAGAAAGGCTGATTTAGCCTTATATCGAGCCAAAGACTCAGGCAGAAACCAATATTGTTTTTATGAATCTGCACTTGAGAAAGACCTGTCATTATTAAATTATTTAACCACTGATTTAAATAATTTACACCATTCAGGTTTTTCATTTGTATTACAGCCTTTAATCGAAGCAACCACAGAAAATGTTATGGGATTTGAAGCATTAGCTCGTTGGTCGAATATTGAGCTAGGCCCCGTAGGCCCAGATACTTTTATTCCGACAATGGAAGACAATGGCTTAATTCAAGCATTTTCAGAATGGTTATTTTATGAAGTTATTGCTCAAGCTAAGGCATGGATAGATGAGAAACTATTAATTTTCCCACAAAAAATCAGCATTAACTTATCGGTGAAACAACTGCATTTAGTGGAGTTTGCTGACTCTGTTATTGCACTGTTTGAAAAAGAGAAAATACAACCAAGTTGGTTTACATTAGAAGTTACTGAGACAGCCTTTATTCAAGATCCTGCACTAGCAGGTCAGAATTTGAATAAATTGAAAAATGCTGGTTTCTTGATTGCACTTGATGACTTTGGAACGGGTTACTCATCGTTAGGTTTGTTACGACAAATGCCATTAAACTATATCAAGATAGATAAAAGCTTTGTGATGGATATTTTACGAGATAATGAAGCGGAAAAAATAGTTCTCGCCATCATTGGGTTAGGAAAAATGTTGGGGCTAGGTTTGGTTGCAGAAGGGGTTGAGGATATCCAAACTAAGGATTGGTTAGTCGAGCAAGGTTGTTTATGCCATCAAGGGTATTATTTTCATAAGCCGCTGACTCAAGTCCATGCGAGTCAATTATTGAAAAAAATAAAGATATCGAAATGTTAGATAATTAATAGTAAAGTTTATTATTAACAATTAGTTATAATATAATTTATATACATAAATAGTGAGAACCACGTGACCCAATCCGAAAATACACAAAATATACCACCATCACATGTCGTTGGTATTGGTACTTCAGCGGGCGGCTTAGAAGCGTTACAAGAATTTTTTGGTAATCTTCCTAGTGATACTGGTGCAACATATATTGTTGTTCAGCACCTTTCTCCTGATTATAAAAGCATGATGTCTGAGTTGTTAACCAAACATACAGACATGCCTATTTTTGAAGTGTCTGATAGCATTACCATTGAAGCCAATGCTATTTATCTAATGCCGCCTCGTAAAAATATGTTGATCACCGAAGGTAAGTTATTACTTTCAGATCAGATGCCAGATCGCCTTCCGCATTTATCGATTGATGTGTTTTTACGATCGTTAGCTGAGGATCAGCAACATAAAGGGATTGGTATTATATTATCGGGTACAGGTACAGATGGAACACGTGGTATTCGCGCCATGAAAGAAGCTGGCGGTCTAGTTGTTGTACAAAAGCCTGATTCAGCGAAGTTTGATGGTATGCCAACGAATGCCTACCAAACTGGGTTAGCTGATATGGTGCTGTTACCTAGTGAAATGGGTAAAAGTTTAGTCGATTTTATTAATCATCCTTCGATTAAAGGGGATGCACCTGTCAGCTCATTTACTGCCTCTGATGGTGACAGTAAAGTGCTTGACGACATTTTTGATATTTTAAAAAAACAGTCTTCAATTAACTTTGCACAATACAAGTCATCTACAGTATCTCGCCGTATTGAAAGACGTTTAGGAATTAACCAATTAAAAACTCTTGATGCTTATTTACGTTTGTTAAAAGAATCATCAAGAGAAGTGTCTATTTTGAGTAAAGAGCTGCTAATTAATGTGACGCGTTTTTTCCGTGATGATGAAGCCTTCGAGAAGCTAACCACGGTTGCTGTACATAAAGTACTGACTTCTGGTAATGGTAAAGATCCTATTCGTTTATGGATTGCTGGTTGTTCTTCAGGTGAAGAAGCTTACTCAATTGCTATCTTGTTTGATGAAGCTAAAGAGAAATATCAAATAGACCGTAGAGTTAAAATATTCGCTACGGATGTTGATGAAGACGCTATCGCGGAGGCAAGTACTGGCGTTTATGCCGCTGAAATAGTACAAGATATTTCAAAAAGTCGTCTAAAGCATTACTTTGAACCAACGGGTAATGCCTATGTAGTATCTGCTAAGCTACGTAAAATGGTTATCTTTGCTCAACACAATATGATTGAAGATCCACCTTTCTCTAATATTAATCTATTAAGCTGTAGAAACGCCTTAATTTATTTCCAACAAAATGCCCAACAGAAAGTCTTTTTATCTTTCTACTTTGCGTTACAGCAGAATGGCTACTTATTCTTAGGCAACTCTGAGTCCTTAGGTGATATGGCGGCACATTTTGAGACGGTTGATGAACGTACTCGAATTTTCCAAAAAGTTAGTGCGGCACGTTTACCGTTAAAACAACCAAGTTCATTGAAACAAAATATCACTGCGCCAGTGGTATCACCTATCTCTAACAGTAATGTACACCAGTCTCGTATGGTGATTAATAATAAATACAATACCGTCATGGAGCGCCTAATTGAGCACTATGCACCTGATTGTGTGGTATTAAATGATAATTTTGATGCAGTACATGTTTATGGTGATATGACTCGCTATACCAAAGGTTTGGGCCGCGGTAAGGTGAGTTTAAATATCAAGGATATGATTTGTGATGATTTAGCGATTGCTGTTTCCACTGCCTTATACCGTAGTGAGAAAAACGAAGAGGATGTTTTCTATAGTGACGTGGCTTGTATTTTAGATGGTGAAGCTAGTTATATTGATTTAGCTGTGTTTATGGTGAAACAGAGTGATCATCAAAGTTCACCTCGCTCATATATCTTACAGTTTATTGTTCATGAGCATGATAATGTTGTTAGAAAATCACCTAAGTCGATTACTTTTGATGGTGGTGAACAGTCATTACAACGTATTCATGACTTAGAACAAGAGTTGGTTAAAAAACAAGAACATTTACAGGTCACCATTGAAGAGTTAGAAACCACCAATGAGGAACTACAGTCGGCTAATGAAGAGTTAATGTCTTCTAATGAAGAGCTGCAAAGTACTAATGAAGAACTACAATCAGTGAATGAAGAGTTATATACGGTTAATAGCGAATATCAAGAGAAAATTTCGCAGTTAACAGAAGCTAATATGGACTTAGATAATGTCATAAATTCAACGGATTTAGGGATTATTTTCCTTGATGAAAACCTAACAATCCGTAAATATACACCGCATTCAGCGAACTATATTAATCTACGCGCATCGGATATAGGTCGTCCTATTCATCATATTTCTCATGAATTAGATTACAGCGACTTCCTAACTCAGATAGGCAATGTAAGCACTAAAGGTGAAGTAGTTGAACAGGATATCCTCACTAAAACGGGACAAACTGCCTTACTACGCATGGCTCCTTATGCGGTTAATGATGATATCAGCACCACAGCACAACACGGTGTGCTAATCACTATTACCAATATATCAAGGTTGAAATTTGTAGAGAATGCATTGGTACAAGCACAGGAGCAGTTTAAAACGCTATTGGTCAATCGCTCTAAGCGTTTACATCATCGTATTGAAGTTAATCAACATGTAACCGTGATGGTTGTTGATGACGATGCCGTAGACCGTTTAAGAGTACAAAGGTACTTCAAAGAGTCTGAAGAGCGTACATTTACTATTGTTGAGGCTAAAACGCTAGAAGAAGCAATAGAACTAGCTGGGCGCATGAAGATCGATGTTTGTTTATTAGATTATCAGTTAGGTGCAAATACGGCTGAAGACTTTGTTAATGCAATGAAGGATAAGGATATAGATACGCCTATTATCTTGTTATCGGGTCAAAAAGAATCGGTGATGGATAAGACCTTCTTATCTAATGAAATCATTGATGTGATCAGTAAAGACGATCTTTCTAAACCTCTGCTGGTTCGTAGTATTGACTATGTCCTAGAGCGTAAAGAGATTAAAGATATTGTACAAAAGTTTGAAGTAGCTGAGCGATAATAAACTCACTGACCTGGCTAATAAGCGATTAAGTTATTTCTTAATCGCTTTTTTTATGGCAATAATAGTAGAAGGTTAATGTTTAAATTTTAATAAGTCATTGAAAGTGATGGGGCGGCTGAAGTAGTAGCCTTGGAATTGATAGCAGCCTAATTCAATTAAACAACTCACCTCTTGTTCTTGCTCTACACCCTCTGCAATTACCTCCATATTGACGCTTTTGGCTAGCTGGATAATCATACTGATAATCGCTTTATTACTTTGATCTAGGTGTATGTCTGTCACAAAAGAACGATCTATTTTAAGTAAACTAGCAGGTATACGTTTTAAGTAAGCTAAGGAAGAGTAACCCGTTCCAAAGTCATCAATAGCGCAGGTTACACCAAATTTTAATAAGGTATTTAACCCATCGATAGAGCGTTCCAAATTACCCATCATGATACTTTCAGTTATCTCTATTTTTAGCGATGAAGGCGGAATTTGGTATTTATTAACCATGCCGATAACGTTACTAACAAAGTCGCGTTTAGCAAGCTGTTTGGCACTAATATTAATAGATATTTGTTGGAAAAATGCAGGTAAAGTGCGTTGCCTTAAACGCTTTATATCACGACAGGCTTGTTCTAGAACATAGTTACCAATATCGATAATTAAGTCACTTTCCTCGGCAATGGGGATATATACCGCTGGCGATTCATAACCACGAGTAGGGTGGTTCCAACGTAATAATGCCTCTGCCCCGACCATATTATATAAATGGTCGAATTGTGGCTGGTAATGCAATTCAAAGTCATTATTGATTAAGGCTTGTTTGATCTCTTTGGTATAACGAATATGGTCGTTGAGTTGCTCAGACATGATTGATTTATAGGCTAAGGCTTTATCTTTAGACTTTTTAAATGCTTCATACATTGCGATACTGGCATTTTTAATAATATCTTGAGCGTTTTTTTTGTTATCGGTAAATCGTTCATAACCAATAAAACAAGATAAAGAAAAGCTACCTTCAGATAGTTCAAAAGGGCGTTCAATGGTATGTATTATCTCGGCAATGATGTCACCGATGATAAGTTGAGATTTCATTTTATTAGCAGGTAAATGGTCGATAATTAAAATGAATTCATGGCCGTTAAAGATAGCAATCGTGGTTTTTTTATCTGTGGATTTTTTGATTCTATCGGCCACTTGTCGTAATACTTTGTCACCAACATGGTAACCAATGGCATCATTGATATTTTTAAAGTTCATTAAGTTGATAGATAATACATAACCGGTTTTTTTCTCTGTTACTGTATCTTCTATGGCCTTGGTCAGACAGCGCTGTACTTCCATTCTGTTATAAAGACCTGTTAAGTCATCATGCGTTGCTTGGTAACGAATCTGCTCTTCTACCTCTTTACGCATGTTAATTTCAAATAACATCGTGCGGTAATTAATAGAAGCAATACAGCTATTGGTTAGTTTATTAATAACCGGAGGCAGAGAGCTTTGGATTTCGCGACTAAGTGCGCTTTTGCGTTCGATAATAAACACACCGAAATGACCTAGTTTAAATACATAATATAATCCGCTGCTTTGTTCTATTATTCCCGATGTAGCGTCGCTTTCAAAAAATTGATTGGCTAGCTGCTCTAAGTTTTGAGAAAGCAGTGTATTAATGCCATCTCTTCTACTTGGAAAGCTAAGGAAGTGCTGTAAGCTGTCTTCTTCGGTTAATTGATAAACAGGTGTATTTTGTTGATCTTGCATGATAAAAACATGGCTATTAGTCGCATTTAAGCATTGCCCAGCCAGGTGCAAGAATTGATAGATCATTTTTTTTAAATCAGTCTCTTCACCAATCGCTAAGACGAGTTGGTGCTGAATAGACATGATGTTCATCGCGGTATTCATGTTTGATTTCAATCCTTAAAATACGCCAAGTACAGTTGACTTATTGAGTAAGCGAATCATTCCATTGTCAGTATTAGCTATTTCACCTAATACCATCGCTCCTATTAATGGGGTTTCTGATAAAGTATTTTGTATAATTGCCAGTTCTTGCTCACTATCTGACTCAAGAAATAAATCACGGCTTATGCAATTAAATAATAGTAGGTTATTAAAAGGGCGTTGTTGTGCAATATTGTTGGCAACTTGCTGACTGGAGGCGAACATTTTATCTTTATCGCTGCTCAGTAAGTAGACCATGGAGTTATTCAATATGTTGCCAACACATTCGAGGTAAGAAAAATTAGTTTGGATAGGATCTCGCACTAAGATTTCACCATCAATGGAAACGATACCAAGCGGATATTGTTTAGCGTATTGATTAAAGAACTTGTCATCAAGTGTTGTATTTACTTTGTTTTGAATGATTTCTTTGTAGAAAGTATAGGTAGATTGATAGTTTAAAGAGTGCACATAGTGCCCCTTTGCAGCGGTCACTAAATAAGGTCCATCAACAATATCCCAACCATGACCAATGTCGTTTATTAAGGGGCAAGGCAAAGCAATAACCTGGGTTAAGTCTCCTTTGATACCTTGATTAGTAAATATCACTGGGCGAGATACAAAATCTAAAGAACCAGCTCCTCCTCCGATACTAGTGACACCTGATCCCATAAAGTTATAAAAATGATCAACGAAGTCTTCACTGACTTTACACATGGCATCACTGATAATGATAAAGCTTTTATGGCGTTGGATAGGTTGGCTTTTATTTTCGATATAGTCGCTTAACTGGTCATCTATTTGACTCAGAGCTTCATAATTTACAATATCTGGTTTAACCTTTAAGCCAACAATAATCGCCCCATGCTGATAACTTTTTCCTTTGTATATAATTTTAGGGAACATGCCACCACAGATAGGTAACTGACAATCAAATAATATTTTATTGAGCTGAGTTTCTAGGTAGTTATTTTCAACACAGGCTATTAATAGCACGCCTTGAATATTTTCTTGGCAAAGACCTTTAATTGCTGTATTTAAATCTTGTAGAGAGGAACTGTCCGTAAATCGAACAATAGAGGCCTCTGCCATAACACCTTCTCCTCATTTAAAATTATTTAATATGGGGTGCTTCAATGACTAAATAATGGTTATCTGAAATAAAAATATAGCTTAGTTTTTGTAATATACCTAAGTGTTTTATAATCAATCTGTTACTTTGTGATTAGTTACACTTTGTTAAGTGGATAAACTCAACTTTATTTAGATTTTTGCTTGCTCGTATTTTTCTCTGGGAGGATTAAACTTTGTGGTGTTTATTAGGTCACACTGTTGGGCCGTCTTATTGCCAATAAAGGAATAATATTTGCATTCTTTTAATATGATTATCCAGTACAATAAAGCTATCAAAAAATAACTGAAAGACAGCATTCGACTGTTGCTCAACAAGCCTGCACCTCAATTATCATTTATTACAATAGAAGGAAATAAATTAGCTAATGTCATACCAACTTATCCTGATCTGTATTGCGGCCTTAATTGGAATTGGTATTCTCCTCCATCACCCATCGCGTACCTTTGGTATTCCATCTTTACTTATTTTTATGGGAGTGGGGTTATTATTTGGTAATGGCGAATTTGATTTTGTCTACGATAATTTTGCCTTAACCTCAGTAGTTGGCAATATTGCTCTTAATATTATTGTATTTGTTGGGGGATTAAATACCTCCAAAAGAAGCGTGCGCGTTGCTTATCGTGAAGGGAGTGTGCTATCTACCTTAGGGGTACTACTAACGACGTTATTTTTCTCATTGATTCTTTGGTGGGTGTTAGACTTTTCTTTTATTCTCTGTCTTTTATTTGCAGCGATTGTTTCTTCGACGGATGCCGCTGCAGTATTCTCTATCTTACAATCCAAAAAACTTAAACTAAAAGAGCAAACCGATACGGTATTAGAGTTTGAATCTGCTACCAATGACCCTATTGCATTAATTCTAGTCGTTTTATTAACAGAGGTGGCATTAACACCTGAAAACGCAATTTCAGTGACCGAAATCAGTTTAGAACTCGTGACACAAATATTTAGTGCCTTGTTTATTGCTCTGTGTGTTGGCCGGGCATGTGTTTGGTTGTTGAACCATATCAAGCTGGAAGAGTATGGACTTATCCCTGTCTTTGTTTTAGTCAGTTTTGTATTGGCTACCTATGGCAGTGAATTAGCTGGTGGAAATATCTTATTAGCGTCTTATGTCGTTGGTGTGGTTATTGGAAATGGCTTAAAGCGTGGTAGGGAAATAAGTAAACACTTTTTTAATAGCCTATCTTGGCTAGCGCAAGCGCTTATGTTTATAGCACTTGGGTTACAGATTTTTCCACATCAATTATTTGAGGTGTTATATCAATCGATTCTTCCCGCCTTGTTATTAATATTAATTGCTCGGCCATTAGCGGTACAGATATGTTATCTGTTTTTCCCAAAAACGACTTGGAAAAAACGTTTATTTATCTCCTCGATTGGTTTAAAAGGGGCTACACCGATAGTATTTGCTTTGATCCCCGCGGCTGCAGGTGTTGAATCCTCGTTAATTATGGTTGATATGGTTTTCTTTATTGTTTTAATTTCTGTGTTTTTACAGGGGGCTGCCATTGAACCTTTAGCGAAAAAACTGCAGCTTAATATTGAAAAACCTAAGCCTGAGATCACTGGCTAAATTGTCTAAACATTTAACTCGCTGATGTTAAGTAAGGCCTTGTTTCCCTTTTACTAGGATTTAGCTAGGACTTAACTAAGCAGCTAAAGTAAACCAATAGCATGGCGCTTTAGCTGCTAAACCTGATTTTATTTCTGTGCGTTTCTTTCGCGTTTTTTCAGTTTCACAGTGGAGTATACTGAGAAAATAGCAAATAAAATAAACGCTAATGCAATAGGTCTATCGTATATAAACGACCAGCTTCCTTCATATAAAATCAATGATTTCCTTAAGTTTGTCTCCGCCATCGGTCCTAAAATAATCGCTAATAGAATCGGGGAAGAGGGGATATCTAATTTATTTAAAATAAAGCCTAATAAACCAAAAGTAATGGCAATACCTACATCAAACATAGAATTATTAATCGCATAAGCACCAATCACCGATAGGAAGATAATAATAGGAATCATCATTATCTTAGGTACTTCAATAATGCGGCAGAAAAAGCGTATACCTAAAAATCCTACAATCAACATTACAATATTCGCGACAATCATAGAGCTAAAAATACCGTAAACAATTTCTGGGTTTTGCGTAAATAATAATGGGCCAGGTGTTAAACCTTGCACTATTAATGCGCCTAATAAAACTGCTGATACTGCATCCCCAGGCACACCTAAAGTGAGTAGCGGTACTAATGAACCACCCGTTACGCCATTATTGCCTGACTCAGCAGCTGCTAAACCATGCATTGAGCCATTACCAAATTCCTCTGGATTTTTTGCTACACGCTTGGCTTCGTTATAACAAGCAAAGGCTGATATGTCAGCGCCAGCACCGGGAACAGAACCAATAGAAGTACCAATTAATGCACTTTTAACGCTGGTGGGTAAAATCTTTTTAAAGTCAGAGAAACTTAAAAATTTATAACTAAACTTTGGCGGGATATCTTGCTTATCTGACGCTATTTTTTCCAGTTGATTTAAGCCTTCGGCAATCGCGAATAAACCAATGAGTACAGGGATAATATTGATGCCGCTGTATAGGTCTAACACACCAAAAGTAAAACGTGGAACACTGCTGATTGGGTCTAATCCAACCATTGAAATTAATAAGCCTATGGTGCCGGCTAATAACCCTTTCATAATGTTTTTAGCAGAAACACTGGCAATGATGGTTAATCCGAATAAAGCTAAAGCAAAGTATTCAGGCGCATTAAAGCGTAAAGCAAAGTCTGCCAACATAGGCGCAACACCAATCAATACCACAGTACTGATCAAACCGCCAATAAATGACGCAACCGCAGCAATACTTAATGCCTTAGCTGCAAGTCCTTTGATCGCCATTGTGTGGCCATCTAATACAGTAGCTGCAGATGCGGGTGTACCAGGTGTTTTCAGTAATATGGCAGCAATTGAACCACCATAAATACCACCAATATAGACACCAATTAACATCACTAATGCGGGCGTTGGCATCATTGAAAAAGTAAAAGGGAGTAATATAGCAACGCCCATGGTTGCTGTTAATCCAGGAAGTGCACCTAAAATCACACCACCTAACACACCTAATACTAATACTGGGAAAACCTCCATGCTAAATGCAGAAGCAAACCCACTGAGTAAATATTCCATCATAATAATAACCTAGAAAAAGAGTAAGCCTTCAGGCAGGGAGATAATAAACACGTCCGAAAATAGATAGTAAATAGCTAAAACAAATAGCCAAGCCACTACGTAATAGCGTGGTTTTTTAACTCGGTAATAAATTAAATAATAAGTAAAACCCACTAAACTTGCTGGTAGATAACCCACTAGGGTAATTAAAGCTGCATAACCGACTAACAAGGTAAAACCAAAAATAGAGTGTTTAGATAAAAGTGGTTGTTCCTGCTCGACCTGCTTTTTTCGCTGATGTTGAATGATCAACACACAACATATTAATATTTGAATTATCACAACAACGGTAGGAAAGAATCCTGCTCCAACGGGAGAGGCTTGATATAGAGGCTCTGGGAATTGAGTGATAAAGCCTAATATTATCAGACTTAACACAATGATTATGCTGGGTAATACTAGGTGTCGATTGAGCATTATAGCTTCCATTATTGTTGATTAAAAAATGGGTTAAGAGGCCTCTTAACCCATACTCGTTTTTACTTTTATTTCTTAATAAACTGACTAAGTACTTTTGTATCTTCTTTTACAAAGTCAGTGAACTCTTGCGCTTTTAAAGGGTGAATAGTCATTGCACCTTTCGCCATGAACTCTTTAAATTGCTCAGAAGCCATTGCTTGGTCAAAAGCGTTACCTAAGATTTCAATAATCTCATCAGGTGTTCCTTTAGGAGCACCAATACCACGCCATGTACCCGTTGTAACATCTAAGCCTTGCTCTTTTAATGTTGGTACATCTGGGATGTAAGAAATACGTTCTTCTGACATTACGCCTAGTGCTTTTAACTGACCTGAGCGAAGTTGAGCAATTGCTTCACCCGGTGTTACCATTGTCACTTGTGTATGGTGACCTAGTACTGAAGGAATCGCTTCGGCTGAACCGTTATAAGGTACTGCATTTAATTTAATATCCTGGTCTTGTTCTAAAGCCATTAAGTAAAAATTAGGCGCAGCGGTAGAAGCAAATTTAACTTTACCAGGTGTTTTTTTCGCTTCTGCTACTAGGTCATTAACAGTATTAAATGGGCTATCAGCCGGTACTAAAATAACGGCAGGGTCTAAGTTAACCATGCGAATTAATTCAAAATCATCAGCGTTATGCTGCATTAATCCCATTTGTGGCAATGAAGCAATTTCACGGGTGACCACAGTTAAGGTATATCCATCGGGTCTTTGTTGTGCACCAAAGCTCATACCTACTGCACCTGCACCGCCGGTTCTATTCATGACTGAAATACTGGTACCTAAAATATCTTTTGCACTATTTGCCAGAGTACGACCAACGGCATCTGTACCGCCACCTGCGCCAAATGGCACAATTAGTCGTATATTTTTAGCTGGGTAATCTGCAGCAAATGTACTTGCTGACATAATTAATCCTGCGCTGATTAGTGCTGTTTTAAGTAGTTTTCTCATCGTTTCATTCCTTTTATGGATAAAATGGCTTCTTTCTTAATCACTATTTTTAACGTTTGGTTTAATCTTTAACAAAACCGGTCTATTTGTTACCTATATACAAAAGCTGGCTCAAGTAATTCAATAAAATAATATTTGTTTGTTAAAACCTTGTAATGGAAGAGTAAAGGAAGATTATTATTTTAGTATTGCATGGGTCACGAAAGTGAC
Source organism: Psychromonas sp. B3M02 (assembly GCF_003318165.1). GTDB lineage: Bacteria > Pseudomonadota > Gammaproteobacteria > Enterobacterales > Psychromonadaceae > Psychromonas. Next base: position 68,211 of record NZ_QOCB01000014.1, read on the forward strand.
GGACAAAAAGTGTTCTTTGTTAGGAAATGAGATCTTTCCTTGATTTTTAAATTTTTTTGCCACTAAATTTAGCTGGTTTTGGGCCATTTATTATTTTTATAAGTATGACTTAATGTGGTTTTTCTCTTGTTGAGTGATTTGGTTTCTACTATTTAAATGGCAGGATTGACGAATTTAAATAGATAAATGAGCTGTTATTTATCTATTTATAGGTGTTTTTATTTTTGTGTTTTAAGTGAGAAACAACTTTTTGTGCTGATTTTAAAGGGGTGTGGGAAGCGTTAGGCGATGAGTTGCCTGTGTTTCTCATTTATTATGTAAGAAGTTGTTATGTTAATTTAATTCGTTGGCACCAGTTTCGGATAATTATTTAGGTAGGTTTATTTTGTAATATTATAAACCTACTATGTTGATTTGTTTTTTCTGTTAGTTACCCCTTAATAATTTCGCTGTAAATCGATATAACCCTCTACTTTGAGGATTGTTAGATCAGTGATTTCATAGCAAGTAGTACTGTTTCCGCACAAGTTTTATCGACAGTTTAAATAATATAGAGCCTAGTGTTATTTTGGTAAGCCTAGTATATTCCTTACTCCCCTCCATTTTGAAAAGGATATTACGATGAGTATTATCAAGAGCAAATTAGCTTTTACTTTGTTAGGTGCATTACTTTTTACTCAACCTACCAGTTTAGTGTTTGCACATGCAGACCATTGTGGCATTAAAGAAACGACACTGGGCGATACGATGAAGTATATTAAAAGTGAATTACGTGCTTACAATAAAGGCTTGAAGGCTGATGATAAAGCTGAAATGCAAGAGCACATTAATGAATTGATTATGTTAAGTGGCAAAGCTGAAGCATTAATACCTGTAGTGATTGAAGATATGGATGGAGAGCACGGTCAAGCATCCAGTAAATTGACTGAACAACAAAAACAGCAATATGGACAATACCAACAGCAAATAAGTGAGATGACGAATACCTTTAAAAAGATCCAAGTAAGTTCAGACTCTGCAGAGATCAGTGCATTACTAGAGAAGGTGAATCAGCAGAAAAAGCAAGGGCATAAAGCCTTCCGTCAAAATTGCAGTAAATAGGAAACTGATTAACGCAACACAGCGGTGCTGCGTTAATAAAAACTAACGGTTAGCTAAAAAGACTTTCGAAGGATCAACTAACAAGCGTTTACCAATCGCTTCTCGCCCAAATAGCATCAAATAGTTCATATCAGCACGGTCAGTTAAGGTGATTTCAATGGGCCAGGTTTCACTGCCTAAGGTCATTGGCGTTTCAATCACATAACGTTCTTCAGAAGTCCCATTTGACGATTTAATCTTACGAATATCGCTGATTAAAGCGCTACAAGCAATCAACCTTTTGACATTGTGAATATCTGGATGAATATCAAACTTAACCCAAGGTTGGCCTTTTTCCATATATTTGACAATATTATCAACATGTAGCGATGACGTTTTTGCACCAGTATCAACACGCACTTGCATCTCTTTAATACCTAGCTCAGGTAAATCAATAGATTCAAGTCGACCAATAATCATTTTATCTTTAGATTGCATGCTATTTGTTTCCTGTACTGCTCGTTCTATTCAAATCATCTTCAGGGCGTAAGAAGTCTTGCACTGATTCAATATGTTCAACGATTGCTTCATCATCTTCTTTAAAATATGCAATATGGAACATGGCTTCACCTTCTTGTACTAATGGGATGTTTTGTTGCCCAATTAGAATCCCTGAACGAGTGGCTTTCACAACTCCTAATATCTCACCGTAAGGGCTACCGATTTCAGCGAGTTTATCACCACTAGTAACGCGATCACCTAGCTCTACTAAATGTTTAACCACGCCGCTCGCATTAGCACGTAACCAGCCACTGCTATTGGCAATATAAGGTTCTTTTAACTTACGTTTAGAGGTTATTTGGCGCATCATTTTTAAGTGACGTAATACATTCTCAATACCTTTGATTCCTGCATTAATAGAAAAGTCATCAAAACGTAAAGCTTCACCTGCTTCATATAACAGTACTTTAGTATCATTGGCTACGGCAGATTCACGTAATGAACCATCCACTACATTCGAATGTAAAACCACAGGGCTAGCGAAAATTTTAGCTAATGCTTTAGTTTCAGGATCATTCATATCACCGCGAATTTGCGGTAGGTTTGAACGATGAATCGCCCCTGTATGTAAGTCAATACCATAATCACAATGTTGCACTATTTGCGTTAAAAATATATGTGCAACACGTGCTGCTAAAGAGCCTTTTGCTGAGCCTGGAAAGCAGCGGTTTAAATCACGACGATCCGGCATATAGCGGCTTTGATTCACAACACCATAAACATTGACCATAGGCACTGCGATCACAGTGCCACGGATAATTTTAAAATTAGGTTTGTTAATTAAACGGCGAATAATTTCAATACCGTTTAATTCATCACCGTGTACCGCAGCACTAATGAAAATAGTCGGGCCTTCCTTTGCACCGCGAATGATTTGTACAGGTAATGAAACCTCTGCATCTGTATATAATTTCGCAACAGGTAACTCTATTTTGCACTGTGTTCCCGGTAAAATATCAAACTCGCCAATGCGTAATGCTTTCATCTAATTAACCTCTACCACGTGTTTTATTGGTTGCTGTTTTTGGGCTTTTTTCAAGAAAATCGAAGACCATGCCTGCGATGTTCATGCCCGTTGCTTTTTCAATGCCTTCTAAACCTGGGGATGAGTTAACCTCCATCACCATTGGTCCATTTTCAGAGCGTAATAAGTCTACACCACAGAAATTTAGCCCCATTATTTTAGCGGCATTCACCGCAGTTTCACGCTCTTCTTTAGATAGTTTAACCACAACTGCTGATCCCCCTCGATGTAAGTTGGAGCGAAATTCTCCCTCGGCACCTTGGCGCTTCATTGCTGCAACAACACGCCCACCTATCACTAAACAACGGATATCTGCACCACCGGCTTCTTTGATAAACTCTTGCACTAAAATATTAGCCTTAAGTCCCATGAATGCTTCGATGATACTTTCCGCTGCTTTTGCTGTATCAGCTAATACAACGCCTATTCCCTGTGTGCCTTCAAGTAGTTTAATGACTACTGGAGCACCGCCGACGTTTTTAATTAAATCTTTAATATTATCTGGTTTGTTAGCAAAGCCTGTACGTGGCATGCCAATCCCTTTTCTTGATAATAATTGCATTGAACGCAATTTGTCACGAGAACGGCTGATCGCCACTGACTCATTAATATTAAAAGTCCCCATCATTTCAAATTGACGTGCTACTGCCGTTCCGTAAAAAGTAACAGAGGCACCAATGCGTGGAATAATCGCATCATAATGTGGTAATTCTTCACCGTGGTAACGTACTGTTGGACGGCTACTAGTAATGTCCATGTAGCAGTGTAATGTATCAATAATATCAACTTGGTGACCCTGTGCTTCCCCGGCTTCTTTTAAACGACGAGTAGAGTATAGGTTTGGGTTTCTAGATAAAATGGCAATTTTCATGAGTTAATTCCTATGTGACTATTCACAAATTATGTCGCGATATGTTTCGCATAAAAGGTTAATAATCTGAGTCAAATAGGAAACTCTGCAGTGCACTGCATACTAGGGCCTGTTTAATGGAGGACTCAGATTAAGTGCGTGGAGTGTATAAACAAAACGCTATATAATAAAATTAATTGTTTTGTGGTCTTTGATTAAAATTTTTGATTGGTGGTGGGTATATGAAGATAGAGTTATTAAAAACATTTTTAGAGGTTAGTCGCTCATTACATTTTCGTATCGCATCAGAAAACCTATTTATTACGCAATCCGCTGTTAGTGCCAGAATTAAGTTATTAGAAGATGATTTAGGCGTGCTGCTATTCGACCGCAGTAATAGAAATTTAAAGCTAACCCCAGAAGGGCATCGTTTGATTAAGCATGCCAATGAATTGATTTTAATGTGGCAAAAAACTAAGCAAGATGTAGGGATCAGCGCGCAACACTCAATGCAGTTAGTGGTTGGGGCTAAAAGCACTATCTGGGATATTGTATTGCAGAATTGGCTACAAAAAATTCATTCTAATGTTGATGAAGTGAGCTTATTAACCAGTACCTATAGTGCTCCTGAATTGCGTAAAAGTTTATTAAATAGGGTGGTGGATATTGGGTTCTTGTTTGAACCAACTTTTGTTGGCGAAATTATTTCGGAAAAGGTCGCGACGGTGCCACTGCATTTAGTGACCACTAACCCTGATTATGTGTTTAATCATGAACAGCTACAGGACTTCATTATGGTGGATTATGGAGAGTCTATTGCAGCTCAGTATTTAAGAGAGTTCCCTGACACACCGGAAGCTAAACACTTTATGAGTCAACCTAGGATTGCCTTAAACTTTATTTTAGAAGCGGGTGGGGCTGCTTATTTGCCAAGACAAATTACCTTTGAATACTTAAAGAGTAATCAACTGTATTTAGTGGATGATGCGCCTGTGTTCCGTCGTGATATTTATGCTAATTATTTAGCGAATAATCAAAAGATAGAGATGATAGAGCAGGTATTACAGTTATTTCCGCATGTAAGAACATAGCTATATAAACGGCTCTAAAAAAGAGGCATTAAGGTTAATGCCTCTTGATAAGATTAGAGTAATAACAGGCTTCCTAAACCTAGGAACACAATAAATCCAAAAATATCTGTGACTGTGGTTAATACCACAGAGCCTGATAACGCTGGGTCGATATTGAATTTATTTAATATCCAAGGCACCCACACACCGGATAAAGATGCAATCACGATATTACCCAAGATAGAGATGAAAATGGTTAATGATAACAATGGATTATCAAACCATACAAAGGTAATTGCTCCGATTACGATAGCCCACAACACCCCATTAATGGCGCCGACTTTAAGCTCTTTAGCAATAATACTTTTCTTATTAGCATCATTAATTTGCCCTAAAGCTAAACCGCGAATAATCAAGGTGATGGTTTGACTGCCAGAAATACCGCCCATAGAAGCGACCACAGGCATTAATACCGCGAGTGCGACAACCTGTTGAATCGTTGCTTCAAATAAACCAATAAACCAAGAGGCTAAAAAGGCGGTGACTAAGTTAATGCCTAACCAAACTGCACGGTTTTTTGAGCTTTGCCATACGTTACCAAATAGATCTTCTTCTTCCACTAAACCACCAGATTGATTTAATTGCGCTTCTAATATCTGTTCTTTGTAACGATAAGCAGTAGGCAAATCTAAACGGCCTGTTAAGCAACGATTTTCGTCAATTACGGGTAATGCTGAACGGTCTAAATCAATCAGTTTTTCCGAGGCGTCGGCAATATATTCATTACTCAATAAATACTCAACATCAGTGTCGATTGAGTCTTGGTATTCTTGATCACTTTCCGCTTTGAAGATTGCGTTTACAGCAATTTCCCCGACTAATTTGGCATCATCATCAACGATGTAAATTACTTCGGTAAAGGTCGGCAGTTTTTTACTACAGACTTTTTTTACTGCTGATAATTTTAGGCGTTGTGGCAGTTGAATATCGGTAAAGTTTTGCCAATGACCCACTTCATCTAAGGCATAATCGCATGACTTTTTGTATAAACTACGCTGTTTTGCATTCATGTTACTAACTGCGTAATCAATAAAGCGATCGTTTAAACTTTCAGATAGTTCTAAAAGATGGAAGGCATCCAGCTTGGTTAATAGCGGAAAACATTGCTCATCTTCTAAGGTGCTGAGTAACAGTTCTCTCGACTCATGCTTCATCACGATAAAGATGTTTTGCTGCGCCTCATCGCTCAGCGCTTGCCATAAATTAAGTCTTAACTTTAATGGGAATGACTCTAATAAAATTGCAATTTGATCATCAGATACCTGCTCATAGATCTCTGTTACCAGTGCTTGTATATCTTGTTCAGCATCAAAATGTTGGTTAATTTTATCGATATAATCAGGTAATAAATCTAATGACATCATACCTCCTTCTTATTATTGAGGTTCTTGTGTGCGGTATAAAATAGCGTTATTGGCTACTATCACTTTTATTCATTTGTTGTTGCTCAAACCACAGTTTCATGAAATCAGCTGTTAAGGATTGTTCAATCTCTAATGCGCGTTCAGTAGGGCAAAAAATGGTAAAGATAAGTTGGGTATCACCAATGTCTGAGGTGGCTACCTGGATGTGCGGCTCAGGTCCTGCAATATGTACATCCAAACGGTTTTCGATCAGTTGGTTATAGCGGATTGCAACATCTTTAAAGTCGGCACAATAATCATGGGCTTTCTCGTATAACTCGTCTAAGAAAACAAACGGGTTTACACTGCCATCTCTGGTGATGGTAAAATGGTGCATTGCGTAACGCTTTAAAAAGTTTAAGTTTTTAATAGAAGAAGTAATTAATTTACTATTAGGTACATACAGGGTTTTACCCGTGTACTCATAGGAATCGCTATTCACCTCTAATAGGGTTAATTTTGCCCAATCAATAGAGTGTACTTCGCCGTAATAATCACCTACTTGTATCCAATCTCCAATTCGAAATGGACGGCTCGAAACAATATACAGAAAGCCAATAAAGCATTGAATAAACTCTCTGGTTGCGATCACAATCGCTACCACAAATGCGGCAATAGAGATGGCAAACTTATGGAACTCTTCTGCCCAAATATTAAAGATACCGACAAAAATCAGTATGGTAATGGTGTTGTTTACAATATTGATTTTCAGACGTTTATTATTTTTTCCTTTTTTTTCTACTACCTTTAAAAGATAAACTTTACAGCTCATTAATAGTAAAATTAAGATAATAGTAAGCACAGTATTATTATTCATTAATGCTTGAAAAAAAGTGTTGTTTGAGAGGTCGATTGAACGTAATTTTTCAAACATATAAGTTGTACCTGTGTTGATAATTTTTGTATTTTTATTAAACGTAATAATAACTTATTTCATGCCCATTTATTAATACTAATTAATGGGCTATCTAGCTGTTTATTCTCGATTAATGGTTAATGAACCATCAATATGTAAATCGCGTTGCGGATAAGCGACACAAATATTGTGCTCTTCAAAGAGTTCCTCTAAACGGAATCGGATATTACTGCGCATCACACGTAAACCACCTTCCGCACTAGAGTCTAACCAAAACGTTACTTCAAACATTAAGGCATTATCACCGAAGTCTTCAAAGGTAACGACGGGCGCAGGGTGAGCAACGATCTTGGTTTGCTCCGTGGTAGCTTGTGCAATTAAGTCGGCGACTTTTCTTGCTGGTGAACCATAGGCAACACCGACCCTTACCGAGGATCTCACTAAGCTATCAATTAAGGTCCAATTGACCACGGTATTTTCTAATAGTTTACTGTTAGGGATCAGTAGATGAACACCGTCAACACGCTTAATACGTGTTGAGCGAGTATTGATCTCTTCTACTACGCCTTTTGCATCTTCAACTTCTAAAAAATCTCCGATACGAATAGGGCGTTCCCACATTAAAATCCAACCACTGATGAAGTTGTTAATAATATTTTGTGCACCAAAGCCAACACCGATGGCAATAGCACCGGAGAGAAAGGCAAAAGCGGTGATTGGTACATTAATCAATTCCAAGGTCGTCACTAATAAAATGGCCATGGCAATGACATAAAAAACACGCAACAATAAGTGTATGATATTGGGATCAACTTTTTTATTAATCAATCGCTTAGTGATTAATTTGGCGACCCAACGGGTTAATACAATGCCAATTAATATAACCGCAGGAATTAATAACAAGTGGGTAACTGTGATCGCTTGTCCAGAGACTGTGATTAACTTGTAAGATAAAATTTCGTTAATATGTGATAAGTCCATTTAATGCCCCTTTAGGCTTTTTCGTTAGGTTTAACCGAATCTGATTTAGTCTTGTTAGTTTAGTTCATTTACAACTTAAGGTATTGATATTGTATTAAAATACTGGCTTATTTTTTAGTCCTGCGAGAGGTGCCGCGTTTCTTATGATAAGCAGGCCAAGTGAATATGCTGAGTATCTATGGAGGTTCATAGAATATTAAAAGGTGACTAAAAGCAAAACCTAGCTTAACCTCAACTTTGTTAGGATCAAATCATCTACAAAGAGAAATATTATGATCAGATGTATGTTATTAAAATCAGATAAGTCGTGCACTTACGGCGATCAGTCTTTAATTGAGTTATGGCAACAAAATCCAAGCTACCAAATCTGGATAGACTTTGATAGTCACGATCAGGCTCAAGAAAAAAGTTTGTTGAAAGAGTTAGGCTGTCATTCTTTGGCCATTACCGATGCGCAACGAGATCGTCATCCGCCTAAAATAGAGTTATTTGATAACTATATTTTTATGTTGTATCGAGGTATCTATCATCCTGGTGATGACTTAGTGTTTGATCATTTGCAAATCAGCATGTTTGTGGGCACTAATATTGTGATCACTTCTCATCGTAAAACATCGATGTCCATCGACAAGTTATTTAGTGAAGAAGGGCAGAAGTATTTATCAAAAAGTCCTATTACCTTAGCCTTACGTATCTTCCATTATAGCTGTGGTATTTATCTGCAAAAACTCTTTGAGTTTGAAGAAAAGCTAGAGTCCATTGAAGATAAGTTTCAAATGGGGGGCGACGATAAAATGATGCAAGAGATCACTCTCTATCAGTCGCGCTTAACTAAGTTAAAACGTACCTTTAATTACCACAGCAACATAGGTAGTGAATTAAAGATATTAGTCACTGATGAAACGCCTATTATCAATCAGGCTGACCTGCATACGGTGACCGATGTGCATGAACGTATTGAACGTTTATTAAGTTTATCGCAAATGCACTACGATATTTGCAGTGACTTAGTCAATGGTTATTTATCTGTTACTTCACATCAACTGAATGCCACGATGCGAGTGTTAACCGTGATCACCGCTATCTTTATCCCGTTGGGGTTTTTAGCTGGTTTGTATGGGATGAACTTTGAATATATTCCAGAGTTAAAGCTGGCTAATGGTTACTTTTATTTATTGGGGGTGATGGGCTTTATTTCAGTCAGCTTAATATTGTTATTTAAGAAAAAGCGCTGGTTGTAAGTATTTGTAAATAAGACTAGAGGTTGTTGATCTTTGCCGTTCGAATTTTGTTCAACACAGCGCGTTTTGATCGAGGCAGACGAGGTTTAGCCTAGTCATTCTAAGCAAATCTCGGCTAACAAAGGGCATAACGTGCTGTGTTGAACCCGAAGGGCTGCATTTGTGACTATTTCTACTGTGTTTTCGTTTATTTATGTAGAATAACTACACTACATAAGCTCAGCCTTGTATGAATAGCTGCAAAAACAAACTCGAAAGATCAACAGCCCCTAGATGCTCACTGCTATTATGCTGCAAGCATCTAGTGCTTTATATCTTGTTTACCATAAGCGTTAAGCCTTGTAATTAATCATTTTTTTACAAGACGTTAACCAAAGTGGGCTAATTAATAACGAGAGGGCAATAACACAAATTGCCAGCTGATAACCGTAGCCATTAATAATATTTGATTGTTTACCAACTGCTGCTAATACAAAACTGAACTCACCTATTTGTGATAACAGCGCACCGGTATAAATACTCTCTTTCCATGAAAAATCAGACATCTTTAAGATACCTGCATTGATAAAGGTGTTAATTAACAAAGCTGCGATCACCAAAGAAACAACTTGTAACCAGTTAGCCATTAAGAAATCCAAGTCTAGCATCATGCCTACAGAGATAAAAAACAGCGCAACAAACAAGACTTTTAATGAGTTTAAGTTATGGTGAACCCATTGGGTCTCTTTCGCTGCGCCAATTAGCATTCCGCCTAAGAACGCTCCGAGAGCGGTAGATAGCTCAAACCAAGCCGTTAACATAGACAACCCAAAACATATTCCCAAACCAGCAAATAGCTGTAACTCATGGTCATGCTTCAACCATTTTGCCAGCGGAATATGGACCTCTTTTTTAATGATAATAAAGGCCAGCAATGCTGCGGCAGCAATGGAACCAATCACTTGTCTGCCTACGTGTGCATTTTCAACAACATCGGTTTGATATAACCCAATAATAATCAACATTGGGATGATTGCTAAATCCTGCGCTAATAGAATCGCTAATGCACCTTGCCCTACTTTAGAGTCTAGAGTATTGCTGTCTTGCAATAGCTTGATCACAATCGCTGTACTACTTAAGCTGATCACAAAACCAATCAGAATCACTCGTTCAATTCCCCAATGGAAAAACAAGCCTAGTATCCAAACAAAGGTGACACTTAAAATAATTTGAAATAGGGTGCCAAAAATAGCCAGTTTCCAATTCTCTACTAACTTTTTGGGATCGGTTTCCATGCCGACAAAAAACAATAGGAAGACCACACCTGCAGCGCCTAAGCGGGCTATGGTGTCGGTGTCGGTGATCAGTGAAAGCCCCCAAGGGCCAATAACAATACCAACGATTAAGTAAGCAATAACATGTGGTTGATGAAATAACTTTAGAATAAAACCTAAAGCCAACACAATAAAAATGATACTAACCATTTGTGGCATAAAAGGATCTAAGTGCATAACAACTCTTTATTCATGTTTAGGCGCTATCCCTACTCTTTGAACAGCCTTGCTATGGCTGAAATAAGTGCTTTAGGTTTTGTATAACGCGCAAATTGTAATGGTGAGAATAGTACAATATACTCGATTAATCCCTTATTCATGTGAACTCACAAATGATTACACAACAATTTATTTGGTTTATCGACAGTCGCTTTTTTTATCAAACCACGTCATTAGATAAGATGATCCACCTTATCCAACCCAACCAAAAAACACTGCAAATTATCATCGATGCAAGTGCACAACTCAAGGGGCGCGGATATTGGCATTTATTTTCAAATAAAGAAATATTATCTGATGAAATAATGACAAAAATAGAGTTAAAAAAAGCAAAACTACTTAAATACTTTGCAATGAATGCTATTGATGTCGAAATTAGCATTAATCAATCTTCTGATTACCTCTCGGTTTTAAATGCCGAGGTCGCGAATGACCCACAAAGTGTCGTTGTTATTGAAGATAATGCAGTCGCTCAGCGACACTCTATTTTTCAGCGTTTAACTGCGATTAAAGCGCCTTTACTATTGTTAAGTAAGCGGGCTTGGCAACAACCTTTGAGTATTGTTGCTGCTGTAGACCCTCTCCATGAGTATGCTCGCTCTGGAGGATTAGATGCGAATATTGTTGCATTGACTGAACGTTGGGCTAAGCCATTAAAAGCAACTTGGGTGGTGACACATTGCTATTATGTTACCTCGGTATTAAGCCAATATAAAAATAAGATGTTGTCTCAGCATAAACAAGGGTTGATGGAGTTTGCTAAAAAACAACGAATTGCTGCAAACCAATGTGTCTTATTAGAAGGTATTCCTGAGGAGGCATTAGCTTCCTATATTAAGAAAAATAACAGTCATATTTTAGTGATGGGGTTAGTGGCACGTAACAAGTTAGCGCAATTGTGGGTTGGCAGTACTACAACGGCGATCTTAAATGACTTACCTTGCGATCTCTTATTATTGAAAAAATAATGGCCGATTAATAATACCAAAGGACACAAGAGGCACTTTGGTATCATTGTGTTTATTAACGGTTTCTTACTCGGTAAATATCCAGCAGCGCAATTACCCATACTGCCAACATAAGGTAAGTATAGAAATCTAGGGTTTGCATACTCCCTCCTGTACTGGTTAGGGCATTTGAAATGGACGAAACATCCATCCCTACTTGACCATGTTCAATTTGCGCCACAACTTGGTTCGCTTTTTCCATTATCTGCTTGAACAGCAAAATCATAGGGATAGAGAAGCTAATAATAAAGACAGCAGCAGATAGATAACGCTTTAATGAAAGGTGGCCAAAACCTGGATAGATAAGTGCTGAAAGTAGAGCTGCTTTTAATGATTTGTTCATGAATAAAAACCCGATGATACTTTATAAAAGTATATTGTGAAAAACGATAGCGAACACTTTATGAGTGTGATTACAGCGCGTTGATGTTAACGTGGAGTCATCATATATCAATTATATTGTTTCTGATCTTTTCATCCTTTACAAATATTAATGATATTGTTCAGTGAAGTCGATTTATCGTATCACGCTAATAATAGGGGGCATAACATGATACTCGATTCCTTCAAATTAACTGGCAAAGTGGCTGTGGTTACTGGCTGTAATACTGGGTTAGGGCAAGCAATTGCGATTGCGCTCGCGGAAGCGGGTTGTCATGTTGTGGGCATTAATCGTAGTGCGCCTGACGGCACCATTGATAAAATGAAAGAGGGGGGATATCGTTTTCTTGACCTACGTGCCGATCTGTTAAATCAAACTCAAATCCCTAATTTAATTAAACAGGCCATAGATGAATTTGGACGAATTGATATTTTGGTGAATAACGCAGGTATTATTCGTCGAGAGGATGCTATCGATTTTGCTGAGCAAGACTGGGACGATGTAATGGATGTTAATGCCAAAACAGCCTTCTTTATGTCACAGGCGGTAGCTAAGCAGTTGATTAAGCAAGGTGAGGGTGGAAAGATTATTAATATTGCCTCTATGCTGTCCTTTCAAGGTGGGATAAGAGTGCCATCCTACACTGCTTCTAAAAGTGCGTTGATGGGGTTAACTCGTGCCATGGCTAATGAATGGGCCATACATAATATCAATGTAAATAGTATTGCTCCGGGTTATATGGAAACTAACAATACTGCTGCACTCAGAGAAGATGCTGAGCGTAATCAAGCTATTTTAGCGCGTATACCAGCGCAACGTTGGGGGAAGCCAGTTGATGTGGCTGGACCTTGTGTTTTCTTAGCCTCAGAAGCGGCTAGTTATATGCACGGTTATACCATTGCTGTGGATGGTGGCTGGTTAGCCAGGTAATTAAGTTTAATGAGAGTATTCAATCTATGATGGACCTGCTGTTTTTTGCGCAACTAATTGGCTTTATGAGTTTTGTATTAGGTATTTGTACCTTCTTTCAAAAGGATGATAAAAAGTTAAAAATCATGATGGTGATATTTAACTTAAATCACCTTGTACATTATCTCTTATTAGGCTCGATAGTATCAGCACTGAGTGCCTTGTTATCAGCTTTTAGAACCGTCACCGCTATTTATATATCTTCGTTAGCAGTTGCTTTAGTGTTTATTGGGGTTGGTTTAAGCAGTGCCCTCTATTTTTCTGAGAGCATTTGGGATCTGTGGTCTATGCTAGGCATGAGTATTGGCACTTATGCTGTGTTTGTTTTAAAAGGCATTAAAATGCGCATTGCCTTTTTAATCGGTGCGGTATGTTGGTTAATCAATAATATTTTAGTAGGGTCGATTGGCGGTACCTTGTTAGAAGCTACATTAATAACGGTGAACCTCAGTACCATCATACGGATAGTAAGAGATAATCGAAAAATGCCTAAGGTTGAAGAGAGTGTCATTGGGCATTAGTTAAAGTACTTATGCCCAGTTAAAGCTTCTTTAAGGTGCTGTTACTTTGGATAATTCAGGTACCATTTCATCTATCAGGTATTGAATTGATAAATAGCTAAAGAAGGAGAACGCGCCACCAACAAGGTCGCCGGTAAAGTACTCTTTATGGTTTTTGTAGAAAGGCATACGTTGACGGAAGATGGCTGTACTGGCACTTTCAATCGCTTGTTCAGAGCCTAACCACACCACAATATCATTGTTTAAAATATCTAATCGCTCTTCGCTGAATGAAGCATAAAAGGCATCACCTGCTATCTGGTCAATTTCTGCTGGAATAACAAACCCTAAGCTAATTAAAAACTGTGAGCGTAGATCTTTACTGGCATAAGCACCTGGTTGTTTATTATAGTAAAACGCCACTGCAGCGGTTTTTCCTTCAAACTCTGGGTGTTGCGTTTTTATTGTTTGTAATTTTTGCTTTAAGGTTGCTACGTGTTGTTGTGCGAGGTCACTGTAGCCAAGTGCTTCACCAATCATTAAATGACGTACATCCCAAGGAATGGTCCATTTTTCATAATTAGTAGGGCCGGCCAGTGTCGGCGCAATCGCATTTAGCTTTTGGTACTCTTTTTCATCCATGGCGGCCGAAACGGCAATAATCAGATCTGGTTTTAATGCTGCGATTGCTTCGTAATCTATAATTCTAGGATCGAGTAATACCGGTTTGGCATCACCTAAGGCTGATTGTGCCCATGGCCACACACCGTAAGGTTGGTTGCCATACCAATCACGTATTGCGATTGGTTTAACGCCAAAAGATAAAATATCATCGTGGTCAACCTGACCCACAGACACTACCTTTAATGGTTTTTTATCCATGGTTAATGTGCCATATTGATGTGTGATAGTGACCGGAAAAGCAAATACACTGATACTCAGGCATAAGCCGATTAATCCTGCGATCCATTTCATAATTATCCCTTACCTTAGTTTTTTTTGGTGATCAATAAATAAGCGAACAAAGGGGCGCCTATTAATGCTGTGACAGAGCCTGCCGCTAGTTGTGTCGGAGCAAATACACTTCGCCCAATAAGATCAGCAATCAGCACTAGCAAAGCCCCCACTAATGCGGTTAAAAAAAGATGGTTAGCTGGTCCAGAGCGCACTAATTTGCGAGCTAAATGTGGAGCGAGCAAACCAATAAAGCCTAATGGCCCTACAACTGCAGTGGCAATTGCTGCTGCCGCAACGGAGATAGACAGTTGCATTAACATAATGGCTTTTAAGTTGATGCCTAAGCCAATGGCCACTTCATCCCCTAAACTGATCACCGACATCATTCTTGCTTGATAGAGGGTTAAGCTGATGATCAGCATAAAAGCCAGTGCGAGTACGTGTACATCGTGCCAATTACTATTATGCGTACTTCCCGCTAGCCAAGATAAAGCTGCCATTGCTGAGGGTAAGTCACCATAGGTTAATAAACTGGAGATAATGGCGCTAATAAAAGCAGCAACCCCAACCCCCAATAAAATAAATTTAAGTGGGTGACCGTTACCACGTAATAATTGGATCACAATGGCAATGGTCACTGCGCCAATAAAAGCCGCAATCTCACGCCAATTATCAATATAACTGGGAAATAAAATGGTTAAGGTAACCACAGCTAACGCTGCACCTTGACTGATCCCAACCAAGCTAGGATCAGACAAAGGATTCCGTGTCATATTTTGTAATAACGCGCCAGAGAGGGCAAATAAGGCACCGCTTAATAGAGCGACTAAACTCCTTGGTAAACGAAACTCCCATATAATAACGTTGGCTTGTGGATCGAGTATCGCTTGTTGTTGTCTTAGTAAACTCATCACACTGTCATGTAAAGAGAGTGGATAACTACCCTCTGTTATCGCATATAAAAAAGTACCAAACAGCACGGCGGTTAGCAGTGCCGTATATAATAGTGCATGACTATTAAAACGTAATGAGACAGCTTGTTTACATAAACGCAGGGTATAGTGCATTAACGAACCCTCACTTTAACTAACCAGATAAATAATGGTGCACCGATTAAAATAGTGATCAAGCCTGTAGCAATTTCATGTGGTTGAATTAACCAACGAGCCAGAGAGTCAACAAATAATAGATATGCCGCACCGAGTAACATCGAGTAGGGAACAATCCAACGGTAATCTGCCCCAACCCAAAAGCGTACAACATGCGGAATAACCAAGCCGATAAACCCAAGTGGTCCGGCTAACGCGACAGATGCAGAAGTTAGCATCACCACACAAACTAGTAATTGCCATTTTCGACGGGCGATATTAATCCCTAATCCAGTGGCAACCTCTTCACCCATGGATAACGCGGTGACACTGGGGGCGAGTACAATCGCAGCCACCAAGCCAATGATGATCCATGGTAAGCACCAATATAAGGTGGTTAAATTGCTCGCTAATAAGGAGCCAACTAACCAGGTACGCATCTCTTCAAAGGTTTGTTGATCTAACAAGTGATGGATGGCTAATAACGCGCCAGTGAATGCAGTAAATGCTGATCCTGATAAAATTAAACTTAAGGGGGTAATACCGCCGGCTACTCTAGATGCAATACTCCAAACAATCACAGCGCTGACTAATGCACCTAAAGCCGCCACTAAGGGTAACCATATTAAGGATGCACTGCTTACAAAGGTTGACCAATAGACAACCGCTAAGGCTCCGCCGGTAAGCATGCCTAATAAACCTGGATCAGCCAGTGGGTTGCGGGTAACTCCCTGCATTAATGCACCAGAAACTGCTAAACAAGCGCCGACACAGATCGCGATAATCGCTCTTGGTAAGCGTAGCTCTTGGATAATAAGGTGATTAAAGTTATCTTCATTGTAGGCGTAAAAGGATTGCATCAGTTCATTGATTGCAATGGTTTTTGTGCCAATGGAGAGGTGCCAAATTAATGCGATAAATAATAAGCCAAGCATCACCACTATGCCTGACCAACTTAACCATCTTGAATGACTCATGAAACTACCTGAGCTGGTTGTTGAGTGCTTGGAATACAAACTAAAGCACGGCTATCCGGATCTTTTATTATTTTGGCATTTAAGCCAAATACTGCTTGTAGATTATCTGCGTTGAAAACCTGTTCGGGCGTACCTTGTGCATATATATTGCCATCTTTCATCATGATTAGATGGTCGGCATAGGTCGCGGCTAAATTAAGCTCGTGCAATACAATCACCAGAGTGCGTTGATGCTGGTGGGCTAACTCACTAAGTAAGTTTAATAGGTCAACTTGTACCTTTAAATCTAAGTAGGTGGTAGGTTCATCCAATAAGATAATATCTGTCTGTTGTGCTAATACCATCGCAATCCAACAGCGTTGCCGTTGCCCACCGGAAAGGTCAGCAATGGAGCGATCTGCTAACATCTCAACATTTGCCTGCTGCATCGCTTGATTGACTGCTTGCTCGTCCTCTTTACTCCATTGTTTTAAAAAGCTTTGGTGTGGATAACGCCCCTGTGATACTAACTCTTTAACCGACAAACCTTCCGGAGCGATTGGACCTTGGGGTAATAGCGCCATCATTTTGGCTACTTGTTTAGCTGGCTGTTGATGAACCGCTTTACCATTTAACAAAACTTGACCACTGATAGGAGGCAATACACGTGCTAAACATTTTAATAACGTAGATTTACCACAGCCATTAGAGCCAATTAATATACTCATTTTGCCGGGTTGAATATTTAAGTTAACCCCTTTCACGATTGGGCTATCATAACCGACGACTAAATTATCCGTGGTCAGACTAATGGTGGAAGCAGAGGCTTGATTGTTTGGAGTCATGATTTGGTGCTTATTGTTTATTTTTATGTATTTTAGGGCAGTTTGCACAAAGCTCTTCATCTATTTTATCAGCCAAGCAGCAACTGCTTCTGACAAACTCGATACTATTGTCTGGATTACTTGTGAGTGTCTCTAATAACTTTTGCGGTAATCCCATTGCTTCTACCCAAAGAGTTGCATGGGATAAAATATCTTGGCCACTAAAGTCGCTGACTAATGCTTTGACCTTAAGTAAATTACCAAAAATCAAATCGGCAACAAAACGGTCTGCATAACCTGGACGACAACGTTCAACGTTATCTAGCTGGACTCGGTAATGCTCAATTAAAGGGGCTAAATGTAATTTTGTTTGTGCGATTAGTTGCTGTGGAGTGCCGCTAACCATCTGCTCACTTTGAAAAGTGAAGCCGATAATCGCATTGTGTTGACGTTGTTGTTTAAATTGAGAAAAGTCAGGCAGCCTTTGTAAGCCATAGATACTGATAAAGGCAATATAGATAGGTTGCCAACATAGCAGATGCCACACGCGCGCTTGATAGTACGCTTCACCTGCGTCAGGGAACAGTCTTTTTAAATCATTTCGTAACGCGATAATAGTCGCTTGATCATAATGATTGCCTTGTAGCCATTGGTCATCTTCAACTGTGGTTAAAAATGTAGAGTCTAACGTTTCAAATTTACCATCCAAATAGGGGATAACTTGTCTACATAAGTTAAGCATAGAGGTTAATGAATCTGTTTGTAGGGTTCGATTAGACATAATGGGTTAAGGGGCGAAAGCGCCTATTAAATAATATAGGTGATAGAATTAAGCGTACGGTTAGGTATGCCTCAAGTATAGGGTTATCAATCTTTGATAATAGTTATCGTTATCTTATTGGATGATATATGAGCTATTTTTTGATTGCAACACTCGGTAAGTAAACAAGGTGGAAATGCGCACTATATATTGCTCGGTAATATAATCAGAGAGTAATACCAATTGCATTAAATAAGCGATCTCAATTTTACGCAGGAAAAATGACTTAGTTTAAGGCGTAATTTAAGCCTCTCGACGATTAACTTCGTTAATAGTCTGACTGGGAATTAAGCAAAAGATGTTAATGCTTTAATAGTGGTTCTATTGGCGAAAATAACAATGAAGGAGTCAGTTATTTTAACAAGCAAAATAGATTAGTTACTTAGTGTGATTGGTATAAATAGGCAGTTAAACCAACCCCCTCACTGGGTGATTGGTTGTATCTTTTGCTTTTTATGAGGAAAGTTTACATTTAGGTTGTTTGCTTTAGACAACACGCTTTTGCAAAGGCTCGGTAAAGCCATGGCTTAGTTCAGTGATGAGGGAACCTAATATTTCTAAACCGGGTAAAATTTTATCGCTGTTCATGGCAGAGAAACCTAATCGAATATAATTCTTAGGGGCGTCTTTTTGCATGAATAACGTATCGCCCGATTCAATTAATATGCCATGCTGCGCGGCTTTATCACGTAAATCATGGCTAGCTACATTAATAGGCAAGGCAATCCAAAAGCAAAAACTGCCTGGAGTTGCATGTATTTTGCAGGAGCTGAGATATTTCTTAACACCTTGCTCCATCAATAACCATCGTTTTTCAAAGGTACGACGCATACGTCTAACATGACTATCGTAATAACCTTGGCTAATAAATAGCGCGACAATACGTTGGTTATTTGAAGGTGGGTGACGGTAATGTAAAGCACGCAGTTTACGTAACTCGGTGATTAAAGAGCTATCTGCCACTAGATAACCAACACGAATGCCTGGCGTTAAAGATTTAGATAAACTGCCTACATAAATAACACGGCCATCTTGGTCAAAGCTTTTTAATGCAGGTAATGGTTGTTCAATGAAATTAACTTCACTCTCGTAATCATCTTCGATAACGATAAAGTCATCTTTACAAGCTTGCTCTAATAATCCTTTACGACGTTCTACATTCATGGTCACTGTGGTTGGGTACTGATGGCTTGGTGTAGTGAAAACATAATCACAGTCTTTTAACTGCTTACCTAATTTTAAACCTGCATTATCAATGTCCAGTGGTTTAACTGGGCTATCACATAAAGAGATAATATGACGTAAGTTTGCATAGCCTGGATTTTCAACACCAAAGGTTACCGACTGATCGGCTAACAGGTTGGTTAATAAAAACAGTGAATTTTGTGTGCCTAAAGTAATGAGGATCTCTTCAGGCTTGGCTGTGATACCTCGTTTTGACAGAATTTGCTGACGAATTTGCGAGACCAGTTGTGGGTCATCCATATCGATATAACCCTCTACCCATTCATGTAACTTACCTTTACTTTCAGCAATACGTGAACACTCTCGCCATTGATAGAGCGGAAATTCACTGACATCAATGTGCCCATAAATAAATGGATATGGATATTTTAACCAATTTTCATCTTTATTTAAGGTGGATAATTGACTTGGTTGCTTCAACATTCGTTTCGACCAGTCCGGTTGGCGAGTCGTACGATGTACCCCTTCAGGGTCTGCTTGCACTGAATTGGTGAGACGTTGCACCATAAGTAGATCAGGGTGAACGAAGAACCCACTGCGCTTACGTGCAACTAAATACCCTTCATCGACTAAGCTTTCATACACCAGCACTACCGTATTACGTGATACTTTTAATAGCTGTGCCATCTTTCTACCTGATGGTAAGGCTTTGTCACCAAAGGTATCTTGCTCAATAAGCTCGACTAATTTTTCACGGATCTGTTGCTGATAAGTACTATTTTGATGCAATTCAATATTTATTAAAAAATCAACCATTACGTCACCTGTATAAATTTCGAGCAAATTATGTGGTGAAATATGTTGCTTGTTTTCAATGCAACTCACCACCTTATAGATAGGCAATTTTTAAGCCAATTTTTTTAAAGTGCTGAGGCCAAAATTTAACTTGTGGCCCATTAATTTCAAAAATTGGCTCTGTTACTTATTTTGTTCAAGTGTAGTTTAAATAAGGAAAGCGCATCACGCAGATACAATAAAAATAATAAAAAGTGATTTATGAGTGTGCTAGAGCAGGAAAAATATTTTAGCAAGTGATAATAAACGCCTATTTTACCTAAATTCAATAGAGATGTCGTTAATGACACTAACAATAAAAAAATAATGGGTGAAAAACCTATATCTACATTCTCTTTTATACTCTTTTAATGGTCTGCTATTGTTTAATAGACCATGCAATGATCCGGCTGGGGATTTATAAATCATATTTTGACAATAAAAAGTGGTGTTTAGCAAACTATTATGTTGCAAGTCATTAGGTAATTTAAGGAAAACAAAAGAATAATCGTATCACGATTAAATAGTTTATTAACTGGTTGTTTTTATTATTGGTTTTTGTTTGTTAATCTGTTTTATGATTAACCAGCGTACTCCAATAATAACAATTGGGTAATGAGAATGTTGGCATAACAGGTTATGCCATGAAAGTAAGTATGTTAGCTCGTATGCTGCATATGAATCTGGAAAATTCTTTTTTAGATTCAATTAGGATTCTCGCTCTTATATTTATTATTTGTGCGAAAAAATCATCATAAAAAATGAGGTAATGGAAATGCAAAAAACGAAACTTATTAAAGCCCTTTCACTGACTGCAGGTCTAGTGTTATCAACGAGTGCGTTATCAGCAACATGGAAAATGGCTGTTGGTGATGGCGGTGGCAGTGCTCAAGAGGCATTAGGTATTAAATTTTCAGAAGTACTTGCTGAAAAGACCAATGACAAAATAACATCAACATTATTTGTTAATGGGCAGCTAGGTTCTGAACAAGCAACAGTGAATGACGTGGCATTAGGCACATTAGATATGTCAATCATCGCCGCTAACAACTTAGCACCTTTTAGTCCTTCTGTTGGCCTACTTGCTTTGCCATATATTTTTGAAAATATTGACCAAGCAGAAAAAGTGATTAACAGTGATATCGAAAAACGCCTAACTGAAACCACATTACAGCAAGCAAATGTACGTATCGTTGCTTGGAGCTATTCTGGTTTCCGTATGTTAACTAACTCAAAACGCCCTGTGAAAAATCTAGATGATTTGAAAGGCCTGTTTATTCGAGTGCCAAAAAGCGACCTGATCATTAAAACATATCAATCTTTTGGCGTTAACCCAACACCAGTTGCATGGTCTGAAACATTCACTGCACTACAGCAGCAAGTTGTTGATGGTCAAGAAACACCTTATGCAGCGATTTACTCAATGAAATTTGCTGAAATCCAAAAATACCTAACAGAGACACACTATTTATTTGCTCTTGAGCCGTTAATTATGTCTGAATCTCTTTTCCAGGACCAATCTAAAGAAGTACAACAAGCTATCTTAGAAGCAGGTAAAGAAGCGACTGAGTACAGTCTTTCTTGGATTAAAGAAAAAGAAAGCAGCATCAAAGAAGAGCTAGTGTCTAAATACGGCATGGAAATCGACCAGTTAGAAGATGAAGCTGAGTGGGTTAAAAAAGCACAAGCAGGTGTATGGCCTGAATTTTATGAGCAAGTAGGCGGTAAAGATAAAATTAATGAATTACTGAGCCTATTAGGTCGTGAAAAGATTTAAAAGGTAGTTTGAAAAGGGAGTGGAAACACTCCCTTTTTATTAGTGCAGATGACATTAGCATAACCACCTATTTTAAGAGCAAGGTGCTGCTCTCTCTCAAGGGAACAGGGACACAACAATGAAAATAATTTTAAAAATATTTGATAACTTAGAAAGCTATCTATGTAGGGCATTACTAGTAACTTTTGTTACTCTGCTTTTTGCTCAAATTCTCTCCCGCGAACTATTTGGTCATTCCATTACTTGGAGTGAAGAACTATCGGTTTATCTCTTCGTATGGTTTGTTTTTCTTGGTTCAAGTTACGCGGCAAAATTATCAGCGCATAACCGTGTTACTTTTCACTACAAATGGTTACCACAGAAGCTTCGTACTTTTTGTGAGTTAGCTTCAGACCTATTATGGGTAAGCTTTAACAGCTACTTTATTTACCTAAGCTATGATTTTGTTTTTAACAGAATGAACTTGTTCTGGAAATCTCAAACGCTGGGTATCCCAATGAAATATATCTACTTAATTCTACCGATCGCCTTTGTGTTAATGACGATCCGTATCTTACAAGTTAACTACTTAAAATATATTAAAGGTGTTGAGGTGATTGACCCTGAATCACAAGAGATGAATGAGTTAATGAACCACGACATGCAAGAAGAATCTGCAATTGATGATGCACAGCAGAAAACTAATACAGGGAAGGGAGAATAACCTATGAGTGAAGCATCCATAGTAATGGTCCTATTTGGATCCTTCTTAGCCTTATTGATTTTAGGCGCACCGGTCATGGTGTCATTAGGTATTGCTGCTTTAGCATCATTTTTCTACCTAGATGAAAACCCAATTAAATTTGTACAAATCGCTTTTAACTCAGTGGGTTCTTTTCCACTAATGGCTTTACCTGCGTTTATATTAGCAGGTGCGTTGATGGAAGCTTCTGGCATATCCAAGCGATTAGTGACGCTAGCTGAAAGCTTTGCTGGCCCTGTAACAGGCGGTATGTCTGCGGCAGCTATCTTAGCGTGTATGTTCTTTGGCGCGATTTCAGGATCAGGCCCTGCGACAACTGCTGCGGTAGGAATGTTAATGATCCCTGCCATGGTAAACCGTGGTTACGACAAAGGTTATGCCTCAGCGGTGACAGCGTCATCAGGTGGTTTAGGGATTGTAATTCCACCTTCTATCCCTATGGTTATTTTCGGTATTTCAGCGTTGGGGTTAGCGGTGCCACTAGATGCGATCGCCAAACACGGTGAGTTCCAAAGCATCTCAATTCCAAAAATGTTTATTGCTGGTTTCTTACCTGGTGTGGTGATGTCTGTAGGTTTAATGACCTTAAACTACATTCAATGTCGTCGTTATGGCTTTAAAGGTAGCGGTGAAGGTTGGTCTGTTGCACAGATTGGTAAAGCAGCTCGAGACGGTATTTGGTCTATTTTAGCGCCATTAGTGATTCTAGGTGGTATTTACTCTGGTTTCTTTACCCCAACTGAGTCAGCTATTATTGCTATTTTCTATACTTTATTTGTAGGTATCTTTATCCATAAAGAGTTGAAAATAAAAGATCTGGTTCACTCGTTAGAAACAACAACTTGGTTATCTGGTCGCGTGTTATTGATTCTATTTACTGCAACTGCCTTTGGTCGTATTTTGGTAGAAAACCAGATTCCTGCAATTGTGGCAGAATCTATGTTAAGTCTAACTGACAACCTATACTTAATTTGGTTATTAATTATCGCTTTCCTATTGTTTGTTGGGATGTTCATGGAAACATTAGCAGCGATTATGATTTTAACACCTGTATTGCTACCTGTTGCTTACACTTTAGGTATTGACCCAGTACATTTTGGCATCGTGATGGTATGTAGCTTATCAATTGGCTTCTCTACTCCGCCTTTGGGTGAGAACTTATTTGTTGCTTCAGGTATATCTGATACGCCTCTGGAAGAGGTAACGGCAAAAGCATTACCATTTGCATTAGTGTCTACGATTATGGTGATTATTATTGCCTACATACCGCAAATAGCCTTGACCATGCCAAGACTACTCGGATATTAAGTTGTTTAGTAGCCTGCTTTAGGTCAACTAAAGTAGGCTGACAATAAAGGGATAGATTATGTTTCAATTTGATAAAATTCTATACTGTACAGACTTATCGCAGGGCTCTAATGAGTGCTTTAAATACGCTGCGTTTTTAGCCAAAAAAACGGGTGCTGAAATACACGTATTACATGTTGTAGAAAAACTCTCTAGTGATGCAAGAATGGCGCTGGAAAGTTATGTGATGAATTCAGAACAACGTGCTGAAATGTTAGGATCGCGTAAGCGTCAAGCTAAAGCTAAGTTGGAAACTAAACAGGAAGATTTTTGGGCACAAGTTTCTGACCCCGAAGATTTGGCGGTAAGAAAGCAGATAAAATCGATAAATATTATTGAATCTTTTCCTATGGAAGCGATTTTAAAAAATTCACGAGAGCGTGAAGTGGACTTAATTGTTATGGGGACGCATGAAAAAGGTTTTGTTGAAACCTTTTTAGGGAGTGTTGCAAGGAATGTTCTAGCACGTTCACGTATCCCAGTGTTAGTAGTGCCACTGAAAGAACGTAAACGATAACCTACCATTTCACTTCAAGCCAAGTTAATCAATTAACTTGGCTTTTTTATTTCTCCCTTGCCGCCAACGTTTAAAAAAATATAATGCCCATAGGAATACCAATCACTCTCATTTTTTGATCTCTTTTAGCAGGTAAGGTGTCAGTTCATGGAATCTTCATTCTCAATATTTTCAACGGCTATTTTATTGTTTTTTATACTGGATCCATTTGGTAGTGTGCCTTTGCTATTAAGTATCTTAAAAAACATAGATAAAAAACGACACTCTAAAATCATTATTCGTGAAATGTTGATTGGTTTGGCTATCTTGATCATATTCCTATTTTTTGGTGAGCAATTCTTAAGCCTGTTTCACTTAGAAACTCCTGCGATTAGTCTTGCTGGTGGTATTATTTTCTTTGTAATCGCTTTAAAAATGATTTTTCCTAGCCCCGGTGGGGGGGACCTATTTGCTACTAGTAAAGGTGATGAGCCATTAGTGGTACCGATTGCTATACCGATGATCGCTGGCCCCGGTGCTTTAGCTACTTTATTGGTATTAGCCAAAACAAATGCAGAGCATACAGGTGGTTTATTTACCGCTTTATTATTAGCTTGGGTATTAGCGGTACTGGTGTTGCTATGTTCACCACAGCTTTATAAAATATTAAAAGACAAAGGTTTAAAAGCCTTAGAGCGTTTAATGGGCATGCTGCTATTAATGATGTCGGTACAAATGTTCATCGATGCTACACGTGTCTTATTGCCGACTTTTTAAATTAATCTAACTCGTCTTATTTAGCCCTTAAATACTTGATTAAAGTTGGTCAAGGGCGCAACTTTGCTACTGGCTTGTTGGTGCCATTTGTTTTCATGAGCCACTAACCAAGTTTGCAAACTGTTATTAATAATAGCTTGGCTAACTTTTGCTTCCTGTAACTCATGATCTAAACACCATTCAACAGTCTTCTTTGATGTTTCTATACTCTGTAAAGGGGTGACCGCCGCGCAACTGATAATGCCAATATCGGCAATAAATTGTTGAAAAAAGTCATCACTACTTTCTCCAATGATATCGCGATCATTATGGCGTAAACGACCACCTGCAATCCAAGTTTCGATATGATCATAGTGTGACAAAATAGCCGCTGCTTCAAAGTTATTAGTGACGATACGTAATTGTTGATGTTGTCCAAGTTGTTCAGCGATCGCGGAAATGGTAGTGCCAATACCTAAAAAGACTGTACTGCCGTTGGGGATCTGTTGTGCTACTTGTGTAGCAATTTTATGTTTAACGTCGCTAAAGGAGGCTTTACGGGTTAGATAGTTACTGTTCTCCAAAGATGCTGGCACACTGACTCCACCATTTCGACGTCGTGCTAAACCGAGGTCACAAAGTGCATTAATATCACGCCTGACAGTTTGTTTAGTGATTGAAAAGTCACTGGAAAGCTGATCTATAGAGCAATAACTCTGTTGAGTTAATCGCGTTAAAATATGATGCTGTCTATTGGATAGGTCAATATTCATATCCATTCCCCTTAGAAGCGTTGTGGCCAGTCGGTAATAATATTATCGACATGTAAAGGTCTAAGTGGTTCAATAAATAATGGGTCATTGACGGTATAACAATGTAGTTGGTAGCCAGCTTGTTTGATTATTAGTGCTTGTTCTTGTCGTAAAAAACGGTAATCACAATTGACGCTAAAAGCATAAATATCATCTAACATTTGTAGTGCGTTATCGGGTATTTTCTCCCATAACTGAGAGCGACGAATACTGGGTTTTAGGCGTTTTAATAATAATAAAGCTTGATGCTCAAAGCTTGAAAAAACTAATTGTCCTGTGGTGATTTTGCTGGCCTCTATGACCTCTACAACCTGTTTACAGAGGGCTAAAATATGTGCTTCATTTTGCACTTTTAATTCTATATTCAGGGTAATGCCATTTTGTCTAATCAATATCAGTACTTCGGCTAAAGTAGGGATCTTCTCATTTTCAAACTCATCGGAAAACCATAAACCGGCATCTAACTTCGCTAGTTCACTGTACTCAATATCTTGCACTAGACCTTGCCCATTAGTGCATCGATTAACATTAAAATCATGGAACACAATGGGCACACCATCTTTGCTGATCTGTACATCTATCTCTATTGACTTGGCACCTAATTCAATGGCTTTTTGAATGGCTGCTAAGGTATTTTCTGGGGCTACGCTAGACAAGCCTCGGTGTGCAGTAATTAACATAATTTTTATCCCCATCCTAAGTGTTAATACCAACCATACTTATTAACTGGGCTATTTTATTTATTAAAATAACTTATTCTTTTGCTGTGATTTTTATTAAGGGAACAATTCCTTAATAAAAATTCCGCCTTAAACTAAGCCATTTTTATTACGTAAAATTTACAGCACTTATTTAATAAAATTGATAAATACAGCTTCTCAAATAAGTATGACAAGGATGTGTCATCAAATGATCAATCTTTTTTAGCTTGAACCTTTTAACCTTCGAACAAAGTGACTGTTTTTAATGCTTAAAAACCTGGTGTAGCGCATTTTATTAATTTGTATCCAAGTAAAGCAGGAGCTAAAGCTTTGGTTGTTTTAGGGGAGCAGGTAGAAAGCCATCTTTAAGGTAGTTGTAGTGATCGAACTCTGTAGAAGTTGGTGTGAGCAATTTGCTAAATTGTATTGATTGCATAGAGAGGTAAGTGAAGAGCCAATTTAAAGTGACTAAAAGCTTTGTCCGCGTAGCCAATATGTATAACTAATTACACTACTTTAGATCCAGGTAGAGAATACTTTGTCAGCTAGTTAATTACCTGTTACAAACCCTGCATAAACCAAGTTTACGATGGGCTTGTAACCTTAAATCATTAAGCGGTCAAACTAACAAAACTATTCGCCATACCTAACAATGCAACTACGACCATGACAGGTAAAGCAAAGCTTTTTAATGAAGCTGGTGGTTTTTTATTAAACAGGTATTGGCCGTATTTTACCGCGACGAGTGCTGGTAAAATTAAGATTAATATTGCCATTGGTAAGGTGCTATCAGTTAATCCTCCAGCGATCAGAGAGAGTACGGTAAGGCCTTCACTTGCAATAAAAAAGAGAATCATGGTGGCACGTTGAGTACTAGTGCTTAGTTGACTAGACAACATGTAATACACAATCATTGGGCCACCAATAGAAGCACTTGC
Source organism: Psychromonas sp. B3M02 (assembly GCF_003318165.1). GTDB lineage: Bacteria > Pseudomonadota > Gammaproteobacteria > Enterobacterales > Psychromonadaceae > Psychromonas. The sequence continues at coordinate 95,960 of NZ_QOCB01000014.1, forward strand.
TGTACCTGCACCCGCTGCCACACCAAAGCCGATTTTACTGCTGTTCTTCTCGGCATTAAAAGGCCTAAAATTAGAAAAAAGTAATACCGCTAATCCAAGGATGGCTAAACAGATAAGCAGTTTTAAGATTTCTGCTGGAATGAATAATAAAAAGCAATAGCCTATCGGTAGGCCTAAGATGGCACCGATAATAAGTTTTCGGAGAGTAGGGAAGTCTGCTTGTTTAACCGCTTGTTTCCATAGGTTAATACTACATAGCACATCCAGAGATAGTACAATTGCGACACTCTGTTGTGGTTCAAAAAAGAAATTTAAACCGACCACTGCAATCACGGCAAAGCCAAAACCACTATAGCCTCGAACTATCGCTGCAAATATCACAATAGGCATAACGTACCAAATTTGTTCCACTTATCTTCCTTAATGTTAGTTATTTTCGACGTTACTATCCTTTCATTCGAAAGGTAAGAGTAGGGCCAGAAATGATTAATTGTAGAGCCATGTTTTCCTTTCAATTGATAAATGCCAAAGGTCAAAATCTGGCACTATCGAAAAGCTTAGTTGGCGCTAAGGAAAGACTTTCATTCTGAGTTAATGTGAAATGGACGATATTTATACGGATTACCTTATCAAGCAGAGGGGTATGACATACTATTTCAAGGAGAAGGGTAGATGGAAGCACAAACACGCACATTAATCGAACGAGACCGTAACCATGTATGGCATCATTTAAGTCAACATAGCGTATTAAAAAACCAAGACCCATTGGTCATGGTAAAAGGCGAAGGATCTCGCGTTTGGGATGCTAAGGGAAACAGTTATCTTGATGCTTCTTCTGGTGGTGTATGGTGTGTAAACGTTGGCTACGGACGTACCGAAATCGCAGATGCGGTACGTGACCAAATTGCTAAACTTAATTTCTTTGCGAGTACTGCTGGAACTGAACCAGCGGCTGAATTTTCTGAAAAATTATTAGAAAAAATGCCTGGTTTAAGTCGTGTTTATTATGCAAGTTCAGGCTCTGAAGCGAATGAAAAAGCGTTTAAAATTGTACGTCAAATCTCTCAACAAAAATACGGTGGCAAAAAACATAAAATATTATATCGCGAACGTGATTATCATGGGTCGACGATTGGTGCCTTAAGTGCTACTGGACAAGAAGAGCGTCGCCAACATTATGGCCCATTTGCATCTGGGTTTGTTGAATTTCCGCACTGCTGCGAATACCGCAGTCAATTTGGTGACGTCGCTGATTATGGTGTTTTAGCGGCAAAAGAATTAGAAAAAGTGATTTTAAGAGAAGGGCCAGATACGGTTGGCGCTGTTATTTTTGAACCCATCACTGCGGGCGGAGGTGTAATCACACCTCCTGAGGGGTACTGGCCTGCAGTGATGGAAATTTGTAAAAAATATAACGTGTTAGTGCATATCGATGAAGTGGTATGTGGGATGGGTAGAACCGGTGAATGGTTTGGTTATCAGCACTACGGTATTAAACCTGACATAGTGACGTTAGCAAAAGGTGTAGCATCGAGTTATGCGGCTATTTCATGTCTAGTGACCACTGAAGCTATTTTTGAAGAGTTTTTATCTGATGGGCCAGACCGTGAAATGTACTTTCGAGATGTTAGTACTTATGCTGGTTGTACTGCTGGTCCAGCAGCAGCTTTAGCAAATTTAGAAATTTTAGAAAGAGAAAACCTCGTTGAAAATTGTGCAGTAATGGGCGACTACTTACTGGAAAAGTTTCATGGTTTAGCGGAAAAACATGCCATTATTGGTGATGTTCGCGGTAAAGGTTTGTTATTAGGTCTTGAATTAGTCAGTGATAGAGAACTCAAAACTCCTGTAGCAGAAGCGGTAACAGTTAAAATTGCAGGGGCATGCATGCAAAAAGGATTAATTATTGGGCGCACTAACCGTTCATTTAAATACCTAAATAATACCCTGTGTTTTTGCCCGGTATTAACCTTAACGCATGAAGAAGCTGATTTTATTGTAGATACTTTAGATGCTGTATTTACAGAGTTTACAGACTTTTAATTTTATTAATAATCCTATCTAGGCGGGATTAATAACAGTAAGGTAAAAGTTGTTATTTAACTTTGTCTTACTGGTCTCTATTATAGGTGTTCAGGTTTTATATTAAGCAACCGAACACCTTCTCATTTGTATTTTTAAGGAATTTCATATGACTGCATCACAACGTCCTGTAGTACTTATTACTGGCGCAACTGCTGGCTTTGGTTTAGCAACAGCGAAAAAATTTGCCCAGCAGGGTTATCCTCTTGTTATCACTGGCCGTAGAGAAGAGCGTCTAAAGGCATTAAGTGAAGAGTTATCACCTTTAACTAGTGTTTATTATGCGGTATTAGATGTACGTAGCAGTGAAGCGGTTGCTGAGTTTACTAACAACCTACCTGAAGCGTTCAAACAAGTGGCTATTTTAGTAAATAATGCTGGCCTTGCATTAGGTGCTGAGCCAGCTGACCAAGCAAAACTATCTGATTGGCATACTATGATCGATACCAATGTCACTGGTTTAGTGAATGTAACTCATAGTTTCTTATCAACATTAAAAGCACAGCCTTCTTCGACAATTATTAATTTGGCAAGTATTGCAGGTAATTGGGCGTACCCTGGAAGCCATGTATACGGTGCAAGTAAAGCTTTTGTTGCACAGTTCTCGCGTAATTTACGTAGTGATTTTGCAGGCACAGGTATCCGTGTAACAAGCTTGGAGCCAGGTATGGCGGAAAGTGAGTTTAGTCTTGTTCGATTTAATGGTGACCAAGATAAATATGATCAAATCTATCAAGGTGCCAACGCGATTCAGCCAGAAGATATCGCAGATATTATTTTATGGATAGCGGAGCAGCCTGCGCACCTTAACATCAACAGTTTAGAAGTGATGCCAACATCACAGGCGTGGGATAACTTTAAAATTGTGAAAAAATAAAGACACTAAATGATTGATAGACCTTAATGATTGAGGTCTATCAACTTAGTGCTGACCACCCCATTAATTGGGGATATTGATGGTAGTGAGGTACTTTACTTCTTCCATGACGACATAGGTTTTAGAACTTTTAATATTAGGCAGTGATAATAATGTTTCGCTGAGTACCTTTCGATAAGCTGACATATCTGCAACTCGAGTTTTCAGGAGATAATCAAAATCCCCAGAAACAAGGTGGCATTCTAAAATTGAATCGAGTTGTTTTGCCGCTTCATTAAAGCGTTCAAATACATCAGGGCTAGAGCGTTTTAAAGTTAACTCGATGTAAACTAATAAAGAGGCGCCTAAATGCTCTGGGTCCAATAAGGCAGTATAGGACTGAATCACCTTTTGCTTTTCTAAACGTTTAACTCGCTCTAAACAAGGCGTTGGGCTTAACCCTACTTTTTGAGATAACTCTACATTCGAAATTCGGCCATTTTTTTGCAATTCTCGTAATATATTTCTGTCTATCCTGTCTAGTGACATAAACTGCATCCTTTCAATATTGTAAAATTATTAACTGCCATAAAAACGATAAGTAACATTATAAACTATAGGGATATAAAAAAACAAAAAAATAGAGTGAATAAAACTATTTATTAAACTTTATACTATCGATAACGCTTATTTATTAAACAATCAGTAATTATCATTCTAAGGAGCAGTAAATGATTATCGGTGTACCTAAAGAGATTAAAGTTCACGAGTACCGTGTTGGTATGACACCCGCTAGTGTTAAAGAGGTTACATCAGCAGGGCATACGGTTTATATTCAACAATCAGCAGGTCAGGGTATTGCCTGTAGTGACCAAGAATATATTGATGCAGGTGCACAAATACTCGCAACGGCTGAAGAGGTCTTTGCTCAATCAGAGATGATTGTAAAAGTAAAAGAACCATTAGCTGTTGAGCGCGCTATGTTACGCCCTGATCAATTATTATTTACCTACCTACATTTAGCGCCTGATCCGACACAAACTCAAGATCTCATTGACAGTAAAGCCGTGTGTATCGCTTATGAAACGGTAACCAGTGATAACGGCAGTTTACCTTTATTAGCCCCAATGTCGGAAGTAGCTGGACGTATGTCTATTCAAGCTGGTGCCGCCTGTTTAGAAAAATCACATGGTGGTGTCGGTTTATTATTAGGTGGTGTGGCAGGTGTTGCACCTGCTAAAGTTGTAATTATTGGTGGTGGAGTTGTTGGTTGCAACGCGGCACAAATGGCTATCGGGTTAGGGGCTGATACCACTATCGTTGATAACAATATTGATACCTTACGTAAAGTAAATGCACAGTTTGGCTCAACTATTAAAACGGCTTATTCCAATAAATATAACCTTGAATCATTAGTGTTAGATGCTGATTTAGTGATTGGTGGAGTATTAATTCCGGGTGCAGCAGCACCTAAATTAGTCAGCGCAGAAATGATTAAAAAAATGCGTGCTGGCTCAGCAGTGGTGGATGTTGCCATTGACCAAGGTGGATGTTTTGCTACTTCTAAAGCAACTACGCATAGTGAGCCAACTTATATTGTTGACGAGGTTGTGCATTACTGCGTCGCCAATATGCCAGGAGCAGTTGCTCGAACCTCTGCATTTGCGCTTAATAATGCAACATTGCCGTATATATTGCGCCTTGCTAAGTTAGGTTATAAAGAGGCTTTATTAGCTGATAAACACTTAAAAAATGGTTTAAACGTGATGCATGGTAAAGTCACTAACTTGAGTGTATCTAAAAGCTTAAATATTCCTTATGTATCACCAGATGATGCACTCGCGACACCTTTTTCTGCTTAAAAAAATATGCCCACGTAAAGTGGGCATATTTATCTTTTCTGATTAGTTTTAAAGCTAGCCTGCGATATTCACAACCACACGTCCGCGAACTTTACCTTGAATAAGTTGTTCAGCAGTATCAATGGTCTCTTCTAAAGTGATCTCTTTAGCAATATCATCAAATACTGATGTATCTAATATATTTGCTAATCGCTCCCAAGCTTCAACTCTGTCTGCTGTTGGGCGCATTACACTATCAATACCAGCTAAAGTAATACCACGTAGAATAAATGGCATCACAGTGGTTGGTAAATCCATCCCCTGTGCTAAACCACAAGCGGCAACGACACCGCCATATTTAAGGCTTGCACAAACATTAGCAAGTGTATGGCTACCAGCTGCATCGACAGCTGCAGCCCAACGTTCTTTGGCTAGTGGGCGACCAGGCTCGCTTAATATTGCACGGTCAATCACTTCTGATGCACCTAGTTTAGTAAGGTACTCAGCTTGATCCATACGCCCCGTTGAAGCGACCACTTGATAACCTAATTTTGCTAAAATACTAATGGCAAAACTACCCACACCACCATTTGCACCTGTTACTAAAATCTCTCCGCTATCGGGGGTAATACCGTGTTTTTCTAATGCAATCACACATAACATCGCTGTGTAGCCAGCAGTACCAATAGACATAGCCTGACGAGCAGAAAACGCCTTAGGTAAAGGAATTAGCCAATCGCTTTTTAATCGCGCTTTTTCAGCTAAGCCACCGCAATGTACTTCGCCGACACCATAGCCGTTGAGTAGTACCTGATCACCCACTTTAAATTGTTCACTCGCGGTCTCTTCTACTGTACCGACCAGATCGATGCCGGGTACCATAGGGAAGTTGCGAACAACCGGCCCTTTACCGGTAATGGCCAATGCATCTTTATAGTTCAGCGTGCTATAAGCGACTTTGATGGTAACATCACCCTCTGGTAACACACTCTCTTCAATTTGTTGTAAAGCAGAACGGTATCCTTGTTCATCTTTTTCAATTAAAACGCCTTTGAACATATATTGCTCCTATTAGACCGATCGTCTATTAAGGTTGAAAATAAATTTTAGCGAGGTAGTCCCGCCATAAAATGATGAAAATAGTTATCTATTGGTGTTGCATCTTGTGTTAAACGTGTTCGGCTTACAGCACCTTCCCAACCAATCCAGAAGTATTCTGCTAGCTTTTGTGTGTCTGCACTTTGCGATAGATCATGGTTTGCTTTAGCAAGCTCTAAACACTCTGCTATGCGGTTTTGCCATGCCTGAAAAACATCACTTAAGACTGGTCTGAAGCTTTCAGGTAATAAATCAACTTCTTGTCCTAAATTACCAATTAAACAGCCGCGTTTGAACTGGTGATGGGTCAGCCCTGACTTTGCATTCTCAACAAAGTTAGCAATGCGTATTAACGGAGGATATTTTTCATCCAATAAATACGTATCCAGTTTATGAGCAAAATAGTTAGCATAACTTTCAATTACTGCTAAACCAAAAGCTTCTTTACTAGCAAAGTAATGATAAAAAGAGCCTTTTGGTACGCCTACCTTTTTTAAAATAGGGTCAATACCTGAAGCAGAAAATCCACTTTCAGTCAGTTGCTCGAGGCCACTCCGTATAAGCTCTGCTCGTGTATCTCGATTGTCAGGCTTATTTTTTGGTGGTCTACCACGACGTGGTTTAGTGATTGATGTTGTCATAATTAACATAATAGACCGATCGTCTAGTTAATTCAAAATATTTATTAAAAATGTTGATAATGAAAGGAGGGTACCCTCGTAAGAGGGGTTAAGGCTCTAGTCGGTAGTTTTCTGTGTAGTCTAAAAACTTTTGACCGGGCATCGGTTTACTGAAGTAATAGCCTTGTACATAGTCACAGCCTAACTCATTTAAAATATTGAGTTGTTCACTGATCTCTACACCTTCGGCAACCACTTTTAAACCTAGGCTATGGGCAATGGCAATACTTGCTTTAACCAAGTCTCGGTCTTCTTTATTGATGGTAATACCGTTCACAAAGCTTCTATCAACTTTGAGTACATCAAAGTGATATTGGCGCAAATAACTGAGTGAAGAGTAACCAGTACCAAAGTCATCCATCGATAATTTCACACCTAGCTCTTGTAACCCTACTAACGCATCCGTGATATAGGACTGGCCTGTCATTAAGACACCTTCAGTGATTTCTAACTCTAAATTTTCAGGGTTAAGATTAGCGTTTTCTAAGGCGTCATTAATCACTTTAAGCAGGTTTTTATCTCGAAATTGACGAGGAGATAAGTTGACGGCCATTACAAAGTCACTTTTTTGTTGTGTTTGCCATCTATTTAAAAAGTTAAGTGACTCATTAATAACATATTGGCCAATGGGAACAATTAAGCCAGTTTGCTCTGCAATTGGAATAAACTCATCAGGAAATACATTACCTAAAGCAGAGTTATGCCAACGTAATAAGGCTTCTGCACCAATAACTTTTTGTGTTTTTGAGTCAAACTGAGGCTGATAAAATACTTCAAATTCGTTGCGCTCAAGTGCATTACGCATCTGCTCTTCTACTTCAAACCTACGTATCATGGCGGTATTCATCTCTTTTGTGAAAAAAGAGTATGCATTTCGCCCTAAGGTTTTAGCTTGGTACATAGCGGTATCTGCATTACGTAATAGGTCTGAAACAGTTGTTCCATTATCAGGAGCAACGGCTACCCCTAGGCTTAAGGTAATGATTAATTCACGACCATCAATATGAAAGGGGGCTCGGAAGACTTCTAATAAACTTTGAGCGATTGTTTTGATGCTATTGTCATCGTGTAACGCTGAAGATAATAGAATAAATTCATCACCGCCTAATCGTCCCACCGTATCTGTTTTTCGTATCGCGTTGGTTAAGCGAGTGGCGGCTTCAATAAGTAACTTATCGCCCACTTCATGCCCTAAAGAGTCATTTACTTTTTTAAAATCATCTAGATCCAAAAAGAACACTGCGACTTTTTCTTCATTTCGCTCTGCATCGTGAAGCATCTGCGATAACCTATCTAGAGATAGAAAACGGTTTGGTAAGGAGGTCAGAGTGTCATAATAAGCATGTTGTTTAATCGCTTGTGAGGTTTGATGTTGCTCTGTGATATCTCGCACTATGATCAATATTTGCTCGTAATCAGGCAAATAGTTAATACGTGCTTCAAAATAGGTTAAACCATGAGCCAATATCAATTCATATTCAAAAGTCACAGAAGTAGATTCTTTGAGGACTTTATTAATGTGTATTTTAAATTTTTTGGCTACGTCTGCAGGTAATACATCTTTAATTTCAAGACCAATAAATTCCGCAGGTGGCTTGTATAAATTTTTTTCACTACCAGCGTAATAATCTATAATTTTGGTACTTTTTTCTACTAAGAAAAATAGATCAGGTGTGGCGTCAAAGATGGTTTGCAGCATATGTTCTTTAAAAGAAACTTGTGCCTGTGCATCCTTAGTTTCTGCCATATCAATATCAACGCAATACATTTGTTTTTTATCATGTTGATTTGTAAACATAACATGGCTAGAAAACACCTCTACATCAGCGCCATCTTTGTCATGAAGAGTTATTTCTGCTGCAGGAATTTCTATGCCTTTTTGGACCCAATCACGATGTGCGTTAATCACAAACTCACTCATATCCTTGGGGATAATTAGGTCTTCAATTTTTTGTCCGATCGCTTCTTCTTCGGTGTAACCATAAATTATTTCACTACCTCTATTCCAATAAATAACTCGACGGTCTTCGTTATAACCCTGAACAGAAATAGCATCCACTGCATCGAATAACTGATGTAATGGATCATTCAGAATTGCTTTTTCTAGAAGTTCGTATTTATTGATTGATTTCATAGTTCTCGTAATAAAACTTAGAGCATAATAACACTATAGTTAATTGGTTATTATTTTTCAGATAAAAGTGAAAATTTATGAGCCAGGTTGCTATTACCAGACCCAAAATATGAAATTTTGATGATACTTACTTTTGGGTATAAGTAAACTAACCTTCTAATATTCTGATTGAAATCGCAGCAGCAGATGTTCGATTATCAACGCCTAATTTCTTATATATTTGTTCCAAATGCTTATTTACGGTGCGTGGGCTCATGGTTAATATTTGTGATATCTCCCAACTGGTCTTACCATAGGAAACCCAATACAAAACTTCTGACTCTCGTTTTGTAATAGGTAATTGTTGTTGTAAGTCGGTCGCTGATTTTTGTGTTTTATTTTGCACAATACGTAACAGGTGCATCTGTTGTTGTTGGCGTTCGTAAGCAATACTGATTTTGTTAGCAAAACAATTAACGATTAATTCAGTCTTTGTATCATTGCTTAGCCATTTTTCTATTAACGGGGCAAGTGTCGCCCAAGGGCTGGCATCATCTTTCGATACTTGATCAATTAACTCATGGACATGAGGTGTTGCCCAAGATAAACGTCCTACAGGGCTAACACAGAATACTGTCTTACCTGCATGATCTAATGCATCCTGTGCACTGAGTGCTAGTTTTGCCGTTTCAATATGGCGTTTGATGCGAACGATAACTTCATCGGGAGAGATAGGTTTAGTCACATAATCAACCCCGCCCGCTTCAATACCTTTCACAATATCTTCTACATCAGTTAAGCCAGTCATAAAAATAATCGGAGTATTGGGGAGTAACTCTTTTAAGCGGCGACATGTTTCAAAGCCATCCATTTCTGGCATCATTGCATCTAATAATACCACGTCAGGCGGTACTTTCTCTGCGATTGCTAATGCTTGTTGACCACTTAATGCAACTAGTGCCGTGTAGCCTTGGCTATTTAAAGCAACATTAAGCATACCTAATGACTCTGGTGAATCATCAACCACCAGCACCACATCACTACTATTATGATCCATCATTTAACTCATTTAAATATTCAATTATTTTCGGGAAATTACACACTTCAACATATTCAATAATTTGTGATTCGCTTCCAGCTGGATAACAATACTCATCTTTTATTTCATCAAACTTATGTTTAAATCCGGATAAATAACCAATTTCTGCCATTGCTATTAAGGCTTCATATTGCTCAGTCCCTAGCTTAGGTTTGTGGTCTTGAGTTTGTTTATCTTCAAGTTGATTATCGGTTCGCTTGTATTGCCATTGTAAGTCTAGCAATTGTGCTATTTTTCCTAATAATGCATCTAAATTAAGTGGTTTGGCAATATATCCATCATGGTAACCTTCTGCTTGTTGATTATATTCTGCATCTCGTGCATTAGCTGACAACATTAGTATTGGCATATGGAAATGCTCCTCACGTAGTGTTTTAACCATTTGCCAGCCATTGATATTAGGCATTTGTACATCCATTAAAATCAGGTCAACTTTTTGCTGCTGTAGTTGTTGGTATCCTTGCTCTGCATCTTCTGCTAATAATATGTTGAATCCAATCGGTGATAAAAGATCTGCCATTAATTCTCGTTGATTTAGGTTGTCATCAACAACCAGAATCGATTGTATTGGGCCATCATAGCCAATCGCTTCTGATTTGGTTAATTCAGGCTCTTTGGGATCTTTATGCAGTTTGAATAACATTAAACGGAAATTAAAGGTACTGCCTTTTCCGAGTTGACTATTAAGGGTTATCTCACCGCCCATTAATTCAGCCAGAGAACGTGAAATGGTTAGGCCTAACCCTGTTCCACCAGTTGATTGAGATTGTGAATGGCGAATTTGCTCAAAGGGCTTGAAAATAATCTCTTGATCATCAAGTGCAATTCCAGCACCAGTATCAATCACACTAAAACTTGCCACTTCACTGCGATAGGTGACTTTAAAGGTCACAGAACCCTGCTCGGTAAATTTAATTGCATTGGAGATTAAGTTAATGAGGATTTGTCTAAAGCGTTGTTTATCCGTTGCTACATAATCAGGTAAGTTTGGGCTACTGATATAGTTGAATTTAATGCCTTTTTTACTGGCTTGCATCTGAAACATATCTACTAATTGCTGCAAGATAGCTTTTAAATTAAATTCATCGCGCTGTAATGTAACACGACCTGCTTCAATCTTAGATATCTCCAATAAGCTCTCAATTAAATCTGCTAAGTGTTGCCCATTACGACGAATAATGGCGATGGTTTCTTGTTGCTTTGGTGGAAGGGCTTGGTCACGTAACAGGAGTTGTGCATAACCTAGCAGTACATTTAAAGGGGTACGAAGTTCATGGCTTAATGCTGCTAAATAACGACTTTTAGCTTGGTTGGCTGATTCGGCAATCTCTTTTGCATTTTGCAGTGCAGATGAAGTCGTTTCATGCGCATCAACCTCTTTAGCCAGTGCCTTAGTTTGTGACCGAAGTTCTTTTAGCGCATTTTGATTACCGTCACGAGCCAGAATAAATAACCAACTAATAATGCCGATAATAATGATTAACAGAAAAAATGTTTTAATCAGGGTGTTAGCAAACACCTGTTTTACTTTCTCATCTTCAAGCGGAACTTGCAGGTACACCAGAAATAAAATAGTGGCACTGATCAAGCTTAATACTAAGGTTAACGCAATAAACTGGGTTAACGGTGTGGTTAGCATTTTTAAGACCTTTTCACTGACAAATCGAGTAAAGAAATCGTGTGCCTGTTCTGAAATCGTTGCATGAGGGCGACACTGGTCTGCACAACGTACGTCTAGGCTGCAACATAAAGAGCAGATAGCTTTACCGTAAGCAGGGCAGAAGGTCATATCTTCTTGGTCAAAGCTATTTTCACAGATATGACATTCACAAAATTGTGTTATCTCTAACTCTTGATTATCAGTTAAATAGTATTTCCCCTGTGTTAACCAGCCAATTAAGGGCACGGTAATAAAAGGCAAAAAACAGGCAATAAAAGAAGCTAATGCTTCTGCTGTTTCACCATATAAGCCCATATGTGCAGTGAAACCAGCAATCGACGCCAGCAACATAGAGCCAACACCCACTGGGTTAATATCAAATAGGTGAGAGCGTTTAAATTCAATATGTTTAGGGCTGATCCCTAAGGGTTTATTAATAATTAAATCAGCGACCACAGAGCTTAACCAAGCTAATACTAAAACCGAGTAAACCGATAACATGCTAGCAATGGTTTGGTAGATGCCTAACTCCATTAATAACAGAGCAATGGCCACATTAAACACCATCCATACTACTCGCCCGGGGTGGTTATGCGTGACACGAGAGAAAAAGTTAGACCAAGCTAATGAGCCGGCATAAGCATTGGCAACGTTAATCTTTAACTGCGATAAAATGACAAAACCGCAAGCTACCACTGCGATAACAGTGGTGTTATCAAAAACATAACTATAAGCCAGTTGATACATATGTGCTGGATCACTGGCTAAGTGAGCTGGCACACCTTGTTGTAATGCAAAATAAGCGAGAAAAGATCCTAAAAATAGCTTCAATGCACCAAATAACATCCAGCCTGGGCCACCTACCAATAACGCCATCCACCAGCGGCCAGAGTTTTTCGTTGGTTTTTCAGGTAAAAATCGTAAAAAATCGACCTGTTCGCCAATTTGTGCCACTAACGCTAATAACACTGCAGCAGCACCGCCAAAGAGTAATAGGTTAAACTCACTACCATTTACGCCCGCATTACCGGTAAAGCTTACCCACTCATTGAATTGGCTATCGTTATGGGTAAAAACAAAAAACAAAGGTAATAGTTGCAAAGCCACCCAAATCGGGGATGTCCACACTTGAAAGCGGCTGATATAGGTAATGCCGTGAGTAACGAGGGGAATGATAATAATGGTGCTGAGGATATAACCAATGGGTAAGGGCACTGCAAAGAGAATTTTTAAGGCCATCGCCATGATCGCCGCTTCAAGGGCAAAAAAGATAAATGTAAAGGAGGCATAAATAAGCGAAGCGATACTGGAACCAATATAACCAAAGCCAGCACCACGGCTGAGTAAATCAATATCAACACCATATTTAGCGGCGTAATAACTGATTGGAAGGCCGGTTAAAAAGACCACTAGGGTGACCGCAAGGATAGCCCAAGCCGCATTGGTAAAACCAAACTCTAAAGTTATTGCGCCACCAATCGCTTCTAATACTAAAAATGACACAATGCCCAAGGCAGTCATAGACACACGGTTCAAAGACCATTTTCTCGCGCGTTTAGAAGTAAAGCGCAAGGCAAAGTCTTCCATCATCTCATTAGCGACGAGTTTGTTATAGGTACGACGGGCTTTTAGTATTTTTTGGTTTGATTCCATGGTGATTGATTATTCCTTTAACCATCCTAGTGCCATCCTAACGCATCTTAACCTCTTTGCCACTATTGTTATCAAGCCTTGTTACTAGCCTAAGCTCGCGCGTATTATATTTGACCTTAAATTATTTCTATATGCGCATAATTACGTAGTCTATTGCGCGCTTCTGCGCATTCTTTCCTTGCCTTAATTCCTAGATACTTACCTCACTTGGAAAAGGGCGTGATTGATACATTTGCCAAGTACAAACACTAATCACTAGAGACTAAAAAGGAAAGGAACTACCTATGAAACTGAAGAAGCTAATAGTTGCAAGTTCGATTGTTGCAACAGGTTTAATGACTAACTTTGCGTATGCAGCAGACACGATTAAAGTCGGTGTTTTACACTCTTTATCAGGCACCATGGCAATCAGTGAAACAACGCTGAAAGATACGGTACTGATGATGATTGAAGATCAAAATGCGAATGGTGGTCTATTGGGTAAGCAGATTGAACCAGTGGTGGTTGATCCAGCTTCAAACTGGCCATTATTTGCTGAAAAAGGGCGTGAGTTACTAGCAAAAGATAAGGTCGATGTTATCTTTGGTAGCTGGACTTCAGTTTCTCGTAAATCTGTATTACCGGTATTAGAAGAGCTAAATGGTTTAATGTTTTATCCAGTACAGTACGAAGGTGAAGAATCATCTAAAAACGTATTTTATACTGGCGCTGCGCCTAACCAACAAGCCATTCCTGCGGTTGACTACTTAATGAATGATATTGGTGCGGAACGTTTTGTATTACTTGGCACTGACTATGTTTACCCTCGAACTACGAATAAAATCCTAGAAGCTTATTTAATGGCAAATGGCGTTAAAGCTGAAGACATTATGATTAACTACACGCCATTCGGTCATTCAGATTGGCAAAGTATTGTTTCTGATGTGAAGCGTTTTGGATCTGAAGGCAAACAAACTGCAGTAATCTCTACCGTCAACGGTGACGCTAATATCCCATTCTACAAAGAGTTAGGTAATCAAGGTATCTCAGCGGAAGATATTCCAGTTATCGCATTCTCTGTGGGTGAAGAAGAGTTATCGGGTTTTGATACTAAACCACTTGTGGGTCACTTAGCTGCATGGAACTACTTCCAAAGCGTTGATACTGAAGAAAATGCTGAATTTATCGCAAAATGGAAAAAATACATTGGTGATGATAAGCGTGTAACAAATGACCCAATGGAAGCAACTTACATCGGGTTCAAAATGTGGGTGAAGGCCGTTGAGAAAGCGGGAACAACTGACGTTGATGCGGTAGAGCAAGCAATGATCGGTATCGCTGTTCCTAACTTAACCGGTGGTACGGCTGTTATGAACTCTAATCATCATCTATCTAAGCCTGTATTAATTGGTGAAATTCAAGAAGATGGCCAATTTGAAGTGGTTTGGGAAACGCCTGATACAGTGATTGGTGATGCATGGTCAGACTTTCTACCAAGCTCTAAAAACTTAGTTGCTGATTGGACTTCACCAATCAAATGCGGCAACTTTGATATCACTACTGCAAAATGTTCTGGTCAACAATTCTAAATATAACCTTGTAATAGCAAAGAGAATTAACGTTTAAGCGTTGTCCCTTTGCTAATCATTAAGCACCCAATGGGAGACCTTCCTCCCATTTAATGAACTGAATATATTATTCTAAGGAACAGTCCATGTTGCGCCTATTCCCCTTTCTCTTTTTCTTTGTTTTATCGCTTCCTGTATTTTCTGCAGAGAACGACGCGCAAGGTGAATCTGAACTAACAACTTTAGTTGGGCAGTTGCCTTCGACTAAATTAAATAAAATGTCGACGCTCATTGAAAAGATTGCCGATACTTCAGCACCACAGGTGCGTGCTATTTTAGAGCCGTTAATCGCTGGTGATTTATATTACTTAAAAAGCAATAAACAAGTGGTGTCAGTGTTTAAAAATAGTGACAACCAATACCAATTAACCGATGTGTTGAATGCCCAAGCATTACCTACTGTGAGCAAGTCAGCTATCAAAAAAGTAAGAACCAATAATCGCCTACGTGGCCAGATTCGCGATCTATTAGCGAACTTAGATTTAAGCAGTGAACAAGCTGAAGTACGTATTTCAGCGTTAAAATTACTGTTAGATAAACCTAATCAAGCCGGTATTACAGCAGTCAATAAACTTATTAAAACCGAGCAAGATAGTGAAGCTAGAGACTTAATGTCTGCAATTATGTTGGTAGAGCAATTAGAAAACGGAAACGATGCTGAAAAACTTTCAGCAGCTAAACAACTTTCAAGCCGTTTAGAGCCAAGTGTTAAAAATGCGTTAGTGAGTGAGTTACAAAAAATACCAGCATCACAGCAAGGTGGTCCGTTAAAAACAGAATTAACCAATGCTGTTGAAGATATTGAGCAACAAATCAGTGTGTTTAAGCTAGCAGAAAATCTGTTCTTTGGATTAAGCCTTGGCTCAGTTTTGTTATTAGCGGCGATAGGTTTAGCTATCACCTTTGGAGTGATGGGCGTTATTAATATGGCGCACGGTGAAATGATGATGTTAGGCGCTTATACCACCTATGTGATCCAACAAACTTTCCCGAGTTTAATTGAGTATTCATTATTAATGGCGGTACCTGCAGCGTTTTTAGTATCTGGTTTTGTGGGCATCTTAATTGAACGCGGTGTTATTCGCTTTCTTAAAGGCCGTCCATTGGAGACTTTACTAGCGACCTTTGGTATTAGCCTTATATTACAACAGCTTGTTAGAACGGTTTTCTCACCATTAAATCGTCAGGTAGAAGCGCCTTTATGGATGAGTGGCTCTTTAGAGATCAACCCAGTGCTATCACTAACCTATAATCGCTTATACATTATTATTTTTTCGCTAATGGTGTTCTTTTCATTATTGATGATTTTAAAACGCTCTTCATTAGGTTTACACGTTCGTGCCGTTTCACAAAACCGAGATATGGCTAGAGCATTAAGTGTTAAAAGCTCATGGGTTGATGCAATTACCTTTGGTTTAGGCTCTGGGATTGCGGGTGTGGCAGGTGTAGCGCTAAGTCAGTTAACTAACGTTGGCCCAAATTTAGGGCAAGCGTATATTATCGATTCTTTCCTAGTTGTTGTATTTGGTGGAGTAGGTAATTTATGGGGCACCCTAGTAGCAGCGATGACAATGGGGACCTTTAATAAAGTGTTGGAACCGTCAATGGGACCAGTATTAGCCAATATTATTGTGTTAGTCAGTCTAGTCTTGTTTATTCAAAAACGACCTAAAGGACTGTTTCCACAAAAAGGGAGAGCGGCAGAATAATGGATACTTTACTTAAATCACCAATGATAAAAAAAATGAGCAGTTTGCACTTTGTGATTGCAATACTGTTTATCTCAACCCTTTATGTGACCGTGTGTAATCTCTTTTTTGCTGAAGGCTCAGCCATGCATGTGAGTAATTATACGGTCAGTTTATTAGGTAAATACTTATGTTACGCCCTATTAGCTTTAGCGGTTGATTTGGTCTGGGGATACTGCGGCATATTAAGTTTAGGGCACGGCGCTTTCTTTGCACTAGGTGGTTATGCCATGGGCATGTACCTGATGCGTCAAATCGGCGATCGCGGTGTCTATGGTAACCCTGAATTACCTGATTTTATGGTGTTTTTAAACTGGACTGAACTGCCATGGTATTGGGCAGGATCAGACAATGCATTAGTGATGATATTACTGGTCTTTGCTGGACCGGGTCTATTAGCTTATATCTTCGGTACGTTAGCCTTTCGTTCTCGAGTGAGTGGTGTGTATTTATCGATTATGACGCAGGCCATGACCTATGCTTTATTATTGTCATTCTTCCGTAACGAGATGGGGTTTGGTGGTAATAACGGACTAACTGACTTTAAAGAGTTATTTGGATTCTCATTACAATCGCCAACCACCAAGCTTGCCTTATTTGTAGCAACCGCGGTTGTATTAGCAATAGGTTATGGCATTAGTCATTTTATTGTTAACTCTAAAATGGGGCGAGTAGTAACGGCAATTAGAGATGCAGAAAGCCGAGTTCGCTTTGTGGGCTACAAACCAGAACATTATAAGGTTTGGATCTTTGTTGTTTCAGCTATGTTAGCCGGTGTCGCTGGTGCCTTGTATGTGCCACAAGTGGGCATTATTAATCCAGGTGAATTTTCGCCACTTAACTCTATTGAGATTGTAATTTGGGTCGCAATTGGCGGGCGTGGCACTTTATATGGCGCTTTGGTTGGTGCAATCGTGGTGAGTTACGCCAAAACACGTTTTACAGCGATTATGCCAGAAGCCTGGTTATTTGGATTGGGTGGTTTGTTTGTATTGGTGACCTTGTTATTACCAAAAGGGTTAGCAGGTTTAGTGACTAATTTAATGGATAAACTAGATCCTCCTAGCAAAGATAAACAGAGTGAGTCTGATGCTTCAGTGAAAAACCCAGTTGCGGAGAATAAATAATGATAGTTGATAAACATGGTTCACCGCTGCACTCCACGGAGAACCTTAATCCCGACACACGCCATGGCATGATTTTATATGTCGAAGATGTCAGTGTGAGTTTTGATGGTTTTAAAGCACTTAATGACCTTAATCTATATATAGGCGATGGAGAATTACGTTGTTTAATTGGTGCAAACGGCGCAGGTAAAACAACCTTGATGGATGTGATCACCGGAAAAACACGACCTGATACGGGTAAGGTGAGTTTTGGTCAGCAAATTGATCTGCTGGAATTAGATGAATCTGAAATTGCCCGCGCAGGCATTGGTCGTAAATTCCAAAAGCCAACGGTGTTTGAAGCCTTAACAGTCTTTGAAAACTTAGAGCTAAGTTTATCGGGTGATAAAGGTATTTTAACCTCTCTATTTCATAAGCTCAGTGGCGAGCAAAAAGACAAAATCGATGAAGTGTTACAAACTATTGGTTTAACTGCAGAACAATATTACCCAGCAGGGCGTTTATCCCATGGTCAAAAGCAATGGTTAGAAATAGGCATGTTATTAGCCGCTGAACCAAGGTTGTTATTGGTGGATGAGCCTGTAACTGGTATGACTACACAAGAAACTGAACGTACTGCGGAGCTATTAACCTCATTAGCAGGTAAACACTCTGTGGTCGTAGTTGAGCATGATATGGCCTTTGTACGTTCCATTGCGCGTAAGGTAACGGTATTACATCAAGGCACTGTATTAGCGGAAGGTTCAATGGATGAAGTACAAGCTAATAAACAAGTGAGAGAAGTGTACCTAGGTGAGGAGCAAGATTAAGATGATTGAATTAACTTCAGTAAATCAAAAGTATGGCGGTACACAAATCCTCTGGGATCTGGATCTTAAAATAGAGAAAGGATCTCGTACCTGTATTATGGGACGTAATGGCGTAGGTAAAACCACTTTATTAAAAACCATCATGGGGTTATTACCTATCTCTTCAGGGAGTTTGATTATTAATGACCAGGACATGAGTAAAAGCAGTGTCGAAAAGCGTCCGGAAATCGGCGTAGGTTATGTGCCGCAAGGGCGTCATATTTTTCCACAATTGACAGTTGAAGAAAATTTAAAAATCAGCTTAAATTGTAGCCGTCAGGAAAGTAAAACCATTCCAAATCATATATATAAGCTTTTTCCTGTATTAAAAGAGATGCTACATCGCCGTGGCGGTGATTTATCGGGTGGGCAACAACAGCAATTAGCGATAGGCCGTGCTTTGGTGTTAAACCCAGATATATTGATTCTTGATGAGCCCAATGAAGGTATTCAGCCGAATATCGTCCAACTGATTCGAGATGTATTATTAAAGCTTAATAAAGAACAAGGAATGACCATTATTTTGGTCGAGCAGAAGTTACCTTTTGCCCGCGCCGTTGGAGAGAATTTCCATATCATGGAAAAAGGTCAAGTGATTGCCTCTGGGGAAATGAGCGCGTTGGATGACCAACTGGTCAGCCAGTACTTAGCGGTATAGACTGACCCAACTATCAATTAAAGGATTTAATAGATAATAATGACCGACACAGTTGTTGATGTAATCAAACCGACTATCAGCAAGCCATTGAAAAATCAGTGGCTTGCTCATTTATCTTTGCAGTTTAGCCATACTTCAGTTGGTACACAATTAACTGCAACACAACGCAAAGGGCCATTATCAGTACAAAAAGCGTTTTATCCAGAAGGGCGGGATTGTGCACATATCTACCTCTTACATCCACCTGCAGGTATCGTTTCTGGTGATGAACTGCGTATTAATGTCTCCATTCAACAACAAGCTCACCTATTATTTACGACGCCGGGAGCAGGGCGCTTTTATCGCGCGCGTACTAATTTAGAGATTGGAGATACAAAGCAAACACAAATCACTCACTTTGCACTTGCAGCTGATGCCAAGTGTGAAAACTTCCCACAAGAAACCATTGTTTATGAAGGGGCGGATGGATTTAACACGGTTGATATCGAATTAACCAGCAGCAGTGCTTACTTAGGCTGGGATATTACCTGCCTTGGATTACCCGACTCAAACGAGCCGTTTATTGAAGGTAAGTATTGCCAGCTGAACCGTTTATTTTGCGATGGTAAATTGATTTACCACGATCGCATTGCACTATCCCCTGCCAATCAATTATTAACTCATCCTGCAGGCTTAGCCAATCATAGTGTTTTTGCAACCTTTCTCGCTTATGCGCCAGAGAAGTTAGTGAATAAACAGCAACGTAGTGAGTTAGTGGAGCAGTTACGCCATAAAATAATTGAAGAAAACGCACAAAGCTTGCTCAGCGTGACTGATATTGAAGGCTTATTGGTGATTCGATACCTCGGATCACACGCACAACAATGTAAACAGCTTTTTATCCATTTATGGGCAATCTTACGTCCTGTATTAATAGATAAAGCGGCAATTCAACCAAGAGTTTGGCATACCTAAAAAGAGATTATTATGGATTTATTACCAAGAGAAAAAGATAAATTATTGCTTTTTACTGCTGCGTTATTAGCAGAGCGTCGTTTAAAGCGAGGTGTAAAACTTAATTATCCAGAAGCCATGGCCTATATCTCGATGGAGATCATGGAAGGTGCTCGTGATGGTAAAACGGTGGCTGAAATGATGGATTACGGTCGTACGTTATTAACCCGAGATCAAGTGATGGATGGCATTGCGGAGATGATCCCTGAAGTGCAAGTAGAAGCAACTTTCCCCGATGGTACCAAGTTGGTGACGGTACACAACCCAATTATTTAATGGAGTAATAGCATGATTCCAGGTGAAATTATAACGGATAGTGGTGATCGAGAGTTAAATGTTGGTTGTGAAAAAATAACCGTGAGCGTTGCAAATTCTGGTGACCGTCCGATCCAAGTTGGCTCTCATTATCATTTTTACGAAGTTAATAAAGCCTTAGTTTTCGAGCGTGAAATAACTAAAGGCTATCGTTTAGATATTACGTCCAGTACTGCGGTTCGTTTTGAGCCAGGGCAAAAAAGAGACGTGGCTTTGATTGCTTATCGCGGTAAGCGCCGTGTGTTTGGCTTCCGTGGCGACATCCAAGGTAATATCGATGACAAGAATGAGGGAGATAAATAATCATGGCAACGATTGATAAACATGCTTATGCGCATATGTTTGGTCCTACGGTCGGTGACCGTGTTCGTCTAGCTGATACAGACTTATGGATTGAAGTCGAAAAGGATTTTACTGAGTATGGTGAAGAGGTCACCTTTGGTGGCGGTAAAGTAATTCGAGATGGCATGGGACAAAGCCAAGCATCTTGCGCTGAAACCGTTGACCTTGTCATTACTAATGCCCTCATTTTAGATCATTGGGGCATAGTAAAAGCCGATGTGGGTGTGAAAGATGGACGCATTGCTATTATCGGTAAAGCGGGTAACCCAGATATTCAAGACAATATTGATATTGAAATAGGCGCAGGTACTGAAGTGATCGCAGGAGAAGGGCAAATATTAACCGCTGGCGGTATAGATGCTCACATTCACTTTATTTGTCCACAACAAATTGAAGAAGCACAAATGTCTGGAGTGACCACCATGATCGGTGGTGGGACCGGGCCTGCAACAGGTACAAAAGCAACAACCTGTACGCCAGGACCTTGGAATATCTATAAAATGTTGCAGTCAACCAATGACTTTGCAATGAACTTTGGTTTTTTAGGGAAAGGAAACGTCAGTTTACCAAAAGCCATTGAAGAACAAATTGAAGCAGGTGTATGTGGTTTAAAACTACATGAGGATTGGGGCACAACACCTGCAGCTATTGATAATTGTTTATCGGTTGCTGAGCGATATGATGTACAAGTAGCCATTCATACTGATACCTTGAATGAGTCAGGTTTTTTAGAAGATACACTGGGGGCATTTAAAGGTCGTACTATTCACACTTACCATACAGAAGGGGCTGGTGGCGGTCATTCGCCAGATATTATCCGCGCTTGTGGTGAGCCCAATGTATTACCTTCGTCAACCAATCCAACAAGACCTTATACGGTGAATACCATTGATGAGCATTTAGATATGTTGATGGTTTGTCATCACTTAAACCCTTCTATTCCAGAAGATATTGCTTTTGCTGATTCTCGTATTCGTAAAGAAAGTATCGCAGCAGAAGATATCATGCATGATTTAGGGGCGATTAGTATGATCTCTTCTGACTCTCAAGCGATGGGACGTGTGGGTGAGATGATCACGCGGACCTGGCAAACTGCGCATAAAATGAAGCAACAACGTGGTCCATTAGCCCCGGATACAGAACGAAATGATAACTTTCGTGCTAAACGATACATCGCTAAATACACGATTAATCCAGCTATTAGTCATGGTGTTAGCCATGAAGTTGGGTCAATTGAAGTAAGTAAAATGGCTGATTTAGTATTGTGGAAGCCAGCATTCTTTGGGATTAAGCCTTCAATGATCATCAAGTCAGGTTTTATTGCTGCCGCGCCAATGGGCGATGCAAATGCTTCAATTCCAACACCTCAGCCGGTTTATTACCGTCCAATGTTTGGGTCATTTGGTAGCGCAGCAGCTAAAACATCAATGACTTTTTTATCGCAAGCAGCTATTGATAAGAATGTTCCGGAGGCCGCGGGTATGACGCGTTTAGTGGGTGTATGTAAAAATACGAGAAATGTTGGCAAAAAAGACATGATCCATAATGATTGGATGCCGCATATCGAAGTTGACTCGCAAACTTATGAAGTACGAGCAAACGGAGAGTTATTAACCTGTGAGCCTGCGACTGAGTTGCCATTAGCACAGCGTTACACTCTGTTCTAATTTGTGCTGCTTAGATGAACTTTATACGGCATTGTCTGCACTTTTATTTTGAATCACATATGGGACATATGCTCATCAAATAAAAGTTTGACGGCTTTGTCTAA
The DNA here is from genome assembly GCF_003318165.1 of Psychromonas sp. B3M02. Classification (GTDB taxonomy): domain Bacteria; phylum Pseudomonadota; class Gammaproteobacteria; order Enterobacterales; family Psychromonadaceae; genus Psychromonas. Next base: position 118,451 of record NZ_QOCB01000014.1, read on the forward strand.
AGCCCATCTACTTTGCACAAATAATGGGTTATTTGAAAGGCTAGTGAGTTTCATGAGATAGATGAACTTTATACGGCATTGTCTGCTCTTTTATTTTGAATCACATATGGGACATATGCTCATCAAATAAAAGTTTGACGGCTTTGCCTAAAGCTCTCCTACTGTGTAAATAGAGTAAGCAGATTAAAAGTTATTTCATTGGTTTTAGCGAAATAGAAAAAGAGATACATAATGTTACAAGTATTTGAAAGATTCGATCATACTCATGATCCAATAAATGATTCGATTACATTGGATCATGACACGCGTAAAAAGTCGCGCATTAAAGGGGTCACAGATAAAGGCGCTGATATCGGTATTTTTGTAGAGCGTGGTCATCCTTTGTTAGTCGGTGAAATTTTAAAAGCAGAGTGTGGTTTATTGATTGAAGTAAAAGGGCAAGCTGAGGCCGTTTCAACTGCTATTGGTCAGGATTGGTTAACCTTTAGCAAAGTTTGTTATCACTTGGGCAATCGTCATACTACCTTGCAAATTGGTGAGTTGTGGGTGCGTTTTAAACCAGATCACGTATTAGAGGAGCTTGCTGAAAACTACGGATTAAAAATCGACAAAACACCTGCAGTATTTGCACCTGAAAATGGTGCTTATGGGAAACGCAATGGGCATAGCCATAGCCACTCTCACGAGCATGCTGGGCACCACCATGAACATTAATATGGCAAACCCGATTAAGCTGAATCGATTATTACAATTATGCAGTGCTAATTTACCTGTGGGAGGCTTTTCATTTTCACAAGGGTTGGAATACGCGATTGAGATGCAGTGGGTAGACAATCAAAAAACGACTTTTGAATGGATTGAGTTAAACCTCAATGAATCTATTGCTCGTACTGATCTCGCGCTGTTTAAACGACTTTACCAAGCCTTAGCAAACAATGATTTTGTCAGCTTTGAGCGATATAACCAACACTTAATTGCTTGTCGTGAAAGCAGTGAGTTACGCCTAGCCGATCTGGCAATGGGTAAAGCATTGATACGTTTATTAAAGCAACTTGATACTGTTGATAGTGAACCTTACAACCCACTATTCAAGCAATCTGAGCATAGTTTTGTGAGCGTATTTGCGATTGCGGCTTATCTTTTCCAGTTAGATTTAATTTCTGCGCAAAGTGGCTATTGCTGGACATACCTAGATAATCAAGTGGCAGCTGCCACTAAATTAGTGCCTTTAGGGCAGACTCAAGCACAAAATTTACTATTTGAATTAAGCGATAAAGTGGCAGGGGCTATCAGTATCGCCAATCAAATTGATGAGGCCGATATCGGGGCAAGTTTACCACGATTAGCGATGGCCAGTGCGTGGCATGAAACGCAATATACACGTTTATTTCGTTCCTAATATCAGATGACAATTTCAGTTTATACACATTATTTTCAAAAATATGAGAGACATAGAATGAGAAAAAAACAGTTATTACGTATCGGTGTGGGCGGCCCAGTTGGCTCAGGGAAAACGGCTTTATTGAGCCAATTATGTTTAGCACTGCGTGATAAATATGAAATGGCCGTCGTGACAAACGATATTTATACTCATGAAGATGCACAATTTTTAACGCGAAATGATGCGCTAACGGCAGATCGTATCATGGGAGTTGAAACGGGTGGTTGTCCGCATACAGCTATTCGAGAAGATGCTTCGATGAATCTCGCGGCCATTGATGAACTTCATGCGCGTCATCCTGATTTAGACTTTGTCTTAGTAGAAAGCGGTGGCGATAATTTGAGTGCCACTTTTAGCCCTGAGTTATCAGACTTAACCTTATACGTTATTGATGTGTCTGCGGGTGATAAAATTCCGCGTAAAGGTGGTCCAGGTATTACTAAGTCGGATCTATTAATTATTAATAAAATAGATGTAGCAGAGTTAGTAGGTGCTTCATTGGAAGTGATGGATCGCGATGCGAAGAAAATGCGCGGTGATAAGCCTTTTATTTTTAGTAATATGAAAACACAGCAAGGTTTAAATGATATTATCGACTTTATTGAAACACAGGGCATGCTGAAATAGCCTGCTTTTTAAATCTAACAAGGAAAAAACATGAAATTTTTAACGTTTATCTTCAGCTTATTACTGACTTCTCAAGCCTTTGCACACGCAGATCATGCGTTAGGTGATGGGGCATTACATATGCTTTACCATGCTGTTTTTTGGTTATTATTTGCTGTTGTTATCGTGAAAGCGATAAGCTACTTTAAGAACAAAAAAAAGCAAAACGATAAAATTTAAGAGAAAAAATAGTGACTGTTAGCGTTAAGCTAGCAGTTTCACTGTTTCTGCTACTTCTTCATCGATTATGGATGTTTTTAACGTAATTAAACTAATCATTTGTTGACTTAACGCAGGGTTCAGATACTATGAAGGTCAGCAGAAATAAAGCCTATTGTTTACATTCTCCATTTCGTTGTTTTAGTTATAATACCTCGTTTGCAGTTTTTAAGTTCCAGCCTAATTTACGCTACGCAAGCCTATTAAAGGCAGTTTTCAAATATACAAACAGGATAATTATTATGTCTAAAGTTCAAGGTACAGTTAAATGGTTCAACGAATCTAAAGGTTTTGGTTTCATCGAGCAAGCTGCTGGTCCAGACGTATTCGCACACTTCAGTGCAATCGTAAGCGAAGGTTTCAAAACTTTAGCTGAAGGCCAAAAAGTAGAATTCACAGTAAGCCAAGGTCCTAAAGGTCCTCAAGCTGAAGGTATCGTAGCACTTTAAGTTGCTGAGATATTTTAGCCGCTAAAATTAGCTGCTAACTGTTATAAAAAAATGGTAAATCCGCAAGGGTTTACCATTTTTTTTGTCTTTTAAAAAAGGCCGCACAAGGTGAATCACTGTCGGTGCGACGAAATTAGTTTATGTGCGTGTTTATGGATGATAAGAAAACGTGTACATAAGTTATACCAATCATAGTAAGTAACTGATCTATTTTACTTGTTAAAACAACTTATTTTTTCGTTGTAAGTTTCGTATAAGGAACAACCATTTACATCAACTTACGCCTCTAACTAAGCCATTTTTCCGGCGCAAAATTTAGATCAGTTATTTAATACAATTGGTATTAGCCACAAACTCACGGGAAACTATAATGATGAAACATTTAATTGTAGGGTTAACCGGCTTACTGGCTTTAGCAACGACCACTTCAGTGT
>NZ_QOCB01000033.1 GCF_003318165.1 Psychromonas sp. B3M02
AATACAATTGGTATAAAACGTTATTATTTACGTGGTAATTCTATTTTTTTAGCTTCGCTTGGGCGGTATAAAACAACAATATGACCAATTTTTGCAATCGCTAACGCTTCTGTTTCACGTACGATAGCATCAATAATAAGTTGTTTAGTTTCACGGTCATCCGTTGCTACTTTTACTTTAATTAATTCGTGGAAGCTGATCGCATTTTCGATCTCAGCTAATACACCTTCGGTTAAGCCATTTTGTCCTAGTAATACTACTGGTTTCAAAGGATGTGCTAAACCTTTTAAAAATTGTTTCTGTTTGTTTGATAATTTCATGCAAATATCTTTCATTAAGGGTTGAAAACGGTTCATTCTACCCTTAAATATTAACCTTTACTATTTAGATTATTATTTATCCTAATATTCGTTCGCTAAGGAAGTCATTGTGGCAAAACCAGACAGTACAAATCGTCTTAAAAAGAGTGCATCAGGCAGTTCAAAACGTTGGATGCAGGAACACGTCAATGATAAGTATGTGAAAGAAGCCAACAAGCAAGGGCTTCGCTCTCGTGCTGTGTTTAAATTAGATGAGATTAACGGTAAAGATAAGTTAATCCGCCCTGGTATGACAGTGGTTGACTTAGGTGCGGCTCCGGGGAGTTGGTCTCAATGGGCTGTTGATAAAGTAGGCATGAAAGGCAAAGTGATTGCCTGTGATATTTTACCTATGGACTCGATTGCTGGTGTGGACTTTTTACAGGGTGATTTCCGCGAGGAAGTGGTCTTAAATGCTTTATTACAACGTATTGGGGATAATAAAGTTGATGTGGTGTTATCAGATATGGCACCAAATATGAGCGGTAACGCTGGTATTGATCAACCGAAATCGATGTACTTAGTAGAGCTGGCTTTAGATATGTGTCGTGATGTTTTAGTGAAAGATGGCAGCTTTATCGTCAAAGTTTTCATGGGAGCAGAATACGAATCTTACTTGAGTGAAGTACGAAAATTATTCAAATCAGTTAAAACCAGAAAACCCGATTCTTCAAGAGCGAGATCTCGCGAGGTTTATTTAGTGGCGACCGGTTTTAAACTGTAGTAATCTGATTTACTATTATATTCTATTCATTTTAAACATGAGGTTTACATCTTGAACGATATGGCAAAAAACCTGATATTGTGGTTAGTCATCGCAGTAGTCTTAATGTCTTTATTCCAAGGATTTGGATCAGACGACACGAATAAATCACAAATCGACTATACCAGTTTTAACAAAGAAGTAAGCCAAGGGCTGATCCAACAAGTACAAATTAATGGTCAAGAAATTAAGGGCTTAAAAAGTAACCAAACACCGTTTGTTACTTACATCCCTGCACCAGATTTGGACTTAGTTAATTACCTTATTAAAAATGACGTAAAAGTAGAGGGTACACCTCCAGAGGAAACTAGTTTCCTAGCGTCTATTTTTGTTTCATGGTTCCCAATGCTGCTATTAATTGGTGTTTGGATTTTCTTTATGCGTAACATGCAAGGTGGCGGTAAAGGCGGCGCAATGTCATTTGGTAAGAGTAAAGCCAAATTGATGAGCGAAGACCAAATCAAAACAACCTTTGCTGATGTTGCTGGTTGTGATGAAGCTAAAGAAGACGTTGTTGAATTAGTTGATTACTTAAAAGACTCAAGCAAATTCCAAAAGCTTGGCGGCCGTATTCCTACTGGTGTGTTATTAGTAGGTCCTCCAGGTACAGGTAAAACATTATTAGCTAAAGCGATTGCCGGCGAAGCAAAAGTACCTTTCTTCTCAATTTCAGGTTCTGATTTTGTTGAGATGTTTGTAGGTGTTGGTGCATCACGTGTTCGTGATATGTTTGAACAAGCTAAAAAGTCTGCACCATGTATTATCTTTATCGATGAAATCGATGCTGTAGGTCGTCAACGTGGCGCAGGCATGGGTGGTGGTAATGATGAGCGTGAGCAAACATTAAACCAAATGCTAGTAGAAATGGATGGTTTTGAAGGTAATGAAGGTATTATCGTTATTGCTGCAACTAACCGCCCTGACGTATTAGATGCTGCATTACTTCGTCCAGGTCGTTTTGACCGTCAAGTAGTTGTTGGTTTACCGGATGTACGTGGTCGTGAACAGATCTTAAAAGTACATATGCGTAAAATCCCACTGGATGATGCAGTAAAAGCGTCTGTATTAGCTCGTGGTACGCCTGGTTTCTCTGGTGCTGATTTATCAAACCTAGTGAATGAAGCTGCATTATTTGCTGCACGTGGTAATAAACGTACTGTTTCAAGAGAAGACTTTGAGCAAGCGCGCGATAAAATCCTAATGGGGGCAGAACGTCGTAGCCTAGTGATGACTGATAAAGATAAAGAGTCTACGGCTTACCATGAAGCAGGGCATGCGATTGTGGCTAAATTAGTACCGCAGCATCACCCAATTCATAAGGTAACCATCATTCCTCGCGGACGTGCATTAGGTGTGACTCAGTTCTTACCTGAAGGTGATCAGATTTCGCAAAATAAAGATGAGTTAGAAAGTAGTATTTCGGTTGCTTATGGTGGTCGTATTGCTGAAGAACTTATCTACGGTGCACAAAAAGTATCAACAGGTGCATCACAAGATATCAAACAAGCATCGGCAATTGCTCGTGCAATGGTAACGGAATGGGGGTTCTCTGAAAAACTAGGTCCGATTCTATTAACTGGTGAGCAAGGTAGTTTACGTTCTAATGTTGTTTCGCATGAAACGGGTAAAGTAATTGATGATGAAGTGAAAGTACTTATCGATACTAACTACCAACGTGCTTACAAACTATTAACTGATAACATTGATATCTTACATGCTATGAAAGATGCATTAGTTAAATATGAAACTATTGATACTGAGCAAGTAGATGACCTAATGGCTCGAGTAACTGTTCGTCCACCAAGTGATTGGGATGATGAAAAAGAGTTAGAGTCAGTTAAAGATCCTGTAACTGCTGATAAAGTTGAAGATTTTGTTGAGCAAGATAAAACAGAAACAACAACTGAAACAGAATCAACAGAAAGTGAGCAAGATAAAGACAATAAATAATTATATTGTTTGTATACTCCCACTAAAAAAACCTAAGCTTGCTTAGGTTTTTTTTATTAACCAATTTAAGTGTGAAGCCATGATATTAAACAGCCGACATAAACAACTCGACCTAAGCCAACCACAAATTATGGGGATCTTAAATGTAACTCCTGATTCATTCTCAGATGGTGGGAAGTTTGCACAAGTAGAGCAAGCGGTGGGGCGTGCTAGAGAGATGCTTGAGCAAGGTGCTACCATTATTGATATTGGTGGAGAGTCAACACGTCCTGGTGCTGATGATGTTGTGTTGGCAGATGAGTTAGCGAGAGTCATACCTGTTATTCAAGCTATTAAACAAGAGTTAGACTGCTGGATCTCTATTGATACAAGTAAAGCAGAAGTGATGCGCGAAGCTGTAAAAGCAGGGGCTGATATTATTAATGATGTGCGAGCGCTGCAAGAAGAAGGGGCATTAGCAGCAGCAGTTGAAGCTGGTGTACCCGTTTGTTTAATGCATATGCAAGGCCAGCCAAGAAGTATGCAAAGCGCACCGGACTATCAAGACGTTGTTGCAGAAGTAAAAGCATTTTTAATTGAACGTAGTAAGCAGTGTATTGACCAAGGCATCAAGCGAGAAAATATTATTATTGACCTAGGTTTTGGCTTTGGTAAGTCCTTACAACATAATTTTGACCTGCTTAATGCAACTCAAGGTTTCATTGACTTAGGATTTCCGGTGCTAACCGGTGTTTCTCGTAAATCAATGTTTGGTCAACTACTAAATCGTGATATAAATGACCGTTTAGCAGGAAGTTTAGCTGGGGCAATGATCGCCATGCAGCAAGGCTCAAAAATTATCCGAGTTCACGATGTCCGAGAAACCGTTGATGTCATGAAAGTATTACAGCAAATAAATACCTTCAAATAGTAAAGGTATCCCCGACGATGGTAAAAGTTATTTTATGAATAAAAAGTATTTTGGTACCGATGGTATTCGCGGCAAAGTAGGTGAGTCTTTAATTACGCCTGAATTTGCTTTAAAGCTAGGTTGGGCTGCGGGCCGTGTATTAGCTAAATCGGGCAATAAACAAGTATTAATAGGTAAAGATCCACGTATTTCTGGTTACATGTTAGAAGCTGCATTACAAGCTGGTTTGACTTCCGCTGGTATTATCCCTGTATTGATGGGGCCAATGCCAACACCGGCTATCGCTTATCTGACGCATACTTTCCGTGCAACGGCTGGTATTGTTATCAGTGCATCTCATAACCCGTATTACGATAACGGCATTAAGTTCTTTTCCCATGAAGGGGTTAAATTATCTGAGAAAGTTGAACTAGAAATAGAAGCTGAAATTGATAAAGAACTAAAGTGTGTTGATAGCAGTGAAATGGGTAAAGCATATCGTATCAATGATGCTGCAGGACGTTATATAGAGTTCTGTAAGAGTACTTTCCCATCTGAGTTTAGCCTTGCTGGTTTAAAAGTGGTTGTCGATTGTGCTAATGGTGCAACTTACCATATTGCACCTTCTGTGATCAGCGAGTTAGGTGCAGAAGTGATTGCCATGGGTGTTGAGCCAAATGGGGTTAATATTAACCTTAATTGTGGTGCAACTAGTATGGATGCTATATCTCAGCGTGTTATTGAAGAAAAAGCAGACTTTGGTGTGGCTTTTGATGGTGACGGTGACCGAGTGATGATGGTCGATCATACTGGTCATGTACTAGATGGCGATGAGCTATTATATATTATAGCGCGTGATAAACTGCGTAAAGGTACTTTAAATGGTGGTGCTGTCGGGACTAAAATGTCTAACTTAGGTTTAGAGCAAGCGCTTAAAACTTTAGGTATCCCATTTGACCGTTCTGATGTGGGTGATCGCCATGTAATGGAGCTAATGAAGAAAAATGGTTGGACTATTGGCGCTGAGAACTCTGGCCATGTTATTTGTGCTGAGCATTTAGCAACGGGTGACGGTATCGTGTCTGGGTTACAAGTAATGGGTGCAATGCAAGGTAGTCGTATGAATCTACACGATTTACGCCAAGGTATGAGAAAATACCCGCAAATACTAGAAAGCATCCGTTACAACAATGAAATTGATCCATTACAAGATGAAGACGTACTTAAAGAGTTAGCGCGTATCGAAGCCTTATTAGGTGAAAAAGGGCGTGTTTTATTACGTAAATCGGGTACTGAACCTGTCTTCAGAGTAATGGTTGAAGCTGATGAAAGCGAAGAAAAAGTGTTAGGCTATGCTAAATCGCTTGCGAGTAAAGTAAAGGTTTAAACAAGGTTGTTAAGTAAGCCTAATTAAATGATTTAATGTAGGCTTACTATTATATGTGAAACTATTTGATGTTTTTTTAAACGGTTTAGTCGGTTGCAATAACAAGTAATTAATTTGTATCAATATTCACTTGTTATCTGCACCAGCATTGGGTAGTATTCGTCCGCTTCTTTGTGGGAGCACAGGAAGTTTTAATAAGATAAATTAGGTAATGTGAATATGTATGAAATACTGTTAGTTGTTTATTTAATTGTTTCAATTATTTTAGTTGGTTTTGTATTAATCCAACAAGGTAAAGGAGCAGGCATGGGCGCATCTTTTGGCTCTGGTGGTTCTAACACAGTATTTGGTGCAAGTGGTTCAGGTAACTTTATGACTCGTACTACTGGTATCTTAGCGTTAGTGTTCTTTGTACTTAGCTTAGTATTAGGTAACCTGTCTTCACATCACGTTTCAACAAACGAAGAGTTCTCTAACTTAGAAGTTGAACAGGTTTCTGAAGTTCCTGTTGAAGTTGATACCTCTACTCAAATTCCTGAGTAATAGTTTTTAAAGCGGATATGGTGGAATTGGTAGACACGCAGCCTTGAGGGGGCTGTGGCTTAGGCCGTGAGAGTTCAAGTCTCTCTATCCGCACCAAATTATGTTTTTTGATTGCGCTAGTATGTGTCATTCGCTATAATATGCGCGTTTTCAAGGCAATCAAATAAACAAACAGTAAGATTATTTGTTTAAGCCTCAGATAAAAGATTTTAGTTTGAATGTTTTAAGTAATGTTTAAACAACAGTTTCGGACGCGAGATGGAGCAGCTTGGTAGAAGTTAGTCGGGCTCTTTCTTAGCGGTAAAAGGCGAAGGTCGTTGGTTCAAATCCAGGTCTCGCAACAAGTGATTTATCACTTCATTAAAGTTTTAGTTTGAATGTTTTAAATAATGTTTAAACAATAGTTCGGACGCGAGATGGAGCAGCTTGGTAGCTCGTCGGGCTCATAACCCGAAGGTCGTTGGTTCAAATCCAGCTCTCGCAACCACTTTCTACAAGGTAGTTTATGATTAGCTTGTTAAGGTGAATAAAGTGATTTTTTACTTTATTACTACATTCGATATTGCAGTGCTCAATAGCAATATCTTGTTTGATTTAATCAAACAAAAAGAATGAAGCTCCAATTTATTGGGGCTTTTTTGTTATTTGCGTATTTGATTTTTTAAATTGGTACGCTTTCTAACAACTTATGTTTATGAAAAATAAACATAAGTTGTTAATTAAATAGGGCTATATGCCCTTTTTTTGTTTCTGAAAGGGGATAGATTTGGCAAGTTTAGAAGAGCGTCTAACGGAAATGTTAGCGCCAAGTGTGGAAGATCTTGGCTACGAATTGGTTGGTATTGAATATGTTCGTGCGGGTAAGCACTCAACATTACGTATTTATATTGACCAAGAAGAAGGTATTTTAGTTGATGACTGTGCTGCGGTAAGTCGTCAAGTAAGTGCGATTATGGATGTTGAAGATCCAATCACCAATGAATACACATTAGAAGTATCGTCTCCAGGTATGGAAAGACCCTTATTTAATGCTGCACAATATGCTGCATTTATAGGTGAAGAAGTGAAAATCCAATTGCGTATGCCGATTCAAAATCGCCGCAGATGGAAAGGTGTTATTAGTAGTGTAGATGGAGAAATTGTTTCCATCTCAGTTGAGGGTAAAGAAGAGCGCTTCGCGCTGAGTAATATCCAGAAAGCGAATATAGTTCCAAAATTTGATTAATTAAGGCGTTAAAAATGAATAATAAAGAAATTTTATTGGTTGTTGAAGCGGTTTCAAATGAAAAAGGCTTACCGAGAGAAGCAATTTTTGAAGCATTAGAAAGTGCATTGTCTATCGCAACTAAAAAGAAATACGAATTAGAAATTGAAGTACGTGTTGATATTGATCGTGAAACGGGACATTTTGATACATACCGTCGCTGGTTAGTGCTTGCGACTGATGCTGAAATGGAAAACCCAGCAAAAGAAATGACTTTTGAAGCTGCACAATACGATAACCCTGAGATTCAAGTAGGTGAGTTCATTGAAGATCAGATTGATTCAGTGACATTTGACCGTATTACAACACAAACGGCAAAGCAAGTTATCGTACAAAAAGTACGTGAAGCTGAGCGTGCACAAGTTGTTGCACAATATGCAGAGAAAGAAGGCGAGTTAATCACTGGTGTGGTTAAACGTATGACTCGTGATAGTATTTTATTAGACCTTGGTAACAATGCTGAAGCGGTTATCTTCCGTGATGAAATGTTACCACGTGAAAACTTCCGTCCAGGTGATCGTCTACGTGGTTTATTATTCAAGGTAAGTCCTGAAGCACGTGGTGCGCAATTATTCATGACGCGTACTCAACCTGAAGTGTTAGTTGAATTATTCCGTTTAGAAGTACCAGAAATCGCTGAAGAGATGATTGACCTGATGGGCGCTGCTCGTGATCCAGGTTCTCGTGCTAAAATAGCGGTTAAAACAAACGACCAACGTATTGACCCAATCGGTGCATGTGTTGGTATGCGTGGTGCACGTGTTCAAGCTGTATCAAATGAGCTTGGCGGTGAGCGTGTTGATATTATCCAATGGGATGAGAATCCAGCACAATTTGCAATTAATGCAATGGCACCAGCTGAAGTAGCTTCAATCGTTGTTGATGAAGATACACATAGCATGGATATCGCAGTAGAAGAAGATAACCTAGCACAAGCTATTGGTCGTAACGGTCAAAACATTCGTTTAGCATCACAACTTACTGGTTGGGTATTAAATGTAATGACAGTAGCTGAACTGCAATCTAAGCACCAAGCTGAAACTGATAATGTTATTTCATTGTTTACGTCTGCATTAGAAATTGATGATGACTTTGCTGGTGTATTGGTTGAGGAAGGCTTTAGCTCTCTAGAAGAGATTGCTTACGTTCCTGCTGAGGAGCTACTAGCTATCGACGGTCTTGATGAAGAGATGGTTGAAGAGATACGTACTCGTGCGAAAGATGTATTAGCAACAAAAGCGCTTGCTGAAGAAGAAAGCCTTGAAGGTGCAAAACCAGCTGATGATCTATTAGCACTTGAAGGCTTAGAAGCTCACCTTGCATTTGTTATGGCAAGTAAAGGTGTAGTTACGTTAGAAGACTTAGCAGAACAAGCTGTTGATGATCTACTAGAGATTGATGAAAAACTAGATGCAGATAAAGCAGCAGAGCTAATTATGGCTGCTCGTAACATCTGTTGGTTTAGTGAAGATGCATAATAGCGTCAGTATGGAGAAATAAATAATGTCAGAAATTCTATTAAAAGACCTCGCAAAAGACTTAAATAAATCTGAAGATGCGTTAGTTCAGCAGTTTGCGGCTGCCGGTATTACTAAGAAAGCTAGCGACACAGTAAGCGTTGAAGAAAAAGAGAAATTAACAAGTCACCTACAAAAACAACATGGTGGTGAGCAAAAACAAAAAATGACTTTACAACGTAAAACAAAAACAACGTTAAACGTAAAAGGTCAATCAAACGCAGTAAACGTTGAAGTACGTAAAAAACGTACTTTCGTTAAGCGTACTGATGAAGAGATTCAAGCTGAAAAAGCGGCAGAGCAAGCAATCAAAGCAGAAGCTGAAGCAAAAATCCAAGCAGAATTAGATGCGAAGAAAGAGCAAGCTGAAAAAGTACTAGCTGAGAAATTAGCAGCTAAGAAAGAAGCGGAAGAAAAAGCAAAAGCAGCAGCTGCAGCAAACAAGCAAAAACAAGCGACTTCTAAATCAACTAAAACAGATGAGCAACTTCAATTAGAAAAAGAAGCGGCTGACCTACAGAAAAAAGCTGAAGCTGAAGCGCTAGCTAAAGTTGAAAAAGAAGCAGCATTACAAGCTGAAAACGCTAAAAAACTAGCTGAAGAAAATGCAGCGCGTTGGGCAAAAGAAGAAGCTGACCGTAAAGCAGCTGAAGGTGCTGATTACCACGTAACAACTTCTTCAGAAGCTCGTGCAGCAGAAGATTCTGTTGATGCAAAAGCGGAAGGTCCAACTCACCGTAAAAAGAAAAAGAAAGCAGTTGCAGATAAGCCACTTGAAACACCTTACTCTCGTCGCAACGGTCGTAACAACCGTCGTGGTAAGAAAGGGGCAACAGCAACTCCTTCTGCACTTCAACAAGCATTTGAAAAACCAGCTGCTAAAGTTGAGCGTGACGTTAAAATTGGTGAAACAATTTCAGTTGCAGAGCTAGCAAGTAAAATGGCTGTAAAAGCAACGGAAGTGATCAAGGTTATGATGAAGATGGGTGCAATGGCAACTATCAACCAAGTAATCGACCAAGAAACTGCTTCTATTGTTGCAGAAGAAATGGGCCATAAAGTAATCCTAACCAAAGAAAATGAGTTAGAAGAGTCTGTAATGGCTGAAGCGCAACAAGGTGGTGCTAAAACATCTCGTGCTCCTGTTGTTACTATCATGGGTCACGTTGACCACGGTAAAACATCATTACTTGATTACATTCGTCGTGCAAAAGTTGCTGACGGTGAAGCCGGCGGTATTACACAGCATATCGGTGCTTACCATGTAGACACAGATAAAGGCATGATCTCGTTCTTAGATACTCCTGGACACGCGGCGTTTACGTCAATGCGTTCACGTGGTGCTAAAGCAACGGACATAGTAATCCTAGTAGTTGCAGCAGATGATGGTGTTATGCCACAAACTGTTGAAGCGATTCAACATGCTAAAGCTGCTGGTGTACCATTAATGGTTGCAGTGAACAAAATAGATAAAGAAGGCGTTGATTTTGACCGTGTTAAAACGGAACTTTCACAACACGACGTTATTTCAGAAGAATGGGGCGGTGAAAACATCTTCTCATACGTTTCTGCAAAAGTAGGTACTGGTGTTGATGACTTACTAGACAGCATCTTACTACAAGCTGAAATGTTAGATTTAGAAGCGGTTTCTACAGGTCCAGCATCAGGTGTGGTTATTGAATCTCGTCTTGATAAAGGTCGTGGTCCAGTTGCTTCTATCTTGGTACAACAAGGTGAACTTAAACAAGGCGATATCGTATTATGTGGCCTTGAATACGGACGTGTTCGTGCAATGCGTGATGAAAACGGTAAGCCAATTGAGTCTGCTGGTCCATCTATCCCTGTTGAAGTACTTGGTTTATCAGGTGTTCCACAAGCGGGTGATGAAGCGACAGTTGTTAAAGATGAGAAGAAAGCACGTGAAGTTGCATTATACCGTCAAGGTAAATTCCGTGATATCAAACTAGCTCGTCAACAGAAAGCGAAACTTGAAAACATGTTCTCTAACATGGAAGCGGGTGAAGTATCTGAACTTAATGTTGTACTTAAGTCTGACGTTCAAGGTTCACTTGAAGCGATTTGTGAGTCACTAAACAAACTATCTACAGATGAAGTTAAAGTAAATATCATCGGTCGTGGTGTTGGTGGTATTACCGAAACTGACGCATCTCTTGCTTCAGCGTCTGGCGCAATCGTAATCGGCTTTAACGTACGTGCTGATGCATCTGCGCGTAAATTAATTGATAACGAAGCAGTTGAATTACGTTACTACAGCATCATCTATGATCTAATTGATGAAGTACGCTCTGCAATGAGTGGTTTATTAGCACCTGAGTTCAAACAAGAAATTACAGGTATTGCTGATGTACGTGAAGTATTTAAATCACCTAAGATTGGTGCAATCGCTGGTTGTATGGTGACGGAAGGTACTATCAAACGTAACAACCCAATTCGTGTACTACGTGAAAACGTGGTTATCTACGAAGGTGTACTTGAGTCACTACGTCGCTTTAAAGATGACGCAAACGAAGTTCGTAACGGTGTTGAGTGTGGTATCGGTGTTAAGAACTACAACGATGTACGCGTAGGCGACCAAATCGAAGTATTTGAAACTATTGAAGTTAAACGTACTCTTTAGTTTTAATATCTGAATATTGATGACGAATGGGGGCTTTTGCCTCCATTCTTATTTAAACAGCACTTAAAAGGGTGCTGATTAGGAGTTACAAATGGCAAAAGAATATAGCCGTACTTCTCGAGTTTCTCAGCAAGTACAAAAAGAACTTGCACGAATTCTACAACAAGAAGTAAAAGATCCACGTATTGGCATGGTGACTATCTCTGGTGTAGATATCACTCGTGACCTAGCTTACGCAACGGTATTTGTTACCTTTTTAACAATTGGTGACCAAACAAACGAAGAATCATTAAAAGGCTTAAATGCTGCTTCTGGTTACATTCGTCGTTTACTAGGTAAAGCAATGCGTTTACGTATTGTGCCGGAAATCCGTTTTACCTTTGATGAAACATTAACTGAAGGTCTACGTATCTCTGAGCTAGTAAGTGGCGCAGTGAAAAACGATAAAGTGAAATTAAAAGAAGCGGGTCGTGAAGACGAGCAAGAAGAGGAAACACAGTAATGGCAAAACGTGGAAAGGGTCGCCCGATTAATGGCATCGTTTTATTAGATAAACCTACGGACATCAGTTCCAATCATGCATTACAACGTGTTAAACGTATCTTCTTTGCACAAAAAGCAGGACATACTGGCGCATTAGATCCACTTGCGACTGGTATGTTGCCTGTTTGTTTAGGGGAAGCGACTAAGTTTTCACAGTTTTTATTAGATTCTGATAAACGTTACACAGTGACCGCAACATTAGGTGTAAGAACCGATACCAGTGATTCACAGGGTGATGTTGTCTGTGAAAAGCCTGTTGCAGTGACACAAGAGCAACTTGATCAAGCCTTGGATACATTCCGTGGTGAGATTGAACAAGTGCCTTCTATGTATTCAGCCTTGAAATTTGAAGGTAAGCCTCTATATAAGTATGCACGTGAAGGGATCACCATTGATCGTCCGGCTCGTCCAATTACGGTTTATGAGATCAATCAATTGCGCTTTGAAGGCAATGAAGTTGACCTCGATATCCATGTAAGTAAAGGCACTTATATTCGTACAATTGTCGATGATTTAGGGGAGTTATTAGGCTGTGGAGCACACGTTTCTATGTTACGTCGTACACAAGTTGCTGATTACCCATATCAACGTATGGTCACTATTGAAGAGCTTGAAGCATTAATTGTAAAAGCGAAAACGGAAGATATCAGCCCATACGATCTGTTAGACCCGCTATTATTAGAGATGGATACGGCTGTCAAAAATTACCCGGAAGTAAATATTTCTGATGAAATGGGCGCCTATGTATTACATGGCCAACCTGTACAAGTGTTTGGTGCACCAGACAATACGATTGTTAGAATCACAGTAGGTGATCAAAAAACCTTTATTGGTGTTGGACAAATGAATGATGATGGTTTAATTGCGCCAAAACGCTTAGCTAACTTAGATCTCTCTTAATTGTATTTCTAGTGAATGGGTATCAATATGACTAAAATAGACTTTTCTCAAATTAATAAAACGGCCGCTGACTCTTTTAACCAGCAACGTAACGTTATTAAGCGTATTGCAAAAGGCCAGACGGTACTTTGTGAAACCTGTGATAAACCATTAACCTTAAGTGTGCTTAGCGAAGGTGAAAGTGGCGTACAATGTAGTAAAGGTTGTACCCAGATTAATTTAGAACTCGAACAGTAAAAGTTCAGGTAGAGGTAATATTTAATGAGCTCAGAACTATATTTTATTTACGACTCTCATTGTCCATGGAGTTATGCAGCAACCCCATTAGTAGTTGCACTGGAAAATGCATTTCCTGATATGGAAATAAATGCATGGCACTGTGCGCATTATGACAGTAGTAATAGTGTTGGATTTAATACGCTTAAATCTGTAGAGCAAGAGAGTGATGTTATTTTTTCTCAGGACTATGTTCGTTTTGTAGATAGCCCTAAAAACAGTATTATCAGTGCCAATTTATTAACCTGGATTGCTGCTAAGCAACCAGAGAAATTATTGCCTGTATTACAAGCCTTACAACATGCACATTTTGTTGAAGGTAACTCTTTAGGTAAAAAAATTGATTTTACCGAATTAGCCGAAACGCTAAAACTCTCGATACCTAATAAGGTGTTTAAAGAAGAGTTAAGTAAAGATGCCATGTTTGTTCAATCAGACATTAGCGAATTACAAGGCTTTATGGGGACCGCTTCTTTCCCTGCTTTATTGTTGGTACACAATGATAATGCCGTACTGTTAAATCATGCTCAATATTTGAGTAACCCACAAAGCATTGTGGCCGATGTAGAGAAACAGCTACAAGGTTAGTCCTTACCATTCTGCGACTATTAAAGGGAATGTGCTAAAACACATTCCCTTTTTTGTTAACCGTTACTTATTGCACTTCTTAATACCTAAACGCATACTGTATTTTTATCAACAGTTTCAATGAGAATACAAAATGGCCGATAGTTTCCTGCTTTTTGATATCGAACAAAAAGATCTGCTTGCTGATGATGTGTTACCCTATTTTGAAGAAAGTATTTTGCCTCGAGCATGGGAAGATCAAGCCTTAACTTTTGCTGAAGGTTCACGTGTTTATGCTTATCTTAACGATCAGCAAGTGCCAGCAGTGATTGAAGCAGCCATTGCAGGAGGCTGGCATCTGGCTATTTTACCTCACCCTGGTGCTTTATATGCTAAACGTGGATTTTGTGCTCAAAGTAGCCTTAAAAAAGCGATTCAAGATGCTGAAAAAAGCGAGGTAAAACAAGTTGATATCGTTCGCTGTAATGATCAAATTCTCTTATCTTCACTGGTGTTAGGGGAAAGCTTTAATCTGATTCCTACCGCTAAAAGCTTAGGTTTTACAGATAGAGTTAAACTAGGCTGGCATAACATCACTAAAATCCGTCAAGCTTGTCCTAAAAAGATGACCTTTATCACTGCCAATGAAACGACAGTAACCACTGCTGCCTTAGGCGTGGTGATTGCTGGGCATGTGCATGACTCTTGGTTATCAAAACATATTTTACCTAATAGCCATATTAACGATGGTATGTGTCATGCCATGATTATTGCTCCTCGGAGTGTGATGGAATTATTGCGTTTCTTTATCATGACCTCAGTCATTAAATATTATTCTTTACCGAATTTTTTAGGGTTAATCAAAACCACCGCGTTGACTATTACCAATGGCGATAAGTTTGAATATTCAATGGATGGCCAAACGCATGACGCTGACACGCTAGCCATTGAAACTCAGCCAGAGCAATTAGCATTACTAGTAGGTGAGTCATTACCGATAATCGATGCTTCAAGTGCCAAAAAAGAGCAGGTTAAAACCACGCGTTTACCATCAGGTGGGGCAGTCTCTGAAATCGCTTCTAAGCCATTGGCGTTTATTGCTCATGCGGCAACTGATGAATTTAAAGATTTATATCAACTATTAAGAGACAACGCGACGGCGTCTTCTGCTTTCTTAACCTTGATGGGGTTATCAACCTTATTAGCGAGTGTTGGGCTATTTGCCAGCTCCGCTCCCGTCATTATTGGCGCGATGATTTTAGCGCCGTTAATGGGGCCGATTATCTCATTATCCATGGCCATGGCGCGACAAGATCCTTCGCTATTAACGGCCAGTGCAAGAACCTTAGGCATTGGTATATTGGTGTCGTTAGGGTTTTCTTCAGCAGCTAGTTTTATTATTCCTATGGAGATCACGACACCAGAAATAGCAGCGCGATTAAGCCCAAGCCTATTAGATTTAGGCGTCGCGGTTATTTCCGGTATTGCAGGTGCGTATGCACATGCCCGAGTAGATGCTGCGAAGAGTTTAGCCGGAGTAGCAATTGCCGTAGCCTTAGTGCCTCCTCTATCGGTAACAGGGATTGGTATTGGTTGGATGGATTCACACGTAGCTTGGGGCGCTTTGTTATTGTTTCTTACCAACTTGGCTGGAATTGTATTTGCAGCAGCGTTAACTTTCTTAGCACTGGGTTTTGCCCCCTTTACTCGCGCTAAAAAAGGTTTGATGATCGCCTTTATCGGTGTGGCGTTAGTATCTATTCCTTTGGTGTTTAGTTTCTTACGTTTATCGCAAGAGGCTAAAATAATGCAACAGCTGGAAGGCAAAGAAATAGGGCAAGTGGTACTCCGAGAAGTGTATGCTCGCGCACTTGAGCCTACTGAAATATCATTAAAAATTGTTACGCCAGAGACTTTAAACAGTGAAAAACTGGATAAAATTAAAAGCAGCATCGAATCGCAGTTACAACAAAAAGTAGTCATGGAAGCACAAGTGGTTATTCGTAGAGAATAGAAGTGAGTGATCACTCACTTTGTTGGGCTAATGGCAGTTAATTAAAAGGACAATGAAACATGTTAAACTGTTCTTTTATTTACGTTTTATTAATGGATTTATAACGGTTCTTTATGTTTACGCTTCGTCCTTATCAACAAGATGCTGTCAATGCGACCTTGCATTATTTTCGGCGCTTTAGTTCGCCAGCTGTGTTGGCTTTATCTACCGGTGCAGGTAAGAGCCTGATTATTGCAGAGCTTGCAAGAATAGCCAAAGGACGTGTGTTAGTACTTGCTCACGTTAAAGAGTTAGTAGAACAAAACCATGCTAAATATGAAAGTTATGGAGTCGAAGCTTCTATCTTTTCAGCAGGTCTTGGGCGTAAAGAAACCTCGCAGCAAGTGGTCTTTGCATCGGTCCAGTCGATTGTAAATAACCTAGATTTATTTGATGATGCGTTCTCATTATTAGTCATTGATGAATGCCATCGAGTGCCTATGCAGGGTGACTCAAGCTATCAAAAAGTGATTAAACACTTACAAGCCATCAACCCAAACTTAAAGGTGTTAGGGTTAACTGCTACTCCCTATCGATTAGGTTTAGGCTGGATTTATCAATACCATACACGTGGCCAAGTCCGTAGCGAAGCTCCTCGCTTTTTTCGTGATTGTATCTTTGATTTACCTATTCGCTTTTTATTAGATGAAAAGTTTTTAACTGAACCGAAAGTGATGGACATGGCGGTATTAAGCTATGACTTCTCACAAATCTCCCCAGCTAATACGGGCTCTTATAAAGAAGCTGATTTAAACAAAGTGATTGAGAAGTCCGGTCGAGCCACACCTGAAATTATTAAATCAGTGATCGAACATGCAGCAGATCGCCAAGGGGTCATGATTTTTGCGTCAACAGTGAAACATGCTGAAGAGATCATGGGCTATTTATCAGAGCAAAGTGCCGCTTTGATTATTGGCGATACCGCCAGTAAAGATCGTGATCAAATAATCCAAGACTTTAAACTTAAAAAAATTAAGTACTTAGTCAATGTCTCTGTGTTAACAACAGGGTTTGATGCGCCACATGTCGACCTCATTGCGATTTTACGACCTACTGAATCAATTAGTTTATATCAACAAATTGTCGGGCGAGGATTGCGCTTATCGGAAGGTAAAACAGATTGTTTGGTGATGGAGTTTGCCGGAAACTGTTATGACCTATATCAGCCAGAAGTAGGGCAAGAAAAGCCAGAGAGTGGTAGTGAGATTGTGACTATTCCTTGCCCAGCTTGTCAGTTTAATAATAACTTTTGGGGAAAAGTGGATCCAGCAGGTTTTGTTATTGAGCATTATGGGCGAAAATGCCAAGGCTACTCTTTAAAAATAACCGAAGATGAGCAAGGTAATAAGTTTGAGGAGCGCGTGCATTGTGACTATCGATTTCGAGCTAAATTTTGTGACCAATGTGGTTTAGATAATGATATTGCAGCACGAGTGTGCGGACACTGTGAGGCGGTACTAGTTGATCCAGACAAAAAACTACGTGAAGCATTAAAATTAAAAGATGCCATGATTATTCGTTGTGATGAAATGCAGTTAGAAGGCACTAAAAATAAACATGGTAAAAACCAATTAAAGGTAACCTACCATGGTGGGCAGGGGCAAATAAGTGAGTTTTGGCAATTAACCACCGCAAAGCAAAAAGCGATATTTTTGCAGCGCTTTATTCAGCCACACTTAATTGATCGTTTTCGTCCTTTTACTGATTCTTCGGTAACCAAAGTGATTCAAAATGAACATAGGTTGCAAGCCCCCGAGATTGTTATTGCTCATAAAGTTGGACGATTTTGGCAGGTAAGGGATAAATTGTTCAATATAGAGCAGTTTCCTAAAGCCGTTGAAATATTAGAACAAATAGAATCCTAAAAAAGCATAGGTTTGATCTTTAAGGCACTCGTGTACATATTGAACTTAAAGCATATTGAAATTGAAACATATTAAATAAGGTTAATATTATGAATAAGTTACTTTATATCCTGATCGCGATTGCTGTAATCATTGTCATTGCATTTTTTGTCATGGGAATAATGTCTAAAAAAGGCCAAGCATTAGGGCTAAAAGAGGGGCGTTTACAAGCTTGCATGAGTACTGATAACTGTGTGATCAGTGAAGTGATTGATAACCAAGCTGCGACTATTGAGCCCTTATCTTTTAGCGAGCCCAAACCAGTCTTTATAGATAGGCTCACAACGGCCATTAACTCCATGGGCGGCGAAGTCGTAACATCTGATTCATCGTATATCGCTAGTACTTTTACATCGGGAGTGTTTGGTTTTGTGGATGATGTAGAGTTCAGAGTAACTGATGATCAACAATTGCACTTCAGGTCTTCTTCGCGTGTAGGGCGTAAAGACTTTGGCGCAAATAAAAAACGTATTGAGCAACTTAAGGCGTTATTAGCTGACCAATAAGAGCAAAAGGAATTATCTTGGATAAAAATATTGAACAACTATTAACGTTAGTGGCAGAGACAAACGACTTGTTAATAGAAAAATACCCAGACCTATCAAGTACGGTTGGGTTATTAGAGCAAAGTTTACAAGCGTCAAATGCCGTGACCATTAATAATATTAAACGCAACGTAAAGTTGATGTTTATTATCTTGGATGCACACCCTGACGTTGTTGGAGTAGGCACAGGAGAAGCAGGTACCGAAGCCTTTACCTTTATTGATCAATATCAGCTATCAGCAATCACTACTGAATTAGTCATGCAACTAGCTGAAAAATATATTGTTTAATTGTATTGCCTACATCACCTATTGAGCATTTTCATTGGAGAAACACATGAGTAAAAAGATATCGACTTTATCAATGATAGGAGCAGCCTTACTAACGGCCGTGCTAAGCCATCCTTTAGTCCATGCTGAGTCTGAGCATCAACAGGGCCCTGGTCCTGGTCATCCTCCTTCGCCAGCTGATACCGCTGAAAATGCAGCCATCCAAGCTCGCTTAGGAGATACAAGCACACTGATGGGGTCCATTGCCATTCCTGAGTCGGTAGATACCTGTGGAGATGAGCCAGGAGTGCCACGTTTACTGTGTTTAATTGAAATATTGAAATCAAGTGTCTCTGATGAAGTATTAGCATTAATGCAATTAGACTACTCTGTTGCTGAAGCCAAAAAGTGGAGCAATCTTCCAGCGGGTGCATTTCCTTCTCGTCCTGGTGTCTTTTTAGGCGAACTAAAAGTTGAGCAACGTGGTGTGGTTAAAGCCATTCTAATGGAAGCCGCAGGACTAAAAGAAAATGAAGGCTTTGATGAATTGCTACAAACCCTTAATGCTGATGATTATATCGGCACAGTCAGTGATGATTATAAAGCCGGTTATTCATCATTCAACGCTAAAATAGCTTTCTTAGGGACACCGTCTCAAACGGGTCTTTGGGAGCTATATTATGGGGGACATCACTTAGCTTTCTCAAATACATACAAAGAGGGGGAATTGATTGGCGCGACGCCTTCATTTAGAGGAATAGAACCTTTTCATGCCTTTGAAATGAATGGACGAACTAATATTCCGATGCTACAAGAGAGAGATACTTTTGCCGCGTTGCTTAATGCTTTGACGCCAGAACAATTAAAACAGGCTAAACTAGAAGGGACTTATCGCGATATTTTAGCTGGCCCGCAGGCCGATGATGCTATTCCTGAAGAGCAGGAAGGATTAAGTGTTAGTCAACTCACTAACACGCAAAAAGTATTGTTACTGAAAGCGATTGCCACCTATGTTGAAGATATCAATGCCATCGATGCTAAAAAATATATGGATAAATACCGTGAAGAACTCGACGATACTGTGATTGGGTATTCAGGTACAACTGATTTAAACAGTGAAGATGACTATGTACGTGTTGATGGGCCTTCGCTATGGATTGAGTTTTCTTTACAATCTAATAAATCAACCAACGAAAAAGGCAATCACCCACACTCAGTATGGCGAGATAAAACCGATGATTACGGCGGCCAAACGGAATGATATTTGCGAAGTTATTGCTTGCACAGGATAAGTTAAACACAACTATGCAAGTGAGTTTACTTGTATTGTTGTGTTTACTCAGTGCACCAACAGTACAGGCTCATTCACTTCCAGGGAGCGTGTTAACCTTATCAGAAGCTCAGAATGATACGTTAACCATAGCGATTAGTTTCCCTTTAGAAGATCTTATTATCGCAGCACCTGAACTTGAAGGGTTAATGGAACTTGAGGATGAGCAAAAGCTACCAGAGAAATCATTAAAGCAATTGAATACCTACTTGCAAGCGCATATGTTTATCTTAAGTGGAACGAAACAGTTAACGCTGCTCCCTCAACAAGCGGAAATAGATGTGGTTTACCATGACCATCTCGGGTATTTTCGCTCTTTGGTTGTCGAGTTAACGGCAAAATTGCAACAAACTAGTTCGTTTCCATTGCGCTTAAGTTACGATGTCATCATGCATGAAGTCCGAAATCACAGGGCAACGGTCTACTGGCAAGAAGCGGATAATAGCTTAACTACATTATCTAACTTTGGGTTCAAGAAGTTGCACGGGAAACCAGTGCTTCATCATTTAAATCACTAACGAATTGAGCTAACTAGTTTGTGAGTGAATAAAGTGAGTTAAAGCGATAGATAATATTCCACTAAAAATAATAATAAAAAAGAGAAGGTAAGCATGAACGTTAACAAAATAGCATTAATTATAGGCATCATCTGTATCCTACTGGGGACCACCGTTTCTGTTTTAGGGATTTGGGGATACATTGGTGATAGTGGTTTGGTATGGCGTGCATTATCTACATTAGTGGTCGTATTACTGGGCGTGATTTTAGCGGTCACCATTAATAATATGACCTCTGGAAAAGATAAATAACCAACTCATGGGTTGTGCTTGAAATGAAGTAAATAAGAGAGCTGTAATGCTCTCTACTTCATTAATTCAAATAATCCGCCTACCAGCCAGTTCTATATCATTGAGCCCGGTAAAGGTCTAAAGGGCGAAGGGATAGGTGGTAAACTACTTAGCTAAAAGGCTATAGGTTATTAAAGCCTCGCAACGGCAACGTCTTTGCCTGTAACCAGTTTTCTGGCGCATAGTCACTTTCACCATCTGTGACATGTAAAGTAAATGCTTGTCGAGATGTTGCAGACCGATTCGGTGCGCTGTAATGCGGTAAGCGCCCTTGAAAAACCACTAAACTCCCTGCTTTGACTTCAACACTTTTTCCACTTTGCTCCGTTGGCCAAGGTGTTTCATCTAAACTTACCATAGTCGTTTGTGTACCATCTAAGTTAAAACGCTCACGAAGTGGCCCTAAATGACCGGCAGGCTCGACCCATAAACAGCCGTTTTCAAGGGTGGCATCTTCAATAGCAAACCATAGGGTAATAACACTTTGTGGCGTAGTATAAAAAAAGCTCGCATCTTGGTGCCAATTAACCTCACCGCCAATATTGGGTTGTTTAAAGATATACATAGATTGGCGAATTTGTGGGGATACCATGCCAAGGTCTGCCACAATTTCACCCAATATTTTTTGATGGCTAAACTCGCTAAAAACCGGATCAAGTTGATGTAATGCGTGGCCAATTTTATTAATACATAACGCACGATCTTGCACTAACTGAACTTGTTCGTTAAATGCCTCTTCTTCAAAGAAACATCTTATTTTCTCTGCGGAATCTAAAAAGTAGTTGTTATCACTGCGGTCATTATCTCTAGTGGTAAACACATGCTCTGGGCTATCTTCTGCCCACTGCATGACTAATTTGTTAGCTTGCTGTTTAATGGCTTGAATTTGCTTATCTGAAAATAGTGACGCTAAGACAATAAAACCCTGTTGCTCATAATGTGTAACTTGTTCTTCAGATAACATGCCAACTCCCTTTTTAGCAATAAACGAATTATTATAATTGGTACTACAACTAGCACTATAGCTGGCTGTTTTCATTAATAACATTGAAAAAATATCATATCTATTTTTCTTCTTAGGAATATAGAGTGTGTATAGAGGTGAGGGAAGATTGAAATTCAATGTTTCTGTTGTGGGGAAGGGCTTTTTTCACGTATCTTTATGATAATAATTTCACTAAAATTATTAATTGTTTGATTTTATGTATAAGAAAGGCATTTTTATGCTAATTTTAACAAATTAAACCATTCCGTATTTCCACCTGAAATATGGAATTTTTCGGTTTAATAAATTGTTATATTTTTTTCTTACTAGAGTCGACTGAGAGGCAAAATTGGAAACTTCAGAATACGTTGCAATCATTGCATCCTTATTCGCTTTGTTATCGGCGATTTACGCAAGGAGGACTTGGAAAGTAGCAAAAAGCGCAAATAATATTGCGAGAATGAATACTCTTCTTACTCTAAAGCAGCACTACTCCAAGCTTCAACAAACAGAGTACGAAAATTCGAAAACGTGGTTAGATTGGAAAAATAGTAAGGTAAGTGATGGATATACTGAAACATGTTTTGTTGCCGCTGCGGATTATCAGAAAAAGCATAGGCATGTAAGCGAGCAGCTTGAACAATTAAAATCAGAGCTATTAAACAATAAAATATAACAAACGCTTTAAACCTGATTCGCTAACGCTCAAACATGGCACATGTTCATCCTAAGTTTAAGCGGGCGTTAGCATTCTCATTAATTCATCAGGAGGGAGTATGGTTCGGAAGTTAGAGTTAGAAATTAGAGACTACATCAATGCGTCTAGGCGGCAGTTTCAAATCATGGGGAATAAAGCAAACTGGAACAAATTGTGTTCAGCGCTTGATCTTGTAGGTGATACTGAGCTGGCAATAGAAGAATACCCTAATTTATGTTCAACACGGAGTGACGGAGCAAGTTATCTTCTAGTTTATGGTATTTTACAAACCTTATTGTTGCAGCAAGATGCTGCAAAACATATTGCTGACGCATTAGGGCTGAAAAACATAAAGCGTCCTATGCAATTAGACGAAATTCGAATTATACGAAATAGTGCTGCGGGGCACCCTACATCTCAAAAAGAAAATGGAGCGCATAAGTCTTGTTTTATATCTCGCTTCTCTTTGAGTGCCGTCAGCTTCAAAATGGTGACATCATTCTCTAATTCATCAGAACCTAAGTTTACAACCGTTAGCATCCCTTCGTTATTAGAAATTCAAGGGAAATATATTGCTGAACTATTAGAGCAAGTTGTAGATGAAATTAAAAAGCAAGAAATGGAGCATAGATTAATGCACAAAGACAATAAACTTGAAGACTCATTCCCTCAAACATTGAGTTATCACTTAGGCAAAATTTATGAGGCTACATATACGAGACAATCATTTGCATTGGGTAAAGTTAATTTGACTACGGTGTCTCAGGTATTAGAAAGTTTTAAAAATGCTCTTGAATCACGTTCTGAGTGGGGGATTTATGATTCAGTTAACTTTCACTATGAACAGTTAGAGTATCCTCTTCAACAATTAGACCTCTACTTTGACGGTGAATCAACATTCAATGAAAAAGACGCTTATATATTTGCTAGCTTTGTCGAGAAGCAGTTCGATGAACTTATAGAAATCGCCAAAGATATCGACAAAGAATACGAGTCAGAGTGCTAGCAAAGTATTTTAAAGTGATTCGCAACGCTTGGCACTTTCGCTTCGCTCAAGTATAGCCAAGCGCAGCTCACACCTAATACGGCGCTATATTTTTGTAGGATTTATAGCATCAAATATTATCACTCAGAAATTGCTCTGTTAGTGACTCATCAATCTATCTTGTTATGGAGGGCTACTTAGCTTTTCTTGTATCGATAATCTTTAGTAGACCTTACTTATTTTAGTTTTGTAAAAGGCTAGTTTACCTTTTCCCTTTTACCTTCTACCTTTTACCTTCTTCTCACCTTCTCCTTACGATAAAAATAAAAACACTGTTGTTGATTTTCCTCAATGAAAGTTTTAATTTATATTAATATAATACAAATAGGCAATGCGTTGATCTTTAGTTAACACTGACACTACGAACTCTAGGGGAAATAATGAAAATATTAACATTTGGCGAAATGATGTTACGTCTAAAACCAGTTGCATTTGAACGTATTTTACAAACTAACACTTTTGAGGCCGCCTACGGTGGCGCTGAAGCAAATGTTGCTGTGTCTCTTGCGCAATTGGGACATGATGCTGCTTATCTATCTAAGTTTCCTGACAATCCATTAGGGGAAGCTGCCGTGGGTACATTAAGAAAGTTTGGTGTCGATACAAGCCGTTCCTTACGCGGCGGTTCAAGATTGGGCTTATATTTCTTTGAAAAAGGCAACGGTGCGCGTGGTACTGGCGTTGTTTATGATCGTGCTGGTAGTGCGATTGCGGAGGCTGAAAGTGATGAATTCGATTGGGCTGTGCTTTTAAAAGACGTAGAAGTGTTTTATTTCTCAGGCATTACACCGGCCATTTCTAAAGCATTAGAAACGGCATTAAAAAGCGCATTAGATTTCTGTAAAGCCAATCACATTCAAGTCGTATGTGACCTAAATTATCGCGGTAAAATGTGGAAGCCCGAACAAGCTCAAATTGTGATGCATGAGCTAATGCCATTTGTTGATGTTTGTATTGCAAACGATGAAGATTTTGAAGCAATGCTGGGTATTAAAGCCTTTGATGGTGACCTGTCACATGGTATTGAGCAAATAGACGATTTCCGTGAAGGGATGAAAGAGGTCACGAGACGCTACCCAAATTGTAAAGTGGTTGCGAGTGTTTTACGTAATATTAATTCCGTTGAACAAAGCGATTGGATGGCTATTTTATACCAAGATGAGCAGTTCTATGACACACCAATACATAACGTGAATGTGATGGAAGGTGTGGCTGCAGGTGATGCCTTTGGTGCTGGTTTATTACATGGGTTGGTTAATAAGCTTGAAGCGCAAGAAACTATCGAGTTTGCTATTGCGGCAAGTGTTTTAAAATTATCTATTAGCGGTGATTTAAATCTGGTCACTGAGTCAGAGATTCGTACTGCGATGCAAAAGGGCAGTAATGCTCGGTTAAGTCGTTAAGCACTAACAGCAGCGCCTGTTAAACTTAAAATATTAATAGGTGCTACGTTTTAATCTTAATCTCAACCTTAATGGCTATCCACTGAGCCACTTCAGCCTGCGCAAAATTGAGAACACTTATTTAATGCAATTGCTATAACATTAACTGACAACGTTATTTCTGCCCTTAGATTTTGCTTTGTACAGTAATGTATCGGCAGTACTAAACCAAGTAGTAAATTGCTCAGGGGACGCATCTTCAAATGCATATAGTCCGATACTGGCAGTACATTGAATGGTCTTTTCTTCGAACTCTATCACTACTAATTCAATTTGTTCACGAATGTTCTCTGCAATTTTTTCTGCCTGTTGTTGTGATGCATGGTGTAACCAAATCAGAAACTCTTCACCACCAATCCTCGCTGTCCAATCGGTTTCGCGGGTCACTGATTTAATGCACTTAGCAACGGACTGAATCACAGCGTCACCAGCTGCATGCCCATAATTATCATTCACTTTCTTAAACTTATCTATATCCAAGATAAGGATTGCACCTGTCACATTCCCTTGTATTTTATCTATTTTGTTATACATTTCCCGTCGGTTCATGCAGCCGGTCATTGGATCGGTGTTAGCCAAGGTTTTAAGTTGTTTAGTTAATAAAATTTGATGTCTAACGAAGATAAGGCAATAAATAACAGCAATGACAGTTAAAAAGACTAAAAAACTGACGAAGAGCGTTTCATTGTGAGACTTTTTTAGTGCTTGTTGAATATTCTTTTCAACAACCTGAGCCCCCATTAAGTCACCTATTTTCCATTGTTCTGACCCCATTAAACCTAAGACTTTATTATGGCAATTTATGCAGGTGTTATCTGTTGCATAAAATGGCCAAATTGAACGAAGTATGGTATCTCCATTGCGTGTAAAAATAGTTGTTTTCATACTTTTAACTTGATCTGTTTGTAACATTAACAGCTGTTCGTGCATGAGATCATCGGTGGGCTCTAGCCTGATTGCTTTACCCGGAAAGCCGACCACTTCTGAAAATAGAGAGCCTCCAAAAAGCGAGTTTAAATCGGTGAGTTGTAAAGCATGTCGTCTGAAAATGGCTGGATTAGGGAGCTTTCCACTCGCATATTGTGCTTCAAAGTCTGAATAGGCACGTACAAAACCTTGGCTAAGCTTAATCACTAAGCCACCTTCGTTTGTTGCATCTGAAACAATTGCTTCTCGATGTAATTGAGATAGGTAATAATAAATTGAAATGGCAGAAAAAGATGCGATAGCCAAAATGATTATGCTGCACAAGGGAGTTAAACAGTTAACCTGTCCTGTTAGTTTTTCTTCATTTTTTTTCACATTGCAGCCTTTCCAGTCATGATGACACTGAATTGATAAGTTTATATATAATAGTTCATTTGGAGGCATTAAAGTCATCAATAATATATGTATTATAAATATAAACGATATTACCTCTTTAGGGTAGTTTTAAGTGGTGTGGAAACGAGAAGTTGCTTTTACTTTTAATCATAAACACGTAACATTTTCTATCCATTATGCTTATCACAGAGAAATAAGATGTTTAGTCAATACCAAGAGCAATGCCAGGCGTTTATTGTTGAACATATGAAGACCGATTTAGCTCATGATCTTTTACATGTTCAGCGCGTGGTGAAGCTAGCCACTGAGATAGCAGAAAGTGAACATGCCGAATTAAATGTTGTATTACCTGCGGCTTGGTTACATGACTGCTTAAGCTACCCTAAAAATCATGCCTTACGCACCTTAAGTTCCTTACACGCTGCAGATAAAGCGATTGTTTTTTTACGCAGCATAGATTATCCAGAGCAATACTTATTAGCTATTCATCATGCGATTGCTGCACATAGTGTGAGCGGTGGTATCAAGGCTGAAAGCCTTGAAGCTAAAATAGTACAAGATGCCGATCGTTTAGATGCGTTAGGTGCGATTGGGGTGGCGCGTTGTATTCAAGTGAGTAGTCAATTGCAGCGACCGTTATATTCAGCATCAGATGCTTTTGCAGAACAACGTACGTTAGACGATCAACAATTCACTATTGATCACTTTTACACCAAGTTGCTTAAATTATCGAAGACGATGCATACTGAAATGGGCAAGACAATTGCGCAACAACGAACTCAATGGATGAAAGGGTATTTAGCACAGCTTGCGCTAGAGCTTTAGAGTGACTTAAGTTCTTTGCTTCCTAGAAGAATAAAAGTAACTTTAAAAACAAGGGGGAAGATGCGTTTTCTCTTTTGTTACTTTCGCTTTTTTCTCCGTTTTTGACCGCGCTCATTTTATTTTTTAGTGTATAAATATTTAAATTACTTGCCTAGGCAGTTAATTTTCACATACAATTACTTGCCTAGGCAAATAACGTGTTTATATTCTAAAGAGGTGTTCATGTTAACTACTCAACCAAACTCCCCTGGAATCGGTTTAGCTAAACTTATTGGTTTAACAAACCTTCATAAAGAGAAGTTATTCAATCATTATTTAGCGCCGATTGGTGTCAGTTCTGCACAATTTAAAGTGCTGGTCGCTATTCACTATTATGAAATGAGTTCGCCTGTAGATATCAGTAAATACCTTAATATTGATGCAGGTTCGATGACTCGGATGGTGGATCGCCTAGTCAAAAAGTCTTTCATCGAAAAACAACCAAACCCTGAAGATAAACGCGGTGTGCTGCTGAACTTAAGTGCTACCGGTGAGTCTTTATTGGAACAGTGTATAGTGACAATCGAAGGTCATGTCGCCCCCCAATTACTGGGTGATCTTTCGACACAAGAGGTAGAGCAGTTGAGTGCATTATTAATGCGCTTATTACCCACAACAGAAGTCTAAGTACCTATTACTCTTACTTTGACATAGCTAGTTAAGTTGTTTCTTTTATATTATTAACATAATGAGCAAAGCAATATGGACAATAACCAAACAAGCAGTACTGAACATAATACTGACAGCAATCCAAGCAGAAGCAAACGCAAAACCTCTTTTCTAATTCTATTTCTTATTTTGTTAGTCATAGGTGGTGGTTGGTTTGCCTACTATCAATTATATGGCAAGTTTTCACAGGAAACGGATGATGCTTATGTAGATGGTGATTTAGTGACTTTATCCCCTGAGATCTCTGGTACTGTCAGTAAAGTGGTGGTTGATGAAGGTGATTATGTAGAAAAAGGTCAAGTGTTGGTCAGTTTAGACAACAGTGATGCCAAGGTGGCTTTGCAAGAAGCGGAAGCTAAATTAGGTGTTGCGGTACGACAGGTGCGTAGTTTATTTGCTATGTCTGATTATACCAAAGCGAAATTAGACACTAGTAAGGTGGGATACAACCAGGCGATTAATGACTATAAACGTCGCCAAATTATTGTTAAATCTGGTGCGATCTCAGAAGAAGATTTAACGCATTACAGTGACCAAGTGGATACCACTAAGAGTCAATATATTGCCGCACAGCAAGAGTTTAAAATGTCGACCTCGCTGGTGGACAATACCGTGATAGAAACACATCCTGCAATCAAAGCCGCGGTCGCGGGTGTACGTAAAAGTTATCTGAGTTATATGCGTACTCAAATCGTTGCTCCGATCAGTGGTTATGTGGCTAAACGTTCAGTGCAGTTAGGGAGTCGAGTACAACCAAGCAGCCAATTAATGGTGATTGTACCGTTACATCAAGTTTGGGTTGATGCGAACTTTAAAGAAAGCCAAATGAAAGATATGCGTATTGGCCAACCTGTAACCTTAACCTCTGATCTGTATGGGGAAGAGGTTGAGTATAAAGGTGAAATTGAAAGTTTAGGGATTGGTACGGGGAGTGCGTTTTCGCTTTTACCGGCACAAAATGCAAGTGGCAACTGGATTAAAATAGTACAGCGTTTACCGGTGAAAATTCGTTTACAGCCTGATAACCAAGAGCAGTACCCATTACGCATCGGTTTATCCATGGTCGCTAAGGTGGATATCCAAGATACTAGCGGTAAAGTGCTTGAACAAACACCACAAACTGAAGCGAAATATAATACCAATGTGTACCAAGATATTTTAAAAGACGCTGATAAACTGGTGGCAAAAATCCTTCTAGAGAATCTTGAGACTAGCTCAACAGCAGCTAAGTAGAGGCGTTTATGCAGGATCAAACTTATACGCCACCCAGTGTCGTATTAGCGACTATTGCCTTGGCGATGGCAACTTTTATGCAGGTGTTAGATAGCACCATTGCCAACGTTGCTTTGCCGACCATTGCTGGTAACTTAGGCGTGAGCTCAGAACAAAGTACGTGGATTATTACTTCGTTTGCGGTGAGTAATGCGATTGCTTTACCTTTAACCGGTTGGCTTTCGCGTCGTTTTGGGCAGCTTCGGTTATTTATTATCTCAGTATCGTTGTTTACCTTTACCTCTTTTTTATGTGGTATTGCGACGAGTATGCCCGAGTTGATTACCTTCCGTGCACTGCAAGGTTTCTTTGCTGGACCTATGTTTCCTATGTGCCAAACCTTATTACTGGCGATTTTCCCTACGGTAAAACGTGGCGCTGCGTTAGCGTTGATCTCTATGGTGACTGTCGTTGCACCGATTGTTGGTCCAATCACAGGTGGGTGGATCACCGATAACTATTCATGGCCTTGGATCTTCTTTATTAATATTCCCATTGGTATTTTTTGTTGTGTGATTGTTTGGCAACAACTAAAAGGGCGTATTGATACAACCGCAAAATTGCCTATCGATTTTATTGGTATTGCGTTATTGGTGTTGGGCGTAGGTATGCTACAAGTCGTGCTTGATCTCGGTAATAATGCCGATTGGTTTGAGTCTACACAGATTGTGGTGATGACCATTATCGCAGTGATAGCGTTAATCTCCTTTGTTATTTGGGAGTTAACCGAAAAGAATCCAATTGTGAATCTCTATTTGTTTAAAGATCGTAACTATACCTTTGGTACGATTGCGCTAGTGGTCAGTTATGCGGCGTTCTTTGCGATTAATGTTATCTTGCCGCAGTGGTTGCAAATCTACATGGGGTACACGGCTATTTGGGCTGGATTAGCCTCTGCGCCAATGGGGATTCTCCCACTTATTTTAGCGCCTTTAATTGGTAACTATGCTCATAAAACAGACCTGCGTTTATTAGCCAGCATCTCCTTTGTGGTGATCGGGGTGTCATGTTTCTTACGTGCTCATTTTAACAGCTTTGTAGACTTTGCATCAGTAGCTGAAGTGCAACTGTTTATGGGGATTGGTATTGCCTTTATGTTTATGCCATTAACCACCATCTTTTTGTCCAACTTAGACCATAAACAAGTGGCTGATGCATCTGGTTTAACCACCTTCTTGCGTGTATTAGGATCAAGTTTTGCCTCTTCCTTAACCACTTGGATTTGGAATCGTCGCGCTGATTTCCATCATGCTAATTTAACCGAGCATGTTAGTATTTATAATCCAGGTGCTGTGGAGTACTTAGATAAGATGGGTGGGGCAACACAAACTAACCTTTCCGCCGTGAATACCTTAACTAATTCGCAGTCTTATTTGATGTCCTTAAATGATTATTTTTATATGCTAGGTTGGCTTTTCTTTGCATTAATTGTGGTGGTGTGGTTTGCCAAAGGGCCGTTTATTAAATCATCGAAAGCCCCTGAACCAGCAGGCGGACATTAATTTCAATAGGTTATTCAATGAATAGCCTTTAATTCGGAAACTAGACATGACAGATTTACAGAAACAATTAGCGTTTATTATCGAGATTGACAAATTAAAAGCCGTATATCGCCAAACCACGGTAAAAGAAGATAATGATCGCCAAGAAAACAGTGCAGAGCATAGTTGGCATATCGCTTTGATAGCGCAATTACTTCAAGGTTACGCAGAGCAGCCTATTGATATTACTCGTGTGGTTAAAATGTTGTTAATTCACGATATTATTGAAATTGATGCGGGTGATCTTTTTGCCTTTGCTGAAACAAAAGATCATCAACAACAAGCCTTAAAAGAAGAGCAAGCAGCCCAACGTTTGTTTGGTTTATTACCTGAAGCGCAACACCAAGAATACAAAAGTCTATGGTTTGAATTTGAGCAAGCGGAAAGTAATGATGCTCAATTTGCTAAAGGTATGGATAGAATTTTACCTCTGGTACAGAACATGAATAACCAGGGCGGTAGCTGGGCAAAACATAAGATTAGTCAGTCGCAAGTATTAGCGCGAAACAGTTACCTAGAAAAGAGTGCGCCTAAGTTGTGGCAATATGTTGTTGAGCAAACTGACTTAGCCGTGACGAATGGCTGGTTGACATAGTCGATCATCCTTTCAGTCATCACGTTTAATACAGTAATGCTAAGTCATCACGTTTAATACAGTAATGCTAAGTCATTACTGTATTAAACCTTTTATGCCTAAACATTCTTTATAACGGTTCTTATTTGGTAGCTTTCACGCTTGCTCCGCGTTATTGTTGTTTGTCGTTTTGCCTACTTCATGATGAACTACCTAAAAGAGAGAGAATATGACCAATCAAGTTGATCTTGAGATCCCAAAAGCTGACATTAAACCTCACGTACATAATACTCACGATCATCAACGCCAAGATAATTACTTTTGGTTACGTGATGATAACCGTCAAGATCCTGCTGTATTAGCTTATTTAGAAGAAGAGAATGCTTACACAGAAAAAGTGATGGCACCATTATCCGATCTTCAAACTACTTTATATGATGAGATGGTGGCGAGACAGGAGCCTGAATTAGCCTCTGTTCCCTATTTTAAAAAAGGCTTTTGGTATACCTCTCGTTATGATGAAGGTAAAGATTACAGTGTTTATTCTCGCCAAAAAGGCAGCCAAGATGGCGAGGAGAAGGGCGAAGAAGTGATCTTTTTCGACTGTAATCAGCGCGCGGAAGGTTTTGCCTATTATCAACTAGGCGCTTTAAGTTTATCCCCTAACTCACAGTTATTAGCCTTTACTGAAGATACCGTGAGTCGTCGCCAATATACATTACGATTTAAAGACTTAGCCACCAATGAGATGTTTGATGAAAGTATTGAAGATGTCACTGATGTGGTATGGGCAAACGATAATCAAACACTCTTTTATGTAAAACAAGATCAACAAACCCTATTGCCTTACCAAGTTTATCGTCATCAATTAGGGGATGATCCTGCTAATGATCAACTGGTTTACGAGGAGTTAGATGACACCTTCTATTTAAATCTATATAAAACACGTTCAGAAGATTATTTAGTGATTTGTGCTGATAGCACCATGACCTCAGAATGTTTAATTTTAGATGCTAATACCCCAGAGCAAGGCTTTACCTGTTTCTTACCAAGACAGCGAGATCATGAGTACAGTGTTGACCATTTCCAAGATACATTTTTTATTCGCAGTAATATCACAGGAAAAAATTTCGCATTACATACATTAGTAGCAACCTCAGAAAGCTTTGCGGTGACTCAGGCAAGTGAGTGGCAAGTATTAGTGCCAGCCAGAGAAGCTGTGCTACTCGAAGGTTATGAATTAATGGATAACTGGCTAGTAGTGGAAGAGCGTGAATTAGGTTTACCTGTATTACGTCAAATTAGTTTTAAAACCGGTGAGTCTAAAACATTAAGTTTTAATGATCCTGTTTACACGGTATTCAGTCATTACAACCCGCAATCAAATAGCAGTAAATTCCGTTATCAATATACTTCGTTTACTACGCCATCAACTGTGTATGAATTAGATTTAGAAACCGGTGAAACGACGTTATTAAAACAAAGCCAAGTGATGGGCGATTTTACGAGTGACGATTATCAAAGTGAGCGAGTTTGGGTGACGGCGCGTGATGGTGTCGAAGTGCCTGTCTCTTTGGTTTATAAGCGTGACTTATTTAATCAACAAAATCCTTTATTAATTTATGCCTA
The DNA here is from genome assembly GCF_003318165.1 of Psychromonas sp. B3M02. Lineage (GTDB taxonomy): Bacteria > Pseudomonadota > Gammaproteobacteria > Enterobacterales > Psychromonadaceae > Psychromonas. The sequence goes on from NZ_QOCB01000033.1 coordinate 32,587, forward strand.
TGGCTCCTACGGACACAGTTTAGATATTGGTTTTAGTTCAGCTAATTTGAGTTTGCTAGACCGTGGTTTTGTTTATGCCGTTGCACATATTCGTGGTGGTGAAGAACTGGGCCGTGATTGGTATGAACAAGGGAAATTATTACAAAAGAAAAACACCTTTAACGACTTTGTAGATGTCTCTAAAACACTGGTAGAAAAAGGCTATGGTGCCAAAGAGAAAGTGTTTGCAATGGGGGGAAGTGCTGGTGGATTGTTGATGGGCGCGATTATCAATCAAGCCCCAGAGTTATACAAAGGCGTAGTAGCTGCCGTGCCTTTTGTTGATGTGGTATCAACTATGTTGGATGACACTATTCCACTGACTACTGGAGAGTATGATGAATGGGGGAACCCTAATGATCCAGAGTATTATGAGTATATTTTAAGTTATAGCCCGTATGATCAAGTGGTTGCGCAAGATTATCCGCATATGTTGGTCACCACTGGTTTACATGACTCACAGGTACAGTATTGGGAGCCTGCTAAATGGGTTGCTAAGTTACGTGAGTTAAAAACCGATGATAATCAGCTATTATTGTATACGGATATGGAAGCAGGACACGGTGGTAAATCAGGGCGATTTAAACACTTTGAAGATATCGCAAGAGAGTTTGCTTTTTTGATTGATTTGGCGAGTTAAACGGTCATTTATAAAAGCTGATTGTTGAGTGATTAACAATCAGCTTTTTATTATAAAGTTAAAACTTATTGACCGTAAATATCAAAGCTAAAGTATTTAGCAGCAATCTTGTCGTAAGTACCGTTAGCACGGATCTCTGCAATGGCTTTATTAAACTGCTCTGCTAGTTTTGTATCTCTTTTACGTAAAGCTAATGCTGTGCCTTCACCCACATAGGCTTTATCAGTAACTAGTTTCCCTTTTAAAGCAAAATCTTTGCCTTCCGGCTTTTCTAGAAAAGCCAATACCAGTTGATCTGAGTTAGCAAAGGCGGCATCTAAACGGCCATTTTTTAGATCGATATACACTTGGTCTTGCCCTGTGTAACGCTTGATATCAGCAACATCGCCGTACATATCAGTCACATAATTATCGTGGATTGTACCTACTTGCACACCAATTACTTTGCCTTTTAAGCCGGCTTTATCAATGCTAAAGATTGCATCTTTTGCTGCTACAAAGCTGGCTGGTGTTTGGTAATATTTATCGGTGAATAACACACGCTTTTTACGCTCTTCAGTGATACGCATTGACGCCATGATCACATCAGATTTTCTTGATAGTAATCCCGGGATAAGACCATCCCAAGCTAACGTTACCCATTCACAATTCAACTCTGCCTGCGCACATAGGGCATCGGCAATCTCAATATCAAAACCAACTGGTTTGCCTGTTTCATCCTTGTAGTTAAAAGGTGGGTAAGTAAAGTCCGAAGACAAACGTACTGTTTTTGAGCTTGCCGCGTGAAGTGGCGCTATCAACATACTTGATAATAATAGTGCCGCAATTTTTAATGATTTCATGATAAGTCCTTTTAGTTAATTTAATGTTTTAAGTGCATTTAACGTTTCAAGCATGCTCTCTTTAGAGCCAATACTAATACGTACGCAATCTTGTAATGCCGGTTCATGTGCTTGGTCTCTTGTCACAATACCTTTCTTAATCAGGTGCTGGTAGGTTTCAAGGTGACCTTTGAAACGAATGAGCACAAAGTTAGTTTCGCTACCAAATACATGTTGTACAGAATCTAATAACATTAGCTGCGATTTAAACCATTCTCGCACTTGAATTAATTGGTTTGTTTGTTTTTGCATAAGTTCTAGTCCTGTATTAGACAGTGCTTTTAATGCTATTTCAGCCGTTGGGTCGGCAATTGGGTAAGGTGCAATAAGACGGTTAATGTAAGTCATTACACTGCTATCTGCGAGTAAAAATCCACAACGAATAGCTGCTAAACCAAAGGCTTTTGATAGTGTTCTAATAACCACAAGGTGTGGGTACTTATTCATTAAGCATAAAGCACTTTGTTGTGACGAAAACTCGATATAGGCTTCATCAACCACTACCAGTGTTGAATCCTTACTTGCTTCTAATAAAGTAACGATATCGGCTTCATGGATGCTATTTCCCGTTGGGTTATTAGGCGAACATAAAAACAGTAATGGGCTGTTAGGAAGTTGCTCTTTAATCTGTTCTACATCTAATTGAAAATCTGCCAATAGTGGGATTTTACAGGTATTAACAGAAAATGAATCCGCACAAAACTCATACATGCCATAGGTGGGTGGGCAGATAATTATTTGGTCTTTACCTGGATGGCAAAAGGTGCGGATCAATAGGTCTATTGCCTCATCAGCACCTCGTACCGCTATTACCTCACAATCTAGTTTACCAACACTTTGTTGGCAATATTCAAGGTAAGCTTGTGCCGTATCGTGAGGTAGAAAATCAGGGTAACGGTTGTAATGGTCATTACTGCCTTGTTGAAAATCTCCATAATGCGCAGATTGTTCTAATTCATTGGCATTTAACCAAAGGTGTCCTTGGCCACCGATGCGGCGTGCAGATTGGTAAGGAACTAGCTTTTTAACTGCTTTAGGGACTAACTGTGCTGCGAGAGATTGCATTAATCAACTTCCATTGAGTGAATTGTTAAGTGAATATTTAATCTAAAAGTTAGAATAAATATTCAGTTTGTAAGCCGATTTAAACAAATCTTCATTGAAAGATGAAACGAAAAATAGGTATACTAGCTATGCTAAAAAATCATACCTAATAACGTTAAACCTATTCCCTTTATACACGAGATACTCTTGAATATGCGGTTACCTTCTACCACTGAGATGCAGGCTTTTATTGTCACGGCCGATCACCTTAAATTTACCCTCGCTGCACAACAGTTAAATGTGACGCAAGGAGCGGTAAGTCGACAAATTATCTCTTTGGAGAAAAAGCTCGATATTCAATTGTTTCATCGTCATGCACGTGGTTTGAGCCTGACAGAAAAGGGCACGCAATTTTTACCATTGGTGAAGCAAGTGATTAATCAGATGAAAAGTGCCGTTGCTGAAGTCTCTAGTGTTAATCCTGTGGTGAGATTAAAAGCGCCAAGTTGTATTAGTAATTGGTTATTACCAAAAATCATGGCTTTTCAGCAAGCATTTCCAGATATCACTGTTGAATTAACATCCTCTATTAAGCATGACATTAATTTCTCTTCAGAAGCCTTTGATGCAGCGGTTTGTTATTGTGAGGAAGTAAGTGATCAGAGCTTAATAAGCCAATGCTTATTTGAAGAAGTCTTAACGCCTGTTTGCGCTCCTTCGTTATTACCAAAAGGGACTGCTCAACTCAACATTGAAGAGATGAGGAAGTTTCCTTGGTTGCATTCCACTCCTCAGCAGCATGATTGGAAGCAGTGGTTGGCTCTGGCTGGAGATGATAATTTACTGGCTAAACATAATCAGCAGTTTGCTACTTTAGATTTAGCGGTAAGTGCCGCTAAGCAAGGGTTTGGGATTAGTATTGGTGATGTGATGTTAGCCTCTGCGGATGTGCAAACAGGGCAGTTAATTATGCCTCATCCATTACAGCTAAATTCTGGTAAAGCTTATTACTTGGTTTATCCAGAAAAGAGTAATCATTTACCATTACATACTTTATTAACTTGGTTAGCTTGATCGTATTTTGAAATAATAGGTACAAAAAAGCCGAGAGAAGTACGCGACTTGCCTCGGCTTTTTAAATTTCTATTGAAATTAACTATTCAGTAGTTTCTTTACGAGGAGCACGTTCGTTAGCTTCTCGTACTTTTAATGAACGTTCTTGGAACTCTTGTTCATTTAATGCTTCAATTGCATTTGCCGCATCACTTTCTGGCATTTCAACAAAACCAAAACCACGGCGCTTACCCGTGTGTTTGTCTTTCATTAAACGTACCGAAATCACTTTACCATGCTCAGAAAACAATGTGCGAATAGCCATTTCATTTGCACGATAAGGTAAGTTGCCAACGTAAAGTGTTGTTGTTGCAAAATCAACTTCAGCTGTGCCTTCTGATGGAGCACTTTTTGCTGAGTTTGCAAATTGAATAAGAAAACCACTTATTACAGCTCCTGCTGCAAATAAAACGGCGCCGTCAAGGCTGATTTGGAGTAAAGCAATGGCAGCTGCGCCAATAATAGCAACTGCAACAGAAAGCAACACTGGAGTGTTTGATTTCATAATTTAATAACCTCAAAATAAGAAAAGAATAGAAACGTAAGCATCATTTCATTGTCGATGAAAATAGCTCATGAAGCTTTTGAGAATGGGTGGCATAATCCTTGCCATTATCAATCCATTAAAAGCGATATCTATTGTATGTTAAAAACAACGGTTAGCGTTAATAGATTGCTTGATCCGCTTTGATCTTGTTTAAGAAAAGTTAAAAATGTGAACTAAGCCTCGCTGTTTGTGGTTGAATTGTGAGCGCTAGGTGGTGGTTTTTTATACTTAAACTGGTTTTTTTGGAGAATGTTAAATTTTTTTTACAATTAAAAACAAGGTTAAAAAATTCAGTGAAGATCCATTAACGCGATAGCGCTATAAAGATGGAGATTAAAACAGAAATTCGCTAGAATGCACGGCAATTAATATGCTCAAAATAGATAAATTAACATCGGACATAAAAAATTAGCATTAAAGCGACTAAAAACACGGCTAAAAAGCCATTAAGTTCGCTGTGATAAAGTGGTTTTTATTAGATTAACCTGTATCACAATGCAAAATGTAGTCACTAATAAGGTATTTAACGTATTCATGAAAAACATTCGTAACTTTTCAATCATTGCTCATATTGACCATGGTAAGTCGACATTGTCAGACCGTTTAATCAGCACCTGTGGAGGATTAACGGAACGTGAAATGGCAGCGCAAGTAACTGACTCTATGGATATTGAGCGTGAACGTGGCATTACCATCAAAGCACAAAGTGTTACCTTAGACTATAAAGCGCTAGACGGTGAAACTTACCAATTAAACTTTATCGATACACCAGGACACGTGGATTTCTCCTATGAAGTATCACGTTCTTTAGCCGCTTGTGAAGGGGCATTATTGGTAGTTGATGCTGGTCAAGGCGTTGAAGCACAGACATTAGCAAACTGTTACACCGCATTAGAGATGGATTTAGAAGTTGTCCCAATCTTAAACAAAATTGATTTACCTGCGGCAGAGCCTGAGCGTGTTGCTGAAGAGATCGAAGATATTGTTGGTATCGATGCGACTGAGGCTGTACGTTGTTCGGCGAAAACTGGCATCGGCATTGACCTAGTATTAGAAGAGATCGTAAAAATGATCCCGCCGCCAGAAGGTGAGCTAGATGCACCATTGCAGGCGCTGATTATTGACTCATGGTTTGATAACTACCAAGGCGTAGTGTCATTGGTACGTATTAAACATGGTCAGATTAAAGTCGGCGATAAAATGAAAGTAATGACCACAGGTCAAGTTCATTTAGTGACTAAAGTGGGTTACTTTACGCCTAAGCAAAAAGAAACAGGTATCTTAAAAGCCGGTGAAGTAGGTTATGTTATTTCTGGTATTAAGGATATTCTAGGTGCGCCAGTAGGTGATACTTTAACCTTAGCTGATAATCCTTCTCCTGAAGTGTTACCTGGGTTTAAGCGTGTTCAACCACAAGTTTACGCAGGTTTATTCCCTGTAAGTTCTGATGATTACGAAAACTTCCGTGATGCATTGGGTAAATTAAGTATTAATGATGCGTCGCTTTTATATGAGCCAGAGAACTCATCTGCATTAGGCTTTGGTTTCCGTTGTGGTTTCCTTGGTTTATTACACATGGAGATCATCCAAGAGCGTTTAGAGCGTGAATACGACATTGACCTTATTACTACGGCACCAACAGTAATCTACGAAGTAGAGAAAAATGATGGTGAAGTTCAATATGTAGATAGCCCAGCTAAACTACCACCAACTAATGATATTAGTGAGATTCGTGAGCCAATTGCGGAATGTAATATTCTGGTACCACAAGACTACCTAGGTAATGTAATTACTTTATGTATTAATAAACGTGGTGTACAAACGAAGATGGCTTACCACGGTAACCAAGTTGCATTAACTTACGAGATCCCAATGGGTGAAGTAGTAATGGATCTGTTCGACCGTTTGAAATCAACTAGTCGTGGTTATGCATCATTGGAATATAACTTTGTACGTTATGAAGCGTCTGACATGGTACGTGTTGATGTTATGATCAATGGCGATCGTGTTGATGCATTAGCATTAATCACGCACCGAGATAATTCAGAAAGTTACGGCCGTGATCTAGTTGAAAAAATGAAGGAACTGATCCCTCGTCAAATGTTTAACATTGCGATTCAAGCCGCGATTGGTAGCAAGATTATTGCACGTTCAACGGTTAAGCAATTAACCAAGAACGTATTAGCAAAATGTTACGGTGGTGATATCAGTCGTAAGAAAAAACTACTGAAGAAACAGAAAGAGGGTAAAAAACGCATGAAGTCTGTTGGTAATGTTGATGTGCCACAGGAAGCCTTCTTAGCGGTATTACATATCGGTAAAGATAAGTAGTTTGTGATTACTGTGTTAGCAGGAAAAGTAATCATTATTTAATGGAAATGCGCTGGTTAATCGATCAGCGCATTTTGTATTTTAAACGAGTCATATTAGTTAAATACATTAATTAATATGATTTACATTCATTAGGAAAAAAAATGGCAAACTCATTTGCACTAATATTAGTTATTTTAACGTTAGTTACAGGCGTTATTTGGGTTATTGATAAAATTAAGTGGGCAAAAAAACGCAAGCAAGCATATGCTGAATTACAGGCTAAATCTGATATTAAATTAGATGATAAAAAGCTAGCTAAAATGTACCCAGAAAATCCAATCATTGAAAATGCACGTGGCCTTTTCCCGGTTATTGCAATTGTATTTGTATTACGATCTTTTATTTATGAGCCTTTCCAAATTCCATCGGGTTCGATGATGCCGACTTTACTCGTTGGGGACTTTATCTTAGTTGAGAAGTTTTCATATGGTATTAAAGAACCGGTTTGGCAAAATACATTGATTCCAACAGGTCACCCTGAACGCGGAGACGTTGCTGTATTTAAATATCCAGAAGATCAACGCGTAGATTTTATTAAGCGTGTTGTAGGTTTACCCGGTGATCGTATCGTTTATAAAGATAAAGCCCTTTATATTGCGCCTGCATGTGGTGATGCTAGTTGTGGTGATTATAAAAAATTAGATACCTCTTTCTTAGGTGAGCAAGATTTTAAAAACGAGAGCAATACGGTAAAAGTTTATTCTGAAGTATTAGGTGACGTAGAACACCAGTTATTAATTAACCCTTTACGAAGAGAACAAGTGGAAGCTTATTACCAACAAAAAGATATATCGACATATACCTATGAGTGGGTTGTACCAGAAGGCAATTATTTTGTAATGGGTGATAACCGCGACAATAGTCGTGATAGCCGTTTTTGGGGATTTGTTCCTGAGCGTAACCTAGTGGGTAAAGCCGTAGCAAAATGGATTAGTTTTGAGTTTGACCGAGGCGCAGATGACTTCTTACCAAGTTGGGTACCAAGTAATGTGCGTTTTGAGCGTATAGGTAGTATTAAATGAAGATGAAAGAACAAGAGTTAAAACGTTTAGAGAAGCGTATTGGATACCAATTTTCAGATTTCTCGTTATTAAAACAAGCATTAACGCATAGAAGTGCATTAGGCTTACATAACGAGCGCTTAGAATTTTTAGGGGATTCTATTTTAAGTTTCGCTATTTCAACGGATCTGTATAAACGTTTTCCAAAAGTTGATGAAGGTGATTTAAGCCGTATGCGTGCCACCTTAGTCTGCGGAAAAATGTTGTCTGAGGTAGGGCGTGAGTTTGTATTAAGTGATTGCCTGATCTTAGGGCCCGGAGAGTTAAAAAGCGGTGGTTTCCGCCGTGACTCTATTATTGCCGATGGTGTAGAAGCGATTATTGGTGCGGTATTCCTAGACTCAGACATTGATACCGTCAATAAACTCGTTTTAAGTTGGTTTGATAGCCGTTTAAAAACCATTAAGCCTGGTATTACGCAGAAAGACCCTAAAACACGTCTACAGGAACACCTGCAATCTCGTAAGCAAGCCTTGCCTGTTTATGAAGTATTAGATGTGAAAGGCGAAGCGCACAACCAACAGTTTACCATGAGCTGTCAAATCGAAGGGATGCAGCCTGTGCAAGGCAAAGGCACTAGCCGCCGTAAAGCAGAGCAATTGGCTGCACAAACTATGTTAACTGCTTTGTTGGGTGACCAATAATGTTACCTGTTACTAAACTTTATACTTCACTATCATTAACCTTATTAGGAGCTAAATAATGACTCAAAAATGTGGCTTAGTAGCCATCGTCGGACGCCCTAATGTAGGCAAATCGACCCTAATCAATGCCTTGCTTGGTCAAAAAGTAAGTATTACTTCACGTAAAGCACAAACTACCCGTCACCGTATTTTAGGTATTGATACCGATGGTGATTATCAAACTATTTTTGTTGATACACCAGGGTTACATATTGAAGAAAAACGTGCCATTAACCGTCTGATGAATCGTGCTGCATCAAGTTCAATTAATGATGTTGAAATGGTGGTCTTTGTTGTTGAGGGGACCAATTGGAATGAAGATGATGAGATGGTATTAAAGAAACTAACACATCAAAAATGCCCAGTTATTTTGGCTGTTAATAAAATTGATAATGTCGAAGATAAAGAACTGTTATTGCCACATCTTCAACAGCTAGGCGAGCGTTTTAACTTTGCACATATCTTACCTATGTCGGCTAAATCTGGTGATAACGTAGAGAAAATTAGACAGTGGGCGAAAGATATTTTGCCTGAGTCAGAGTTCTACTTCCCTGATGATTATATTACGGATCGCTCTTCTCGTTTTATGGCATCAGAGATAGTACGTGAAAAACTAATGCGCTTTTTAGGCGATGAGTTACCTTATTCTGTTACTGTTGAAATTGAGCAATTTAAGCAAAAAGCCAATGGTTTATTGCATATCAACGCCCTTATTTTGGTAGAGCGTGATGGCCAAAAACGCATGGTGATAGGTAACAAAGGTGAGAAGTTAAAAGCTATCGGTAAACAAGCACGTATCGATATGGAAGAGTTATTTGATTCAAAAGTATTTCTAGAGATCTGGGTCAAAGTGAAATCTGGTTGGGCTGATGATGATCGTGCATTACGTTCGTTAGGTTACGGTGATGATTACAGCGGCTAATGGTCGCTGAGCATGTTGCTGATAGGGGTTTTTGAATGTCTATTGAGTGTCACAATGCGTTTATACTGCATCGTCGTCCCTATGGTGAAACAAGTCAGATCGTTGACTTGTTTTGCCAAGATATAGGTAAAGTTAGTCTTATTTTTAAAGGTGGTAGAAGCAGTACCCGTATGAAACGTGGTATGCCCCAACCCTTCACCTTATTGTTAGCCAGTTACTTTGGACGCGGTAGCTTAAAAACAGTCAAATCCTTGGAAGCACAAACACAAGTGGTGCCATTACATGGGCAACGACTTTATATTGCTATGTATATCAACGAGCTACTGTATCGTTTATTACAAGCTGAAACTGCCTGTGATGGTCTATTTGAATGTTACCAACGTACTTTAATTAGTATTGCCCGCGACGAAGATCCGCAAAAATCACTTCGCTTGTTTGAGTTAACACTATTAGAAACACTTGGTTATGGTGTTAATTTTGAGCAAGATGTGTATAGCGAAGAGTTGATTGAAGCCGGTTTTCAGTATCAGTATCAACAGCAGCTTGGTTTTTTTGCTAAACAAGCTATCTGTAAACCTGAGCAAGTTTATGATGGCCAAGATATTATCAATCTATCGCAACGCAAGCTCGATAGTGAAGCCACACTGAAGATGGCAAAGCGTTTTTGTCGTCAAGCATTAGCAAACTTATTAGGCGATAAGCCACTTCATAGCCGCACCTTGTTTGCAGCTAAATAACAGAGTAGAGATAAAGGAAAGAAGATGAGCAAAATTTTATTAGGTGTGAATATTGACCACGTTGCAACCTTACGTAATGCACGTGGCACTTGTTATCCTGAGCCTGCACATTTAGCCGCTGTTGCTGAAACTTCTGGTGCAGATGGTATTACTATTCACCTACGTGAAGATCGCCGTCATATTCATGACCGTGATGTTGCGGTATTAGCGCAAACATTACAAACACGCATGAATTTAGAAATGGCAGTGACAGATGAAATGGTAGAGATTGCATTAAAAACCAAACCTGCTTTTGTTTGTTTAGTACCAGAAAAGCGTGAAGAGTTGACCACTGAAGGTGGTTTAGATGTAGTGGGTAATTACGATAAAATAGCCGATGCTGTTAGTCGCTTAAATGCAGCTAATATTCAAGTGAGTTTGTTCATCGACCCTGAAGCTGCACAAATTGATGCAGCAGTGAAAATGCAAGCTGCTTATGTTGAGTTACATACGGGGCAGTATGCCGACGCGGAAAGCGAGGCGGTTCAAGAAGCTGAATTGGCTCGTGTTGCTAAAGCTGCCACTTATGGCCAGAAAGCCGGTATCAAAGTGAATGCGGGCCATGGCTTGAATTATCATAATGTTAAACCGATTGCTGCTTTACCAGAAATTATTGAGCTTAACATTGGGCATGCCATTGTTGCTCGTGCATTAGTAGATGGCTTTGCTGTTGCGGTAAGTGAAATGAAACGCTTAATGGTAGAAGGGCGTAATCAGAGTTTATAACGCTCTACTACCTAATATAAAAAAATTTATAATCCCACTCATTTTGTCTGATACTGGTTATCGGGCAAGGTGAGTGGGATTTTTTAGTTAATCTACCGCTTGTCTAGCGGTTTGGTTAAACGATTTGTTGATCGCTTTTTTATCACCCAATATACGTGAAGTAATAGTGCCTGCAGTCATTGCACCACTTACATTCAATGCGGTACGCGCCATATCGATTAAAGGCTCAATAGAGATCAGTAAGGCTGCGATAGTAACAGGCAAACCCATAGCAGGTAATACGATCAAAGCAGCAAAGGTTGCACCACCGCCCACCCCAGCAATACCAAATGAACTAATAGCAATAATCGCTACTAACGACAGAATGAAGTTAATTTCCATCGGGTTAATACCCATGGTCGGCGCGACCATTACTGCAAGCATAGCAGGGTAGATACCCGCACAGCCATTTTGTCCAATGGTTGCGCCAAAAGTCGCAGATAAATTAGCAATGGCTGGTGGCACATTTAACTTGGTTATTTGTGCTTCGACATTCAAAGGAATAGTCGCTGCAGAGCTACGAGAGGTAAAAGCAAAGGTTAATACTGGCCAAATACGTTTAAAGTATTGAGCAGGGCTAACGCCTACTAGCGAAACCAATACACCATGTACGATAAACATTAAGAAAATAGCAATGTAAGAAGCAACAATAAAGCCTAATAAATTTAAAATATCATTTAAGCTAGATGTCGCAACGACTTTTGCCATTAATGCCGCAATACCATATGGCGTGAGTGCAATGATCATTTTTACTAAACGCATCACAACAGATTGTGCCGCTTCGATAAAGGTGCGAATAGGCGCTTCAAGCTCTTGTTTTTCAATCATCACTCGGCGAGCCGCAATACCTACAAGAATGCCAAATATTACCACAGCAATAATCGACGTAGAACGGGCACCTGTTAAATCAGCAAAAGGATTAGTAGGAATAAAACTAACCAACATTTGTGGGATAGTCAGGTCAGCGACGCTGCCTAAACGACTTTCTAATACACTGATACGGGCCGTTTCACGCACACCTTCAGACAAGCCTGCAGCTGAAAGACCAAAGCTTTGTGTTACCACAATACCAATCAGCGCTGCAATCATGGTAGTGAATAACAAAATAGCAATGGTTAATGCACTAATCTTTCCTAATGAACCCGAGTTTTCAAGCTTTACTACTGCTGCAATCATGGACACTAATACTAATGGCATGATCACCATCTTTAATAGCCCAACGTAGCTACTACCCACTACATTAACCCATTCTAATGTGTGTTTGATGATCGGGTTAGTTTCACCATAAATAAGGTGAATAATAAGACCAAAAGCACTACCTAATACTAAGCCTAGTAAGACTTGTCGAGATAATGTATTAGCTTTTCTTTGCTGCTTAAATAAGAACAACAGGATGAAAACAAATACCGCTAAGTTAGCGATAACTGCAATTGACATGGAATTTCCTTAATAATAAGTACGAATGAAATGAATAACATTGATTTTATTTTCACCTAACTAGAGCGTTAGATGAGATGGGCAGGGATTTTAATCACCTAATAAGCAAATAACAAAGCCAGATAAACCATTGTTTATGTCGTTTGGTTATAAGTAATAACTTAAATGGATTTTAGGTTAAGTGAATATTTGATCATGCAGTTTTATGAGTATTTACTTTTTGGGGGAGGGGACAAACAGCAAGAAACAAAAGGCAATAGATCCATTACATTGTTAACTTGATGAGCTTCACTCATTACCCCCCAAAAAAATCATCAGCTAATTTATGCTTTTGAAGAGGGAGCTTTAGGGTTACTTACTGAATGAGAACTCAATAAGTAACAGCTAGATTATCTCGCGTTAATATTTTCTTATTATTGGCGACGTTTCGACACGAGAGTGAATTTGTAATCTGTTGTTTTAAAAGTATTAATACTATATTCAAATACCGTATTGTCTTGTAAAAAACTGCGAGTTCTCTTTTCGATAATTGGCTGGCTAGTGTCAATGCCCAATAAGGTTGCAATCTCTTTTGGTGGTAAAATAGGGATCACTTCCTGCTCACTGCGGTCAATCACTAACTTTTTAGTATTTTCAATATAATCATATTTTGAATGACGCATCACGTCATAAGTTAAATCTGGAAATAACGCTAAAGGCATCCAGGTTTCTTCAACTGTAATAGGGTTGTCTTCTATATAACGCACGCGCTTTACATAATACACACGATCTTTTTCAGTAATGTTGAGGTTTTCAGCCATGGTTAAGCTTGGGCACATGACTTCAAAAGTAAGTACGTCACTGTGAGTATGTAAGCCCAGGTGTGCCCACTTCTCTTCAAATGTAGATTGTTGATAAATATCGTAATTTACTTTCTTCTCTTTAACGTAAGTCCCACTTCCTTGAACACTCTCTAATTCATTATTTTCAATTAATAGTTTTAATGCCTGTCTAACAGTGACACGGCTGGCTGCAAACTCTTTTACCAATTCTGCCTCTGTGGGTAGTGCCTCCCCTACTTTACATTCACCAGAGTCTATTTTTGTTCGAATGGCATCAGCAATTTCGCGATACCTAGGTAATTTTGCCATGTAAACCTCTTAATTGGGTTGTAGATATCAATAGATTACTCATAAATCTGTTTTAATACAAATGCAAAATAACAATACAAATTAAAGTCAAATGTGGGTTTAATCACTTCTATTGAATCAAATTCTTAATAAAAAGTGTGATTCACATCATTATTTATGGTTAAATACTATTTGTTAATACAAATTTAAATACAAACTTTGCTTTAGGTGATCTAGATCGCAAAATATGTATTAAATAGGTATTAATATTGTCTTTGTTGAATGATGAACGATTATATTTGTGGGATTGATTGGAATGGGACAAGAATCATGAAAATTACAACATTGACTAATACTGCTTTGATGGCATTGAAAACTAGCTTTTCTACTAAAGAAGAAGCGATTCATGCCCTAACTGAAAAGTTAGATGAAGCAGGCAAACTTAATGATAAAAAAGCATTTTTGGATGCTGTTTTCGAGCGTGAACAAGAAGGGCCAACTGCACTAGGTGAAGGGTTGGCTGTTCCTCATGGTAAAACTGATGCGGTTAAGGAAGCAAGTTTTGCCGTTGCTACCTTAAAACAAGATCTAAAGTGGGAAGTGGTAGATGAGGACGAACAGGAAGAAGTTAATTTAATTTTCTTACTGGCTATCCCTAACGCAGAAGCCGGTTCAACACATATACAAGTATTGACCGAGCTAACGACCACCTTAGTTGATGATGATATTCGTGCCGCAGTGCTCAATGCAGATACCGCCGATCAAGTATTAGCATTACTAGATGGTAAAAAAGTAGTTAAAGAGCAAGTTGAATTAGATAAAAGCAAGCCAACAGTAGTGTGTGTCACTGCTTGTCCTGCTGGTATCGCACATACATACATGTCTGCTGAATATCTAGAAAAAGCCGGTAAAAAATTAGGCGTTAATGTCTATGTTGAGAAACAAGGTGCTAATGGTATTGAAGACCGTTTAACCGCTGCACAATTAAACGAAGCGGTTGCCTGTGTTTTTGCTACTGAGGTTGCGGTAAAAGATATCGAACGATTTGAAGGTATCCCACGTGTTGAAACGCCAGTTGCTGAACCAATCAAACACGCTGAAAGAATTATTAATCAAGCACTTGAAGCTGCAAAAAATGGTGATAGTACTGAGCGTGTTACTCAAACCGAAGATGCGCCTAAGAAGTTACCTATTAAAACGGAACTTAAACGTGCTCTGTTAAGTGGTATCTCTTTTGCTGTTCCATTGATTGTTGCTGGTGGCTCAGTACTTGCTATTGCGGTGTTAATCGCCCAAATGTTTGATTTGCAAGATGTCTACGCGACCGATGGCTCTTGGTTATGGATGTACAGAAAATTAGGTGGCGGCATGTTGGGTACATTAATGGTACCTGTATTAGCTGCTTATACTGCTTTTTCAATTGCCGATAAACCTGCTTTAGGCCCAGGTTTTGCTGCGGGTTTAGCCGCGAACTTAATCGGTTCTGGTTTCTTAGGCGGTGTTGTTGGTGGCTTAATTGCTGGCTATGTAATGCGTTGGATCAAAGAGAACCTACGTTTAAGCCCTGCATTTAATGGTTTTTTAACTTTCTACCTTTACCCAGTGATCGGTACCTTGGTGGTTGGTAGCTTGATGTTATTTGTTATCGGTAAACCCGTTGCATTTTTAAATCAAGGTCTAACAGATTGGTTAAACAGTTTGTCTGGTACCAATACACTTTTATTGGGTGCAATTATCGGGATTTTTGTTTCTTTTGACTTAGGTGGTCCTGTCAACAAAGCCTCTTATGCATTTTGTTTAGGTGCAATGGCCAACGGTGTTTACGGTCCTTATGCCATCTTTGGTTCAGTGAAAATGGTATCTGCTTTCACTGTGACTTTCTCAACCATGATTGCGCCACGTCTATTTAAAGATTTTGAAATTGAAGTGGGTAAATCAACTTGGTTATTGGGTCTTGCGGGTATTACCGAAGGGGCTATCCCAATGGCTATTGAAGATCCAATTCGTGTTATCGGTTCATTCCTTGTTGGTTCAGTTGTGACAGGTGCAATTGTTGGTGCAGCAGGTATTGGTCTATCAACACCAGGTGCAGGTATCTTCTCTATCTTCTTATTACACGACGCCGGTGTCGGTAGCTTTATGGCTGCGGGAATTTGGTTTGGTGCTGCATTACTAGGGGCGATTATTTCAACTGCCGTGTTAATCAGTTGGAGAGCGCGCCACGCTAAAAAGCAAAATCTAGCATCAGTGACAGCTAACTAAAAACTAAATAGGTATAGCTAGCGAACACCGCTATGCCTGAGGAACATTTTCTTAAAAAGTAATGGTTACAACCAACATAAACAAATTATTTTAAGGTATAAAATTATGACTACGTCTCGCGTACACATTACTCCTCACATGCACTGGGACCGTGAGTGGTACTTCACAACTGAAGAATCTCGTATTTTACTTGTGAATAACATGGAAGAAATTATGAACCGTCTGGAAACAGATCCTGAGTACAAATATTACGTACTAGACGGTCAAACCGCATTACTTGAAGACTACTTTACGGTTATTCCTGGTGGCAAAGAGCGCGTTAAAGCACTAGTTGAAGCAGGTAAATTGATTGTTGGTCCTTGGTACTCTCAGACAGATACTATGCAAGTTTCAGGTGAGTCAATTGTGCGTAACATGCTTTACGGAATGCGCGATTGTTTAGCATTAGGTGACCCTATGAAAATTGGTTACCTACCAGACTCGTTCTCTATGAGCTCTCAGTTACCAATGATTTACAATGGTTTTGGAATTGACCGCACTATGTTTTGGCGTGGTTGTTCAGAGCGTCACGGTACCAATAAAACAGAGTTCTTATGGCAGTCAAATGACGGCAGTGAAGTGACAGCTCAGGTTTTACCACTAGGTTATGCTATTGGTAAATACTTACCTGAAGACAAAGACGCATTAACTACTCGTTTAGATACTTATTTAAAAGTGTTAGAAAACGCATCTGTCACCAAAGACATTCTTTTACCGAATGGCCATGACCAAATGCCGATTCAAAAGAATATTTTTGAAGTGATGGATATTCTTCGTGAAGCTTACCCAGATCGTGAGTTCTTAATGAGTCGCTTTGAAGAAGTGTTTGAAAAAATTGAAGCACAACGAGACCAACTAGATACGATCAAGGGTGAATTCAACGATGGTAAATACATGCGTGTTCACCGCAGTATATCTTCTACACGTATGGACATTAAGTTAATTCATGCACAAGTAGAAAACAAAATCGTTAACATTTTAGAGCCACTTGCTTCAATTGCTTTCAAACTGGGTTTTGATTATCACCATGGTTTGATCGAAAAAATGTGGAAAGAAAGCATGAAAAACCATGCTCATGATTCTATTGGATGTTGTTGTAGCGATAAAGTGCATGCTGAAATTCTAAATCGTTACATTCTTGCTGATGATATGGCGACTAACCTTATCAACTTCTACAAACGTAAAATTGTAGATCATATGCCAGAAAAAGAGGGTTGCGATAAATTAGCGTTCTTTAACCTTTCTACTTATGCACGTGAAGAAGTGGTGAACACCATGATCACGATTCGTGCTCAAGAGTTCAGTATTGTTGATGATGCAGGCAATGAGATTGAGTACTTTATCGAAGGCCAACGTGAAATTGATCCTGGTAAAATCGACCGTCAAATTGTGCACTACGGTAACTATGACCCGTTCATGGAGTTTGATATTCAGTTAAAAGTCAATGTACCAGCAATGGGCTTTACTACTTTACATATCAAAGCTAACCAACAAGGTGCCGTTCAAGTTGCTGCACAAGCAGAAGCTAACGTATTAGAAAACAGCTTTTACAGCATTACAGTCAACAATGACGGTACATTAACTATCTTCGACAAAGAAACAGAACAAACATTTGAGCAAGTTTTACGCCTTGAAGATGGTTCTGACGATGGTGATGAATATGATTACTCACCTTCACGTAAAGAGTGGTTGTTGTATTCAACGGATTTTGACGTCGAAACAAGAGTAGAGCATCAAGCATTACAGTCGGTTGCGCATATTAAATTCCGTATGGATCTGCCTGCTAACTTAGTGTCTCGTGAACAGCGTAGTGACCAAGACGGTTACGTAGATGTTGAGTGCCAAGTTGTATTAAAACAAGACTCTCGCCGTATTGAAGTACGTATGGAGTTAGATAACCAAGCCGATGATCATCGTGTTCGTGTACTTATTCCTACGCCGTTTGTAACTGATACTGTGGTCGCTGATAACCAATTTGGTCTTATTTCACGTCCTACTGATGATCCTGCAATGCAAGTTTGGGAAGAAGAGAAGTGGAAAGAAGCGCCAGTTCCAATTTACCAATTAATGAACTTTGCTGCACTTGAAAATGAAAAAGCAGGTTTTGCTGTGATGACCAATGGTTTACGTGAGTTCGAAATCATTGCTAACCAAAGTGAGCAGCGTGACACATTTGCATTAACGTTATTCCGTGGCATCGGGGTATTAGGTAAAGAGAATCTATTACTTCGTCCTGGCCGTCCATCGGGCATTAAAATTCCAACGCCAGACTCACAAGTACGTGGAAAAATCGTTTGTGAATTCACTCTATACGGCTTTGCTGGTAACCATATTGATGCTGATGTGATGTCTGCAGCTCGTGATAATGTCACTCCAATTCAGGCTTACAATAAAATTCCATTTAACGCCATGAAGCTAAATATTGGAGAGCAAAATATTCCACTTACCTACAGCTTATGTAGCGCTCCTAAAAATGGTGTGGTGTTAAGTGTATTGAAAAAATCTGAAGACGAAGATGCATTAATCATTCGTGTATATAACCCATCACAAACACAAACCATTAATGGTGACATTGAGTTTACTTCCCCAGTTACAGAGTGGGTGGAAACGTTAATGGATGAAACACCAAAACCGCAAGTGGAAACACTTCCATTGCAACACTTTGGCTCACTGGCTCCCTGCCAAGCTAAAACCTTCCGCGTTAAGTTTTAACGCTTAATAAAGGGAGTTAATTGGTTAACTAGTTAACTCCCTTTTAAACCCCGTTCTTTTTCCATACGCCTCCTTAAACCGAGGGGGGCTCAAGGTGAGCTGATGAAAATAATTATTGCACCAGATTCCTTTAAAGAATCACTTACCGCTACTGCTGTAGCAAGCTGCATCGAAAAGGGTTTTTCTGCCATTTTTCCTGATTGCGAATATATCAAGATCCCCCTAGCCGATGGCGGTGAAGGGACGGTTGATGTGTTGCTCGATGCGTTGGATGGCCAGCAACAAACGCAATCGGTGCGGGGGCCTGTTAGTGCTGATGTGAATGCTACTTGGGCATTGTTTGACGACGGCAAAAGCAAAACAGCGCTGATTGAAATTGCAGCTGCATCAGGTCTTGATTTAATAACGCCTACACAACGTGACCCGCTAAACGCGACGAGTTATGGAACCGGCCAATCAATACTGCAAGCACTGGATTTAGGTGTACAAAAAATCCTGTTGGGATTAGGGGGCAGTGCAACTAACGATGCTGGCGCAGGTATTTTACAGGCATTAGGAGGACGCTTATTAGATGCTCAAGGGAATCGATTACCATTTGGTGGGGCAGCCTTAGCAAACTTAGCCAGAATCGACTTAAGCCAACTTGATCCGCGTTGTAAGGATGTGGAGTTTGTTGTGGCTTGCGATGTATCTAATCCATTAACTGGAAAAAACGGTGCCAGCGCTGTGTTTGGTCCGCAAAAAGGTGCAACGCCTGAGATGGTTGAGTTACTCGATCATGCATTAGGGCACTTCGCTGATATTGCTCAACAGACGACTCATATTAATCATCAACAAAGTGCTGGTTTTGGTGCTGCTGGAGGTGCCCCTTTAGGTTTGTCGCTTGCCTTTAATATTGAGATCAAAGCGGGTATCGACATGGTCTTGGATATCTTAAAAGTTGATCAGCTATTACCTAGTGTTGATTTAGTTATCTCTGGTGAAGGCATGATGGATAACCAAACGCTTAATGGCAAAGCGCCTTTTGGTATCGCGAAACGAGCCGAAAAACAAGGCATTCCTGTGATTGCGATTGCTGGTTCATTAGGTCGCGAAGTAGACCAACTATACAGCGTAATCAACAGCATATTTGGCAGCGTCAGATCACCACAATCCTTAAACCAAGTGTTTAGCGAAGCGAGCGACAACTTAACGCGCACCGCCAGAAATATCGCAGCCACTTTAGCTATCGGCAACCAACTCCCTATTACAAACCACATTGAATCAGTTAACTTAATTGATAAGGCTTCACTATGACTTACACTACTTCATCTTGCTTCTTACCTATGGAAAATGTTATCCAAGATTATGTTTGGGGAAGCAGAACCGCGATCAGTACACTCTTGGATATAGAAAATCCAGGTAATCAACATCAAGCTGAAATTTGGATGGGGGCACACCTTAATGGTTGCTCTAAAGTTAATGATAAAGGAGCAGAGAAATTATTATCTGACTTTATCGAACAAGACAAAAATGCCATTTTAACACCTCAAACTAATGCTCAATTTGCTGAATTGCCTTACTTATTTAAAGTATTAGCCGCTGGCGAAGCATTATCTGTCCAAGTGCATCCAAGTAAAGCACAAGCAGAAGCTGGGTTTGCTAAAGAAGAGGCGGCAGGTATTCCGCTTAATGCTGCTAATCGTAATTATAAAGATCCCAATCATAAACCAGAGTTGGTTTATGCCTTAACGCCTTATCAAGCGATGAACGGTTTCCGAGAATTTGAAGAAATTATTGGATTGTTTAAACAAGCAAACTTAACGGCTATTAAAGGCTTAGTTGAAGAATTTGCAAATAATTTGGATTCAGCAGGATTGAAAACATTCTTTTCTGAATTACTGTCATTACAAGGCATGGATAAAAACAATGCAGTGCGAGAGTTATTGGAATATGTCGAACAGCATAAGGAAGAGCCACTATGCTCACTGATTATAGAACTATCATTGCAACACCCGACAGACATTGGTTTATTTACGCCATTAATGCTCAATGTGATCACTCTACAGCCTGGTGAAGCTATGTTCCTATATGCTTGTACGCCACATGCGTACTTGAAGGGAACTGGGCTAGAAATAATGGCAAATTCAGACAATGTCTTACGTGCAGGATTAACGCCTAAATATATGGATGTAAATGAGCTGGTGGCTTGTACTAAATTTGAAGCCATTCCTTTTGATTCATTACGCTTTGTGCCTGAGCAAAAAGAAGGTGGACAATATTATGCAATCCCTGTTGAGGACTTTAAATTTGCGCTCTTTGAAAACATTGATGCACTGACGCTTCACGTTGACAGTGCTGAAATCTTATTAGCATTGGACTCCGATGTAACCTTAACTCATGACACTGGTGAAGTGATTGTGTTTAAGAAAGGGCAGTCAGTGTTTATTCCCGCTTATGTGAAACAGTATGAATTAACCAGTAAAGGGCGTGTCGCTCGCGCTTTTAACTAATAAAACCTGTTTACTATTAAAATAAAAAATACCCGCCAATAGTATTCTTAGCGGGTATTTTTTTGCTTAAACCTCAGGTGCTTTTAATGCGTCTTTCATGAATCCTTTGCATCAATAGAACCGAGCATTTATGATTCTTGTATTAATCTATTTTTTAGTACTTTGGGAATATTTCATGTCAGCTAACTTAACGCAATTACTCTCTATTATGCAGCAACTTCGTACCCCGGAAACAGGCTGCCCTTGGGACTTAAAGCAAACCTTTGATAGCGTGGTTCCTCATACTATAGAAGAAGCCTATGAAGTGGCTGATGCGATTGCCAATAAAGACTTTGATGATCTAAAAGGCGAATTAGGAGACCTATTATTCCAAGTGGTGTTTTATGCACAAATGGCCAAAGAGCAGGAATTATTTGAATTTGATGACATATTGGCGGTATTGAATGAAAAATTGATCCGTCGTCACCCTCATGTGTTTTCTACTTCAGAAATAAAAACGGATGCTGAAATTAATGCCAACTGGGAAGCAGAAAAAGAGAAAGAGCGTCAGAAAAAAGCACAATCACAAAATAAACAAGAGAGTGTATTAGATAATATTCCATTAGCATTACCTGCCTTAACGCGTGCTTACAAAATTCAAAAGCGCGCTGCCAGTGTCGGGTTTGATTGGGCGGAATTAGAGCCTGTGGTTGCTAAAATTCATGAAGAGCTAGATGAAGTATTAGTGGAAGTGAAACGCACGGATCTAAATGATGCTCAACAAAAAGAGCGTATTGTCGATGAATTAGGTGATCTATTATTTGCCAATGTTAATTTGATTCGCCACCTAAAAGCTAATCCAGAGCAAGTATTAACTCAAGCAAATAGCAAGTTTTCAACGCGTTTTAAGCGTGTTGAGGCACATGTTAGAGCATTAGGTAAAGAGATGGGGGATTGCACATTGAATGAATTAGATGCAATTTGGAATGAGATTAAGCACCTTCCTCAATAACTTGCTTGATGCTATTAAGGGAGTCAAAGGGAGTTATTTTGTGTATGAAACTTAAACAATCTTGCTGCCTTTTCACACTTTTTACATTTAATTTCATTAAATTTTTCCTACTGTTTTATGACCTTTAATAATCGACTCCTTTAAATTTCAGTGACCTAGCTATAGACCCTATGGCTATAGGTCTCTTAGCTAATATCACCAATCTTAAACACACCTGATCGACTCTATTTTTGCGCGTTAATAACACTGTTATTTTTCAAACAAACCCTGATGGAATTTTGTACTTCGAAGAATCGTTGATTTATTTATGATATGTTAATAAATATGCAAATACGCATTTGGGTAAATGATTTGACTACCCATCAAACTAACCACATTCATTAGACGCCTTAATTTAGCGTTATACAAAATAGTTTTCTTTTTCAATATTGATATGGAAAACGAAAGTTATTTGATCAGGCTAGTTAGGATGCTAGCGAAGGTGGTAGTTGAAAATTTATTATTCGTAAAACTCACGGAGGAAGTATGAAGTTAGTTAAAAAAATCTCGATGGTTGTTGCTTCAATGGCGGCGATAGGTGCTTTATCTACAGCCAATGCAGATGCCTTAGATACGGTGATTGAGCGAGGCGCACTAAATTGCGGTGTGGTACTTGATTTCCCACCTATGGGCTACACTGATAAAGACAACCAACCAGCAGGTTTTGATGTTGACTACTGTAATGATTTAGCAGAAGCATTAGGCGTTAAATCTAACGTTATTAATTTAACTTGGGCAGACAGGATCCCTTCTTTAATCTCTTCAAAAACAGATGTGGTTATCGGTTCTACTTCAGACACGCTAGAACGAGCTAAGTCAGTTGGTTTCACTTATCCTTACTTTGTTTTTAAATTCCAAGTGTTATCTAAAAAAGGCGTGGAAATCGATTCTTTTGATGACCTTAAAAACGTTAAAGTGGGTGCTGCCATTGGTACTACTTACGAAACAGAGTACTTTAAATACGCTGACGAAAAAGGCTGGGGAAGAGATAATTACACCTCTTTCAAATCTGAAAATGATGCATTCCTAGGTTTATACCAAGGTAAAATCGATGCACTTGTTTCAACTAATACCAACATTGCAACAAAATTAGCTTCTGGGCAATTTGATGACTTTGTTGCTGGTCCTTACGTGCCTAACTATGATGATGTGGTAGGTATTATTGCTAAGCGTGATGAGATTGCTTGGATCAATTACTTAAATCTATTCTTAATCCACCAAGTGCGTGACGGTAAGTTAAACGATTTACATGTTAAACATTTTGGTTCTCCTGTATCTGAAGATATGGTGAAAGCGTTAATTGAAAACCGCTAATCTCTAGCGTCATTATTTAATGGCCTACTTTTATTTTAAATAAAGTAGGCCATTTGTTTTTATAGTAGAGAGACCCTATTAATAGGGCAGTTTTTCACTTTCGTAATATCAAAAATTCAAACAGGCTCCTAATAGCAATATTTATTGGGGATGGACAAAGTAGCATTTGAGTTTAACTCACTGCAGTTTGAATTATTTAAAGAGGGTATATGGATAGTTATAACTTTCATTGGAATGTAGTATGGGATGCTTTTCCGCAATTATTAGGTGGCGCATTTACTACATTACACGTCTCTGTTTTATCAATGTTAGTAGGGATCGTTGCGGCGGTTTTTTTAGCATTGGGTAAAATGTCTAACTCTAAGATTTTATCTTTTTTATCCAGTATATGGATTGAGCTTTCTCGAAATACACCGGCATTAT
The DNA here is from genome assembly GCF_003318165.1 of Psychromonas sp. B3M02. Taxonomy (GTDB): domain Bacteria; phylum Pseudomonadota; class Gammaproteobacteria; order Enterobacterales; family Psychromonadaceae; genus Psychromonas. The sequence continues at coordinate 56,249 of NZ_QOCB01000033.1, forward strand.
TTCTGATTTATATGGCTTACTTTGGCTTAGGTGCTTACGGCATCCATTTAAGCCCTTACTTATCGGTTTTTGCTGCCTTAGTATTTGTAAATGGTGGGTATTTAGCAGAAACATTTCGTGGTGGTTTTCAATCTATTCCACCAACACAATACAATGCAGCGCGCTCTTTAGGCATGAATAGTGTGCAGGCATATCGTCATATTATCTTACCGCAAATGTTTAGACGCATTTATCACCCAATGACCAATCAATTTATCTGGTCAATATTAATGAGTTCATTGGGGATATTAGTGGGAATGAATGATTTGTCAGGAGAAACACAACGTTTACAGTCTAGCTCTTTTAGAACCTTAGAGTTCTTTATTGTCGCTGCGGCCATGTATTACGTAATTGCTAAGCTAGTGTTATTTGCTGCACACTTAGTATCGAAACGTGTCTTTAAAGGGGAGTTATCATAATGAATTTATTTACTCCTATCTCTTGGAATGATGCAGGTTTCATTTTAACGGGTGTGTTAAACACCGTTTATATCTCTGTGATTGCGATCTTCTTCGGTACTATTTTAGGTTTAGTGCTGGGGTTTGCTAGAGCAGAAGGTAACAAGATAGTGAATATGTGTTTAGGTGGTGTACTGGACATTTTAAAATCGGTACCCCTGATTATTCAGCTTATCTTATTCAGTACTTTTATTGGTGCCATGGGTTACCCACTTGAACCATTTGTAGCTGGCTCGATTATTTTATCACTGTATACCATGGCCTTTATGGTTGAGGTATTTAGAAGTGGTTTTGATAATGTGCCCGCAGCGACCAAGAAAGCAGCGCGCTCATTGGGCATGAGTTATTGGCAAACTGTCCGACATATTAGTATTCCGATTGGCATGCGGTCGGTATTACCGTCATGGATAGGTGTTGGCTTGAGTGTGATTAAAGACTCAGCACTGGTATCGGTCATTGGTTATATGGAATTGTTAAGAACTGCAGAGCAGTTGATATCACGTTCGCAACAGGCCGTGATGATTTTAGTAGGCGTAGGGTTATTTTATTTTTTGATCTCTTACCCATTGTCGCTTTATGGTAAATACATAGAAAGGAAAATGACAAGATGATAGAAATCAAAGGTGTTCATAAATCTTTTGGTGATTTAGAAGTATTAAAAGGTATTGATCTTGATGTTAAAAAAGGCGAAGTAGTCAGTATTATCGGTGCCAGTGGTAGCGGTAAATCAACGCTTCTATATTGTATTAATGCTATTGAAGCGATTAATGGCGGCAAGATATTAGTGGATGGGGTAGATGTTCACGATAAAAATACGGATAAAAACCAACTAAGACAAAATTTAGGCATGGTATTCCAACAATGGAACTCCTTCCCGCACTTAACGGTATTGGAAAATGCGGCATTAGCGCCACAAGTGGTAAAAGGTTTTAGTAAAGAAAAAGCCGAAGAGATTGCTACAAAAGAGCTTACTCATGTGGGACTAGGGGATAAGTTACATGAATATCCAACCAAGATGTCTGGTGGTCAGCAGCAACGTTTAGCGATTGCGCGCGCACTAGCGATGGATCCGCCTTATATGTTGTTCGATGAAGTGACCTCGGCATTAGACCCTGAACTTGTGGGTGAGGTGTTGGATACATTGAGGTTATTACGTGATGATGGCATGACCATGATTTGTGTGACCCATGAGATCGCCTTTGCCAAAGAGGTCTCTGATAAAGTGGCCTTTTTCCATAAAGGGTTAATCGAAGAGATGGGTACCCCGCAACAGGTGTTAGAGAACCCACAAAAAGAGCGTACTAAGCAGTTTTTAAGTAAAGTTCTTTAATCGCTATTTCGAAAACGGCGCTACTAGTTACTAACTAATAGCGCCGTTTTTTTAATTTAGCTTTAAAAACCAAATGATTTGCGGGTGCACTTTGTTCTCAAAAAAATACCATTTATGCATTAAAGTGTTTTTATCGTTTGTCGGGAATCACAGTAGTTGATATACTGCTCTCCCATCTAAATGTTCAATTTTCTTCCATTTTGATAAAGCGGTCACACTTTAAAAATCTTAACTTTAATAATTAACAAGTTAGGCTATTTTTGCGTGTGATTTTTTTATTGGTGAATAAAATTAACACTCTTTTTCTTCTTAATGGCTCAGGGTTATTATGACAACAAAATATATATTCGTAACTGGTGGTGTTGTTTCATCACTTGGTAAAGGTATTGCTGCAGGCTCTCTTGCCGCAATTTTAGAAGCGCGTGGTTTAGACGTAACGATTCTAAAACTTGACCCGTATATTAACGTTGACCCGGGCACAATGAGCCCAATTCAGCACGGTGAAGTATTCGTGACTGACGATGGTGCTGAAACGGATCTTGACTTAGGTCACTACGAACGTTTTGTTCGTACCAAAATGACTAAACGCAATAATTTTACAACAGGTCGAATCTATTCTGACGTATTAGCTAAAGAGCGTCGTGGTGACTACCTGGGTGCTACTATTCAGGTGATCCCTCATATCACTAATGAAATCCAAGCACGTGTTATTGCTGGTGGTGAAGGACATGATGTTGCTATTGTTGAGCTAGGTGGAACAGTAGGTGATATTGAGTCACAGCCATTCCTTGAAGCTATTCGTCAATTGGCATTAAAAGTCGGTCGTGAAAATGCAATGTTCATGCATTTAACACTTTTACCTTATCTAAAAACAGCGGGTGAAGTAAAAACTAAACCAACGCAACATTCGGTAAAAGAGTTACGTAGTCTAGGTATTCAACCTGATATTCTAATTTGTCGTAGTGAAGTGAGCTTCCCTGCGAATGAACGCGCAAAAATTGCTTTATTCTGTAACGTTCAAGAGAAGTCAGTTATTTCATTACGTGATGTTGACTCAATTTATAAAATTCCAGCTTTATTAAAACAACAGGGGTTAGATCAAATCTGTGTTGAACGTTTTGGTTTAGATTGTCCTGAAGCTGATTTAAGCGAATGGTCAAAAGTAGTTGCAGAAGAAGCAAATACAACCAGTGAAGTGATCATTGGTATGGTTGGTAAATACATTGAATTGCCAGATGCATATAAATCTGTGAATGAAGCGTTAAAACACGGTGGTCTAAAAAATGCTGCCACTGTTAAGATTAAATACATTGATTCACAAGATGTTGAGATTAAAGGACTATCTGTTCTTGAAGGTGTTGATGCGATCTTAATCCCTGGTGGGTTTGGTGAGCGTGGTGTTGAAGGTAAAATTCTTGCAGCACAATATGCACGTGAAAATAAGATACCTTATTTAGGCATCTGTTTAGGTATGCAAGTGGCATTAATTGAGTTTGCTCGTAATGTAGCAGGTCTTAAAAATGCACACTCAACAGAGTTTGATGAAAAATCAGAAAACCCAGTGGTTGGTTTAATTACTGAGTGGATTGATAAATCAGGTGAAGTTGAACAACGTACTGAAGATTCGGACTTAGGTGGTACAATGCGTGTAGGTTCGCAGAAGTGTCATCTAGCGAGTAACTCTAAAGTATTGGAAATGTACGGTAGCAAGGAAATATTTGAGCGCCACCGTCATCGTTATGAAGTAAATAACAACCTATTACCAGCAATTAAGAAAGCGGGTTTACAGATCACTGGTTTATCAGAAGATAAGAAACTAGTAGAAATCATTGAAAACCCAAATCATCCTTGGTTTGTTGCTGCGCAATTCCATCCGGAATTCACATCAACACCACGCGATGGTCACCCTTTATTTAAAGGGTTTATAAAAGCTGCGATAGATCATCAACAAGGTCGTTTTTCATAGTTTTTGTTGACCCGATCGCATTAGTTTGTTAAAAAATTACACATTAAAAGGCTGTGGTCACAAATCACAGCTTGTAATGAAGAATTTTTAAAATTTATTTTTATTAAAACAAAGGAAAAATCATGTCAAACATCGTTAAAGTACTTGGTCGTGAAATCATGGATTCACGTGGTAACCCAACTGTAGAAGCTGAAGTTCATCTAGCAGACGGTTCTATCGGTATGGCTGCTGCTCCATCTGGCGCATCTACTGGTTCTCGTGAAGCACTTGAATTACGTGACGGCGACAAAGCACGTTACCTAGGTAAAGGTGTACTTAAAGCTGTTGAAGCTGTAAACGGTCCAATCGCTGAAGCACTAGCTGGTAAAGATGCACTAGCACAAGCTGAGCTTGACCAAATCATGATCGACCTAGACGGAACAGAAAACAAAGCTAAATTTGGCGCAAACGCTATCCTAGCTGTTTCTCTAGCTGCTGCTAAAGCTGCTGCAATCTCTAAAAAAGTACCACTATACGCTCACATTGCTGACCTAAACGGTACTTCTGGTGTTTACTCTATGCCGCTTCCAATGATGAACATCATCAATGGTGGTGAACACGCAGATAACTCTGTAGATATCCAAGAATTCATGATCCAACCTGTTGGCGCTGCTAACTTCCGTGAAGGTCTACGTATGGGTGCTGAAGTATTCCATAGCCTTGCTAAAGTACTTAAAGCTGACGGTCACTCAACTGCTGTTGGTGATGAAGGTGGTTTCGCTCCAAACCTTGCTTCTAACGAAGCTGCACTTGCTGCAATCAAAGTTGCTGTTGCAAACGCTGGTTACGAGCTAGGTAAAGACATTACACTAGCGATGGACTGTGCTGCATCTGAGTTTTACGATAAAGAAGCAAACATCTACGACCTTAAAGGTGAAGGTAAAAAATTCACTTCAGAAGAGTTCAACTTCTTCCTTAAAGATCTTACTGAACAGTACCCAATCGTTTCTATCGAAGATGGTCTTGACGAGTCTGACTGGGATGGTTTCGCACATCAAACTAAACTAATGGGCGATAAAGTTCAATTAGTTGGTGACGATCTATTCGTAACAAATACTAAGATTCTTAAGCGTGGTATCGACAACGGTATTGCTAACTCAATCTTAATCAAATTCAACCAAATCGGTTCTTTAACTGAAACTTTAGCTGCAATCAAAATGGCTAAAGACGCTGGTTTCACAGTTGTTATCTCTCACCGTTCTGGTGAAACTGAAGATGCAACTATCGCTGACCTAGCTGTTGGTACAGCTGCTGGCCAAATCAAAACTGGTTCATTAAGCCGTTCTGATCGTGTTGCTAAGTACAACCAACTTCTACGTATCGAAGAAGCGCTAGGTTCAAAAGCACCATACAACGGTCTTAAAGAAGTTAAAGGTCAGTAATATTATTTCCTAACTTCGGTTAAGGAAAGTATTCTACTTTGACTTATAAATCCTCACTTCGGTGAGGATTTTTTTTGCCTGCTGTTTGGTGAAAGGTTAGGTGCAAAGCACCTCATTACTTCAGTCTTAAATGAGTTAAAGATCAGTAATATTATTTCCTAACTTCGGTTAAGGAAAGTATTCTACTTTGACTTATAAATCCTCACTTCGGTGGGGATTTTTTTTAACTATTATTTGGTGAAAGAGCATTAAGCCGTTCTGATCGTATTACTACTCTTTGTTAACTACGGGCAACCAACTGCTACGTATCGAAGAAGCGCTAGGTTCAAAAGCACCATACAACGGTCTTAAAGAAGTTAAAGGTCAGTAATATTATTTCCTAACTTCGGTTAAGGAAAGTATTCTACTTTGACTTATAAATCCTCACTTCGGTGAGGATTTTTTTTGCCTGCTGTTTGGCGAAAGGTTAGGTGCAAAGCACCTCATTACTTCAGTCTTAAAGAAGCTAAAGGTCAGTAACTCTTTAAATAGAATATGATTTATAAATCTTAAGATTTAAATCCTCACTTTGGTGGGGATTTTTTTGCCTGCTGTTTGGTGAAAGGTTAGGTGAAAGCGCATTAAACCTTTCTAATCCCCTGGGGATTTAGCTTAAATCATATCTTAATGCTTAAAGTCAGCGTAAAATGCGCATTTTTTAAATGTAGTGGTGGAAAAGTAATGCCTGTAGTTATTGAGATCCTTGGTTGGACTAGTGTTTTCTTTTATGTCTTTTTAATGGTCTTTAATGGCATGAAAAACATACGCTTAGCTTCCTTTTTATCAGTCATTAATGATGTTTCCTGGGGGATTTTAATTGGTGTAATGCCAAAGGTATTGCTGAACCTAGTGGTGGGAAGCGTGACCTTATACCGTTATTTATGTGATTTTACTGAATTATCACGCCGTATCACTCTGATTATCTTAGTCATTATGATCGCTTTTTTAACTTACGCAACTTACTTCTCAGTGAATGATTATCTGGCTAATCCATCTTTAGGACTGTTATTAACTTGGGTTGATTTTGCGATTATTTTAACCGCGCTGAGTGTTAAAAAAATCCGACTTTTCCAGTTTTTTATGTGGATATCTGCTTTTGTTGGCGGCTATGCTTATTATTTACTAGGCATCGATCAAATGATTGTTATCAAAGCGATTGTTGGTTTAATTATGACTCATAAGCTATTTTTCCATCCGCTTTTCCCACAATTAGAGAGCAAATTACTTTTTTGGAAAAAATCACGTTAGGCAAAATAATTAAGCACAGTCTAATTTAGCATGCTTGAGCTAATGTTAATTTTCCTTGTAATATGGGATGATTAACTTTTTATTATTGAGTTTACTTATCATGCGCTTACTGTTATTTGTGTTTGTTTTCCTCTTCTCTTTATTGCAGTACCATTTATGGTTTGGTAAAAATGGGCTGCAAGATAATCGAGAATATAGAAAAGCCGTTGATCTCGCTACGGCAAGTAATACAGAACTCACGACACGTAATCAAATGATGTTCTCTGAAATTGATAATTTAAAAACTGGCACTGAAGCAATAGAAGAGCGAGCCCGCAATGAACTAGGGCTAATTAAAGAAGGCGAAACATTTTTCCGTATCGTTCCTAAAGGCGGAGAGTTAGATGAATAAGCCCTGTTTTTCTGTGGTGATGCCTGCTGCCGGCATCGGTAAGCGTGTTGGTTCGGACATTCCTAAGCAATATTTAACGATTTTAGATAAAACGATTATAGAATATAGTCTTGCTCCCTTTTTAGCACACCCTGATATTAATCAAGTGGTTGTTTCTATTGCTGATAATGATCAGTGGTTTAATAACTTGAGCGTTGCTAATCACCCTAAATTGAGTATGGTTAAAGGCGGTAAAGAGCGTGTAGATTCAGTGTTAAGTGCATTAAAGTCATTACCTGTCACTGATTATGTCTTAGTGCATGATGCCGCTCGTCCCTGTATACAAGCCACCGACATTGATAAACTGCTCGATCATGCTCAACAACATGATAGCGGTGCAATGTTGGCTTATCGAGTGCGTGATACTATGAAACGTAGCGATCCTGAACAACAGATTAAACATACGGTCGATCGCGATAATTTGTGGCATGCATTAACGCCGCAGATGTTTAAAAACCAACAGCTAATTAATGCTATTACTAGTATCGAAGCGCAGCACCTGATTACCGATGAAGCGTCAGCCATAGAGTTATCTGGTGGGAGTGTTTCAATTATTGAAGGGCGTAGTGATAATATTAAAGTCACACAAGCAGAAGACTTATTATTAGCGGAATTCTATCTCTCAAAAATTTAATACATATTTTTACATTTAAAACACACGGTTAATTTTATACACATTGTTAAGGAATATTTATGATCCGTATCGGACATGGTTATGATGTACACAAGTTTGGTGGCGAAGGCCCAATTACCATTGCAGGTGTAAAGATCCCTTACACTCAAGGTTTACTGGCTCATTCAGATGGTGATGTAGCGATCCACGCTCTGTGTGATGCGATACTTGGCGCGTTAGCATTAGGTGATATTGGCCGTCACTTTCCTGATAATGATGATGCTTTTAAAGGCATCGATAGCCGAGAATTATTAGTTAATGTATATCAACAAGCTAAGGATAAAGGTTACCGTTTAGGTAATGCTGATATCACCATCATTGCACAGGCTCCTAAAATGGCGCCACACATTGCCGATATGTGTGCAGAGCTAACACGTTTACTTGATACCGACCTAGGAAATATCAATGTCAAAGCAACCACGACAGAGAAGTTAGGTCCGATGGGGCGAAAAGAAGGCATCTCTTCACATGCGGTAGTGATCTTATTAAAGGATGCACAATGAGTGAGTTGCAGCCTGACAAAAAGGTATACCCATTAGACTTTAATTACCTTTATGGGAAACCCACTTGTACAGGTCGCTTTAAACAACATTGTGAAGACTTTCGCGTAGAAGAGCAGTTAGATTTTGAATTAACCGGTGAAGGTGAGCATGTTTGTTTATGGGTTAAAAAAGTAGGTGAAAATACTGATTACCTAGCTAGGCAACTAGCAAAATTTGCAGGGATTGCTGCTAAGAATGTAAGCTATGCAGGCTTAAAAGATCGCCAAGCAGAGACTTATCAATGGTTCTCTTTATATATTCCTGGAAAAATAACCCCAGACTTTAGCTGCTTTGAATCACCTGGTGTCAGTATTTTAAAAGTGATTCGCCATAATAAAAAGCTACGAACAGGATGCTTATCTGGTAACAACTTCACCATTACTTTGCGTGAGGTGTCTGATAAAGCGCAATTACAGAAAGTACTCGATAAAGTTCAGCATGGTGTTCCTAATTATTTTGGTAATCAACGTTTCGGTTTTGACGGTCATAATGTCAATGCCGCACTGCAAATGTTTAATGGTCGCAAAATAAAAGATAGATTTAAACGTGGTATGTATCTGAGCGCAGCGCGAAGTTACCTGTTTAACCGTGTTATTTCTCAGCGTATTGAAGATAATTTACAAGCCTCTCCTTTATTAGGAGACTGTGTGCAATTTGTTGCGAATCGATCTTTTTTTCCATTACCTGATTTATCGGAACAAACCTTGCAACGTCTATCTCAACGAGAGGTCTGCTTAACAGCACCTTTATGGGGTAAAGGTGAATTGACCTCAAGCGAGGATGCACAAGAATATGAATTAAATTGTTTACAGGAGTTTGCTGATTTACAAGCAGGGTTAGCAAAAGAAGGGTTAAAGCAAGAGCGACGCCCGTTATTATTAATACCTGAGCAGTTTAGTTATCAATGGAATGATCAAGCAACATTAACACTGTCATTTTATTTACCGTCGGGTTGTTATGCAACCAGTGTAATTCGTGAGCTTATTGAGATAAATATATGATGCTATTAATTAGTAATGATGACGGTGTATTAGCACCAGGATTGTCTGCGTTACACAAGCACTTGAGTCAAATTGATGACACTGAAACTATGGTTGTTGCTCCTGAGCGTAATCATAGTGGCGCTAGTAATTCATTAACACTGGAGCACCCCTTAAGAAAGCATCAATTAGATAATGGCTTTATATCGGTTAATGGCACACCTACTGACTGTGTGCATTTAGCATTAAATAAGCTTTGTTCAACCCCGCCTAAACTGGTCGTTTCTGGTATTAATGCTGGTGCCAATATGGGCGATGATGTGTTGTATTCGGGGACTGTTGCTGCTGCAATGGAAGGACGATTTTTAGGATTACCAGCTGTTGCTGTTTCATTAGATGGTACTGAGCATTACGAAAGTGCCGCTCGCTATGCTAAAAAATTAGTAGAGCATTTGTTGGTTTCGCCATTGGAACAACATCAAGTTATTAATATTAACGTACCTGATTTACCTTTTGAGCAGATTAAAGGGATTAAAGTGACGCGTTTAGGCAAACGTCATCAAGCAGAGATGATTGAAGAAAGTATTGACCCTAGAGGGCGTGAAATTTTTTGGGTTGGGCCTCCAGGGCATATTGCAGATGCAGGTGAAGGCACGGACTTCCATGCCGTTGAGCATGGTTATGTATCAATTACCCCAATCAAAGTCGACTTAACCGCGATAGAGCAGTTGCCTATGGTTGATAAATGGTTAAAAGAGATTTGATTGAACATTAGTAATGACCGCTTAAGCCGACACCTTTAAGCGCTGATAGTTAAGCCAATAACCTAAAAAGAGAAACTAAGTGAAAATATTTGCCCCCCTATATGAAAAAGTAATGCTTTGGTCAAAACATAAATATGCGCCATTTTATCTTTATCTCACGGCGTTTATAGAGTCTATATTTTGGCCTATTCCAGTAGACATTATGCTGGCACCGATGGCATTGGCTAAACGAGAAAAAGCATGGCAGTTTGCTTTTGGCGCAACACTTTTTTCTGTTCTAGGTGGTGCCCTAGGTTATTACTTGGGTAGCGCATTATATGACCCTGTGGTATTACCTTTTATTGAAGCAATGCATTATCAAGGCAAAATGATAACAGCACAGTCGTGGTTTAGTGAGTGGGGCGTTTTAGTGATTTTTATCGCGAGTTTTACACCTATTCCATTTAAAGTCTTTACTGTAACTGCAGGTGTTATGAGCATGGCATTTTGGCCATTTATGTTAACTGCATTAGTTGGGCGAGCGATGCGCTTCTTCTTAGTTGCTGGATTGATGGTCCTAGGGGGAGAGAAAATGGAAACGAAATTAAGTAAATACATCGATGCATTAGGTTGGGTAACTATTATAGCGGCGGTTATTTTATATTTTACAATTAAGCACTAAATAACAGTGAAATATCTATTATCTGCCACTTTTGTACTATTAACTGCTTGTTCTGGGCAAAGTGGTCGAGCACCTGTTTATGATGCGACTTCGACTCCTAAGCCTTATGTTGCAACAGGACAAAGCATTTCGCCAGGACAAGCTACCTATATAGTGGAAAAAGGCGATACGCTGTATTCCATTGCTTGGCGTGCAAAAATGAACGTAAACACGCTTATTAAGCGAAATAACCTCAAAAAACCTTATATTATTAGACAAGGAGAGGTATTGACACTTAGAAATGTCAGCAAAAAAGTTTCGACTGTTTCACAAAATAAGCAAAAAGTGGCCTCAAATGGTTGTTTAGGGCAAAGCTGTGCAAAAAATCAAAAAGTAAAGGTTGTTAAAAAATCAACAAAAGCATATCCTGCAAAAGTTGTTGATAAAAAAGTGACTAAAAAGCCTGTTTCACAGCCGGTTGCTAAAAAGGTATCCGATTGGCGTTGGCCAAGTGAAGGGAAATTAACTAAAACATTTGCAAATTCAACACAGGGTATGAAAGGCATATCCATTACAAATGACCGAGGCACCTCTATTTATGCGGCAGCTAGTGGTCAGGTTGTATACGCAGGGAGTGGTTTAAGAGGATATGGAAACCTCGTGATCATTAAGCATAACTACGATTATTTAAGTGCTTATGCGCATAATGACAAACTGCTCGTTAAAGAGAATGAACAAGTGAAGATGGGCCAGAAAATAGCCGTGATGGGAGACAGTGGCACAGATAGCGTTTATTTACATTTTGATATTCGTTATCGAGGCAAGTCTGTTGATCCTTTACGTTATTTACCAAAAAGGTAGCGATGCAAAGAGCACAGATAATTGATTGTTTAAAGGTATAAACAATTAATTAGGCTCATCTACATGGAGTTTGTTCGAAATATTATAGAGTTAAAAGGAGTTTTAACCATGGTAGGAACAGCCTCAGTAAGTTTAGATAAACTTGATTATAATTCACAGATGCATTTTGATGATGAACAGCATGAGATTAATATGCAAAAGTCATCTGAAAAAGAGTCTAATTCAAGTACTTTTGAAACCAATCAAAAACACAAAGTAATGGATGCTACCCAACTCTACTTAGGAGAAATTGGCTATTCACCATTATTAACTGCCTCAGAAGAAGTTTACTACGCACGTCGTCTCCAGCGAGGTGATCAAGCGGCACGTAAACGTATGATAGAAAGTAATTTGCGATTAGTGGTGAAAATATCTCGCCGTTATAACAATCGTGGATTATCACTCCTGGATCTTGTTGAAGAAGGTAACTTAGGCTTGATCCGCGCCGTGGAAAAATTTGATCCTGAAAAAGGGTTCCGTTTTTCAACCTACGCTACTTGGTGGGTTCGTCAAACCATTGAGCGCGCTATTATGAATCAAACACGTACGATTCGTTTACCGATTCATATTGTCAAAAAACTTAATGTTTATTTACGTACCGCACGTGAACTAGCCCATAAACTGGCTTATGAACCAACACCTGAAGATATTGCTAAAGAATTAGATGTGCCTGCAAAAGAGGTGTCTAAAATATTAAAGCTCAATGAGCGAATTAGTTCAGTTGATAGCCCGCTTGGCACAACCGCTGACAAAGACTTATTAGATATTATCCCGGATAGTACAGATCATACACCGGAAAACAGTCTGCAAACCAATGATATGAAATTACGTATTGTAGATTGGCTTGAAGATCTTCAACCAAAACAACGTGAAGTTTTAGCAAGACGTTTTGGTTTGTTAGGGTATGAAGCGGATACCTTAGAGAACGTAGGTAAAGAGATCGGCTTAACACGTGAACGAGTTCGTCAAATTCAAGTGGAAGCCTTAAAATCTTTGCACTCAGTTTTATCGGCACAGGGTTTATCTATTGATTCATTATTTCAATCGTAAACTTGCTAATAAATAATTAAGCTGGAAAATAAAAAACGCATCTTCGGATGCGTTTTTTTATTTAAAAAAATTTATACCAATCACACTAAATAATACCAATCA
>NZ_QOCB01000005.1 GCF_003318165.1 Psychromonas sp. B3M02
GGCAATGGCACGTGGACGTTAGCGGATGATGGATTAGCGGCATTAACAGAAGGTGAGATTGCAGTAAGTGTAGTCGCGACAGATACAGCTAACAACAGCAGTGAAGTGGCCAACGGCACCATTACATTAGATGTAACGGCACCAACCGTCACGGTTGAGTCGATCATCACCAATGACACCACACCTGCCTTAACTGGCACAGTCGATGATAATGATGCAGCGGTTGTCGTGACAGTGAACGGCGTTGAATACGACGCCACCAATAACGGCAATGGCACGTGGACGTTAGCAGATAATGCATTAACGGCACTAACAGAAGGTGAGATTGCGGTAAGTGTAGTCGCGACAGATACAGCTAACAACAGCAGTGAAGTAGCCAACGGCACCATTACATTAGATGTGACGGTACCTGTTGTAGAGGACCAGTTATTATCGGTCGATGAAACAAACCTTGTGACTACAGCGTCAGTATCAGGATCATTAATCATTTCTGAAGAGTTAAGTAGTCTTTCGTTAATAGCCCCTACAGAGACTTATACATCTCAAGGAGAGGGCGTTACTTGGGCATTATCAATTGACGCTCAAAATACACAGATTTTAACAGGTAGTACTAGTTCTGGTGAAGTTGCAATACTAACATTAGATATTAACGGTAATTATGATTTCGAGTTACTTACTTCACTTGACCATATCGCTCAAGGAAATGACAAGTTATCTATAACATTCGGTGTAAGTTCAACAGATCTTGTAGGCAATATTGGTGAAACTGCGCAGTTAGTCGTTAACGTAACTGACGATGTTGCAAGTGTGACGGCGTATCAACAAGAGGTCGTTGATACGGTTAATACTAATTACACCGGAGATCTTGTGGTTGATGCTGGTGCTGATGGCATCGAAGTATCAACTGTAACGATTGATGGTTATACCTTTAGCTATGATGCTGACAGTAACACTATCAGTACTTATGGCAGCTCTGATGTAGTTAATACTTTTGAAGCGAGTGATTACGACACTGGCACTCAAATACTAACGATAGACACTGTCAAAGGCGAAACAATTACCGTTGATGTATCTTCTGGTGAATACAGTTATACCACAACTGGTGTTGCAGACGTTGAAGCTACTGTTGAATCTAGCCCTGAAGTAGCGCTGGGTGCCGACGATTCTTTATTAGGATTAGTAGGCGTTGATGCTTTAAATTTGATTGATTTTAGTTCTAGCCAAGCATTTTCTGCAACTGATGCTAATAATGATATTACACAGGTTGTTATTTCTGTAGGTGGTCTACTTGGAGTGGGCTCTGCTGGCTTCTCTTATTCATCTGCAATAGCAGATGAATTCGGGTTAGAGGTTGTCACCGTCGATTTCCCGTTTATTAGTTTAGGAAATACTGCTTCTATCACAATTACTAGCACTGATGGCAGTACCATCACAAATCAACAATTAAATGAATTTTTAGGTTCCGTTTATTGGGATGGTGGTTTAGTAAGTCTTGATTTACTATCCGGCATGACAATCGAAGCAACTGACTCAAATGGAAATACCACTTCATCAAGTGATTTTGATCTACTTAATGCCGATCTTTTATCCACTGGTGATAGCCCTGATTATTTGGTTGAAGGCGATGATAATAACAATGCAAGCTTAACGGGCACATCTGGCAGCGACCGTATTTACGGTTACGATGGCAATGACACTTTAAATGGTGGCGAAGGTGCAGATCTATTACGTGGTGGGGTTGGTAACGATATATTAGACGGTGGAACAGGTAACGATATCCTTATTGGTGGAATAGGTAATGATACCTTAACTGGCGATACAGGAAATGATGTATTCCGTTGGGAAACAGTCGATGTAACAAGTATTGATACTATTACCGACTTTGAAATAGGACCGGTTACTAGTGGTGGTGACATTATCGATTTAGCTGAACTATTAACGGGTGAAGGGAAAATAGGTACTTCGGGGGCTGGTAATTTATCTAACTTCTTACACTTTGAATTTGATGGAACAGATACAACACTTTATATCAGTGCAGATGGTGACTTCCAAGGTGGTTATGCAACAGCAGAGGTTGATCAAAGCATCATATTTAGTGAAATAGATATCACAGAAGGGCTTTCTGCTGACCAAGATATTATTGAAAACTTACTGGCGAACGGTAATTTATTAGTTGATGACCTCACCTTAGGAGACGATGTGCTAGGTGGGACGACAACTATTGATGTTGGCTTAGTTGATGGTGATGGTGATATTTCCCAAGCAACCGTTGATTTTGAAAGCTCAGGTGCTGCTCCAGAGGTTGTTTCAAATGTTGATAATAGCGCACCCATCGTGTGTGCTTCGAATACTTCTTTATTAGGGCTAGTAGCAGTCCAAGCATTAGACATTATTAACTTAGATAACCAAGCCCTTACTGCAATAGACATTGATGGTAACTTAACTAGTGTGGAAGTGAATTACCAAGCCTTGTTAGATGTCAGCTTAACAGAACTAACATTAGCAGCATCAAACGAAATGGCTGCTGAGTTAGGGTTACAAATAGAAGTCAGTAATAACTCTGGTTTATTAGGACTTGTTGCAGCCTCTTCAACGCTAACTATTACCGCAGTAGATGGCGGGACAATAGATAATCAATCAATTAATGAATTACTAGCAACTGTACAATTTTATGATAATGAGGGGCTGTTAGGCGGCGCGCTTGAATTAAATGTACAAGCTGATGTGTTAAATAACTTAACGATCACGGCAACTGATTCCGAAGGTGCAAGTAGTAGTGGTTCATTGGGTGATTTGGTGAGTGTTGATGCGCTCAATGATATTCTGTTTGATATTGATACCGTCAAAGAGGGTGATAGTAGTCAAAATGAAATGGATTATAGCTATACCTCAAGCGGCCTTCGTTTATATGGTTATGGTGATAACGACGTATTGATAGGCGGTAGTGGTAACGACCTTATTCGTGGTGGTGCCGGTGATGATAATTTAGTCGGTGGTGCTGGCAATGACATGTTAATAGATGGTAACGGTAGTGATACTTTTAACGCTGGAGATGGAGATGACTTAATCTCTCTTTCTGGAGTACTGTTTGAAAGTATTGATGGCGGAGAAGGCAGTGATACATTGCTGTTAGATGATGGTCTTGACCTTGATCTAAGCGACCTAAACATAGGATCTATTACTAA
This sequence comes from Psychromonas sp. B3M02, assembly GCF_003318165.1. Lineage (GTDB taxonomy): Bacteria > Pseudomonadota > Gammaproteobacteria > Enterobacterales > Psychromonadaceae > Psychromonas. The sequence continues at coordinate 3,186 of NZ_QOCB01000005.1, forward strand.
TATCGAAACTATAGATTTAAGCGAAGGTGAAACAGGTAATGTGTTAAAACTCACTGAAGAAGCGGTGAAAGCATTAACTGATGAAGAGGACACCCTAACTATCAATGGTGATGATAATGATACGGTTAATATGGAAGGTGCTACACTCGCTGGAAGTTCATTAGTGAATGGTGTGGCTTATAACGAATATCACCTAGGAAGTACAACGCTTTACGTTGATGAAGAGATCGGGGTAACTATTTAATATGCCCATTAAACGTTATGTAATAGCAACGCTGCTGTTTTGTGCTCAAAGCAGCAATGTTTATGCTCTGGATGAGTATGCCCAAGGTGTAAATCAGTTTTCTTTAGCGCAGGTGGTTAATATTGGTTTAGCGAATAACCCTAAAGTTAAAGTAGAAGAAGCAAAAATACAAAGTGCTATCACGCAAATAAAAGTAGAGGAGGGCGGTTATTGGCCCTCTCTTGATTTATCTGTTGGCCCTGAGCATGGTTTATATGGAGAGTTGGGATACGACGTAACTTTATCTCAAACTCTATATGACTGGGGGAAAGTAGCCAGTAATATTGATGCGGCTACCGCAAAAAAAATGAAGCAAGTACAAGCGATGTTAAGTGCACGCTCGGAAGTGGCATTAGAGGTAATTGAGGTTTGTTATGAGATCTACACTGCACAAGAAAAATTAAAAGCCTTACATACATACCAAAGTGAGCTTCATGGCATCTATCTATTAGCGAAAGAGCGTGATAATTATCAATTCAGCGACAGCTCAGAACTAAGTAAAGTCTTTAAATACCAAGCTTATGTAGATGAGCAATTGGCGATAATTCAAGGTGAACTTAAAGCTGCTGAACGGCTGTATATTTTATTACTCAGACAACCACCTAGCACCCTACCTCGATTTACAGAACCTCTCGATATATTTTCACAGTTAAATACTCAAGAAAAATTAGAGGAACATATTGTTCAGTCTCCAGAGTATATGCAGGCACAGCAGGATATTTATATCGCTGAATTTGAGGCTAAAAGTGCCAATGCAGCTTTGAAACCTAATGTTGTATTTGAAGCCAGTGCCATTAAAAGAGATGTAAATGGTGTGCTTACCAAAGACTCATCAATTGGCATTAATGTAAAAATGCAAATAAACCAAGGTTTATCAGCCTATTATCAAGCGCAATCTGAACTACAATTAGTAGAAGCAGCAAAATGGGAACTACAATCTGTACACAGAGATCTAGCAAGAGAGTTTGGCTCTGATAGCGAAAACCGGATTGCATTGCAGCAGAGAGTGGAAGCATTAAAGCATCAAGTTAAAGAATCGAGTCATTTAGTGAAGGTGTATTTAGACCAATTTAGTGCAGGTTTGCGCACGATTGAAGACTTATTAAGTAATGAATCAGAAACATTTCAATTAAAAACGCAGTTAATAACAGCTTCATCAGAATACAAAATGTTGCCTTATCGTACCGCTTCAAAACTAGGCATGCTCAATAAATTATTATTACTGCAAGGTGAGAGAGAAAGATACTAATGGAAAAAGGAACAGCACCACAACAAGAAAAAACGCTGCCTCATTCTTCTCGTCGATTTCACTTCACAAAAGCAAAAAAAGATCCGTTAAGAAAAGGCCTTGTTTTGTTTTGTGGATTATTCGACCGACAAGTCACTTCATCTGAGTTAGCTGACGGTTACCCGCTTCATGATGGTAAGTTAGCCATTGATTATGTGCCACGTGCGTTGGCTCGTGTAGGCTTGTCTGCTCGTGTTGTAGATATTGAACTTGAAGATATCTTTGAGCGTTTATTACCGACGTTATTATTAACAGAATCTGGTACAACCGTTATTCTCTCGGAGTTAGATCTTAAACAGGGAACGGCAAAAGTTTTATTGCCAGAAACGGGAGGTGGGATTGATGATTTAAGTCTTGATGAGCTTAATGAGATTTATACGGGTACCGCTATTCTTGCTAAACCAAAATTTAGAAAAGATGATCGCGCTGGAAACTATGCAAAAGAGAAAAAAGAACATTGGTTTAAAGGGCCATTAAGCCGTTGTTGGCCAGCCTATGCAGAAGTTGCTATTGCTTCTTTTGTTGCCAATTTATTAGCCGTTGCAACGTCATTATTTGCTCTGCAAGTTTACGATAGAGTCGTGCCTAATAGTGCATTTGATACGCTTTTTGTTCTCTCCTCGGGTGTCATACTCGCCATTGTGCTTGATTTTATTTTAAGAGTAATACGCGCGCATTTATTAGATGCCACCGGAAAACGCTTAGATATCAAACTATCCTCGTTATTATTTGAGCGGGTAATGCAGATCCGTTTGTCGGCTAAACCACCTTCTACGGGTGCTTTTAGTAGCCAGATTAGAGAGTTTGAAAGTGTCCGTGAATTTTTCACCTCCTCAACGGCCGCCACTATCAGTGATTTTCCTTTTATTATTATTTTCTTGAGTGTTATTGCGTATATCGGCGGCTCTGTGGTGTGGGTACCTGTGATTGGTATTCTATTAATGTTGCTACCTAGCTTATTAATGCAGAGAAAGTTAGCAAAACTATCCCGCGCTAATTTACGTGAAGGTGCCATTAAGCATGGCCTTATGTTAGAGGTGATAGATAACTTAGAAACCGTTAAAACTACAAGAGCAGAAGGTAGAAATTTACAACTCTGGGAAGAATTATCTGCACAACTTGCAGATGAAAATATATTACTTAAAAGAATTCATTCCTTCTTAACTTTAGGTGCTTCTATGACTCAGCAGCTTTGTTACGTTGGTGTGTTAATTATTGGTGTTTTTGAAATCAGTAAGGGTAACTTAACAATAGGTGGTTTGATTGCTTGTACCATGTTGGTATCACGTACGATTGCACCAGTAAATCAAATGGCCGGAGTATTAGTACGTTGGCAACATGTCAAAGTTGCATTGGAAGGATTAGATGAATTAATGAATGCACCTATTGAGCGAGAGGAAGATCGTAAATTTGTACGTAAGACGGATTTAAAAGGTGATTATCATATTGATAATATTAAATTTCGTTACTCTCAAGAAGCTGCATTGATTCTAGATATTCAAAACTTAAAGATTACTGCTGGTAGCCGAGTAATGCTATTAGGTTGTAATGGCGCAGGTAAGTCAACGCTATTAAGGATTATGGCAGGGTTAAGTGATCCAACTGATGGTCGAGTCTTATTGGATAACGTACATTTAGGACAAATCGATCCTAGCGATAGACGTCAGGGTATTGGTTACCTGCCACAGGATATTGCACTTTTCCATGGCACTTTAAGAGATAACTTATTGTTAGATGGAGAGCAACATTCGGATCAAGAGTTATTTGAAGCATTGGATTCGATTGGTTTAGGAGCAGCAACAAGAGAGCACCCATTAGGTTTAGATTTGCCCATTTTAGGTAATGGCAGTGTGTCAGGCGGACAGCGCCAAGCAATTGGGTTAGCGCGTATTATTTTACAAGACCCACGCATTGTTTTAATGGATGAACCGACCGCGGCATTTGACCAAAATAGTGAAGAGAAAGTACTGATTTTTCTTAATAAATGGTTGAAAGGGCGGACCTTGATTATGTCGACACATAAAAGAAGGATGTTATCCATTGGCCAACGAGGAATAGTATTACATAAAGGCAAAGTGACTATGGATGGGTCCTTAAAAGATATTCTCTCTACTAAAAAACAGGGGAATGCTAATGTCTAAAAAACATAATCAATCTCGATTATTGAGGTCATTAAATGACCCTGAATATACAGTGATGCACCCTGCAGCTAAACCTGGGTTATGGTTGAGTATATTGACGGTTATTGCATTTGTGGTTTGGGCAAGCTTTGCCGAGATAGATGAAGTAACACGTGGTGAAGGACGTATTATTCCTTCTAGCCGTTTACAAATGATCCAAAGTTTAGAAGGTGGGATTATTGATTCCTTATTAGTGCAAGAAGGAGATATGGTTGAAGCAGGACAAGTATTAGTGAGTCTAGATCAAACCCGTTTCTATGCGGCTTATATGGAAGGGCTTAGTCAAGCCATTGCATTAAAAGCGGCCATTGCTCGATTAGACTCTGAGGTTAAAGATCAAAAGGCGATTGCCTTCCCTGAAGACTTTGATTTAAGTACGCCTGAAGTACAGTCTGAAATCGCATTATTTAAAGCCCGCCGAGATAGAAAGCAGCAAACTATAGCCTCTGTACAACGTGAAATTGATATCTTTGTTAAAGAGCGAAAGGTGCTTGAACCCCTAGTGAAACGCAAAGCCGTTAGTAGAATGGAATTGTTACGGATAGATAAAGGTATTGAAGAATTAAAAGGTAAAGTAGTGAGTGTTGAGCAAGACTATATGCAAGATGCTTATACGGAGTTGACAGAAAAAAAGGCTAGTTTAAACGCCTTAATGGAAACCTTAGTGCAGAAAGAGGATCAACTTAAACGAACGCAAATAGTATCTCCAGTACGTGGCCAAATTAACGATATATTAGTCACCACCAAAGGGGGCGTGATTCAACCTGGTGAGCCGATTATGAAAGTGTTGCCCGTTGATGAGCAACTATTAATTGAAGCACGTATAAAACCCAAGGATGTCGCTTTTTTAGCGCCGGGTATGACAGCTAAAGTAAAAATAACCGCTTATGATTACACCATTTATGGCGACTTAGAAGGAAGGTTAGAGCAAATTAGTGCGGATACTTTTGAAGAAGATACTGCTCAGGGTAAAGAATATTATTACCAGGTGCTAATCCATACTGATAAAAATTATCTTGAACGTAATGGAGAGAAGCTACCTATTAGACCAGGAATGATAACGCAGGTAGATATATTAGGTGCAAAACGTACGGTACTTAGTTATTTATTAAAGCCATTAATTAAAGCAACACTTTATTGATCATGTTGTTCACACCACGCACTAGTTACGTAGTGTGAACAGGTTTTTATCGATTATTTAATCACAGTGAGTTTACTTGCTTCTGTATTGCTTAATTTAGGCAGTAAATGTAATTTGTTATGGATCGCGTGATGGATAAACGATAGCTTAGTTCTGACTGCTTGCGTAAGTACAAAAGGGTAAGCATCAGCTAGCCCCATACTTCGGTTCAGCGAATTCAGCATGACTGAAAAATCTATCCAAGTATCAAGAATCTGAGTAATCCCTTTTTGCCCCATAAAATATGAAGCATCTTGTGGTAGCTTTAAAGATTCAACCTCTTCATTATCATAGTCATCCCCTGAGGTAGAGCTGCTAATAGAGAAATTTTGAGCGGTTTCTAATGTATCAATAATATGCATGTAGTGTGCCCATGTTTCAGCCCAATCTTCGTAGGGGTGCATAGTGGCATATTCACTGATAAAAGTATCAGGCCAATTTTCAGGGGCACCTTGTTCATAATGATGGGCTAGTGCTGCCTGATAATCTAGCTCATCATCTCCAAAATATTGCTTGCACAGAGCATGCTTCTCAGGCTTATGAGCGATTAATTGATCGAAATAATAATGCCCTAATTCATGGCGAAAATGACCAAGTAGGGTTCGGTATCGTTCACCCATCGCATGTTTTGTTTGTGAGCGAGCAACATCATCAGCTTCTGCTAAATTAATGGTAATATGCCCACAATCATGACCAGTAAAAACAGTTTCTTGTCCTGCTAAAGGGCTAGAAAAGTGGTCATTGACATTGCGATCGGTAATAAAGTCAAAACTCAATCCCGTTTCTGGATCTTGCATTAGGTTGTGTAAAGGAATCGGCAACGCATTTAAAGTGTATAAAGCGCGTCGTTTGGCCGTTTCCATTTTATGCCATAACGGAATATGCTCTGCAATACTTAAGTCCGGTACAGTTTCATTAAACCGACAGGCAAAGCATAAGACCTCGTCACTGTCTGATATAGGTGTGTAAGTACTTAAGTTCACCATGCCATTACAGGCATTATACTGCGCATTATTATCGCACTTTTTATACTTTACTTTAGGGTCATCAAGTTTATAAAACAGCCCTGTTTTCGCCTCAATTTCATAAGGTTCAACCTGATCGAATTGATCATCAATGCCAACGGTTTTGCCGCATGCAAGGCAGTGACTACTTTCAAAAAATAGAATAGGGTGTTGATCGCAATTACATTTAAATGTTTTCATATTGTTACCGTATAAAACCTTAACAAAGTAGCACTTAACCTTTGTTTAATAGTTCTGTTTTCTTTTTAGTAAACTCTTCTTCAGTTAACACGCCCATATCCCTTAATTCAGCCAATTTAGTGATGATTTCAATCATCTGGTTAGCTGCGTGAAACTGCTCATTAGGCATGTCAGATGAAGGTATTTCTGCGGTTGTTGTTGGTGCTTCTGTTGACTGCATTACTGAATGATTTTCTTGTGCAAAATTGGTATTGCTTGAAGTGGGTAATGATTGGCCTGAAATCAAAGGTAAACTGCTTACATGAATATTACCCCATTGGCTGCTAAAGGTTAGTGAGTCATCACCACCTTGTTGCTGGCTAACACCGCCAATATTATGATCTAAGGTATCGTAAATAGAGATTTGGCCATTTAATTCAATGGCAAGTCTATTAGGAAAAACAGCATAACGAATATTGTTTTGAGCTCCACTACTGAAGGGGTGCCCTAAATGGCTTGGCCACCATTGACTACTGCCAGGTGTACCCGCAGGTATAATAGGAAATACTTGATTATTAGCTAGAAAATTAGCTAGTTCATTACAGAGATTATCCACGGTCATTTTTAAGCCGCTATTAAACATATCGCCAACCATTGTCATACCACCACGCATCCATTGTCCTGAACCACCTAATTCAGGGCAATTGAATTGCGCCATGGAACAGCCGCCATTATTCACTGCGACAAGCATATGCATGACGGCATCTTGGCTCAGGCCATAGCGTGATGAGAGTTCGTTGACAAAGTTTGCACCGATATCCGTTAGCTTTTGCATAAGGCGTATCCTATTAGGTCGTTTTACAGAGGTAAGGGGTAATAAATCATTTTGATATTATTATATTTATTCGAATCTATTTTGCATGGAAGAAATGCTTAAAATATGCACTATCATAGCATCATTGTTGATCAGCTGAGCACCTTTATTGTTAAGTATTTTTTAAAGCGATTAGTCAATGATGATTAAATTAATAAAATGAATGCTTCTCCTCTTACCTCAAAAAAATATGCTCTTGATTTAGCGTCAGTTATTCAGATATTAAGTGTTATTTTAGTGCACTCTTTGCACCAAAAGGTGCGCTTTAAGTAAGGTTTTGCGGTGTGTCCTTAATAAAAAAATTAAGTCTTCCACTATGCGTCGCGGTTTACACCGTTAGACAGCATATTTCCATTGTATTTCATGTATGTGGAATAATTATTGCAAAAAATAAATCAACACCTAGTAACATTTCCATGTTATTTATATAGCTGCATATCATTAAAGGGGAATTAGTCGATGACAATCACTGTTGGTATTTCGCATCATACTGAATATAAATATGACCGCTCAGTAAACATGGGGCCGCATATCTTTCGTTTACGTCCTGCCCCACATAGTCGAACAAAAATTAAAAGCTACTCGTTAAAAATCACACCAGAAGATCATTATATTAATTGGCAACAAGATCCTTTTGGTAACTATCAGGCTCGAGTGGTATTTAATGAGCCCACCACTGAGTTTAGTTTTACTGTTGACTTAGTCGCGGAAATGACAGTCATCAATCCCTTTGACTTCTTTCTAGAAGAATATGCTGAAGAATTTCCTTTTGTTTATGACAAAATATCCAAAGCAGAATTAGCTCCTTATCTTAAAAAGCGTAAAGCCAGCCCTAAACTCTTAGAATTAATTGCCTCCCTAAAACCAGAAGAACCGATCCGTAGCGTAGATTTCTTAGTGGCGGTAAATCAAGTTATTTATGAGTTAGTTGGTTACGGCATTCGTTTAGAGCCCGGCGTGCAAACTGCCAATGAAACCTTGACTAAAAAAACCGGATCATGTCGTGACTCCGCTTGGTTATTAGTACAATTGTTCCGTCATTTAGGCTTAGCGGCACGTTTTGTATCAGGCTATTTAGTACAGCTTACTTCAGATCAAAAATCCCTAGATGGTCCGAGTGGTCCAGAGGAAGACTTTACTGATTTACATGCTTGGACAGAGGTTTATATCCCTGGTGCTGGTTGGATTGGTTTAGACCCAACTTCTGGTCTATTTGCTGGTGAAGGCCATATCCCATTAGCTTGTACGCCTGAGCCAAGTTCTGCTGCGCCAGTGACAGGTGGCATTGATGATTGTAAGTCTGAATTTAGCTTCTACAACAAGGTAACACGTGTTCATGAAGACCCTCGTGTAACGAAACCTTATTCAGAGGCTCAATGGTCAGCGATTAATCGTTTAGGCCAACATGTTGATGATATTTATGATGATCAAGGGATCCACCTAACCATGGGTGGAGAGCCAACTTTTATCTCCATCGATGATATGGAACATCCGCAGTGGAATACAGAAGCTGACGGTAAAGAAAAAAGAGTATTAGCACAAAATCTATTCGTAGAAATGAATAAAGTATTTACTAAAGGTGGTTTTACCCATTACGGACAAGGTAAGTGGTACCCAGGTGAACCATTGCCACGTTGGCAATATGCTTGTTATTGGCGTAAAGATGGGGTTGCATTGTGGAAAGACGCTAGCCTATTAGCCGATCCAAACAAAGACTATAAGCTTGATCATACTGACACTCAAAAGTTTGCTGAAAAACTCAGTGATGCCTTAGGGTTAGGTAAAGAAGCCTTAACTACCGCCTATGAAGATATCCTTTATCATTTATGGCAAGAGGGTTCATTACCATCAGAACCGGGACCAAAAGATCCTAAACTATTACATGCGATGAGCCGCAAAGGCTTTTTAGAAAAAATGGAAAAGGGTATCGAAAAACCTGTTGGTTATGTTCTACCTTTACAGTGGAATGACGGCAAAAATTGCTGGCAGTCCTGTGCATGGGAATTTAAGCGTGGTCACTGTTTCTTGTTACCTGGTGAATCACCATTAGGTTATCGTTTACCGTTAGACAGTTTGGCATGGACAGATAATATTATCGATCGTGACCCCTTTGATATTCCTGAGACCTTTGCTAAGTCCAAGAAGCTGAAAAAAGGCTTTATTGGTAGTGAAATGATCAAAACAGCAATGGCACTTGAGGTGAGAGATGGGCGTTTATATATCTTTATGCCGCCAACTAGTCATTTTGAACATTACTTAGGTTTATTAAATTCGATTGAAACAGTAGCAAAAGAGCTTTCAATGCCCGTTGTTATTGAGGGATATAGCCCACCAAAAGACAGTCGTGTTGAAAAATATGCCGTTACACCGGATCCTGGTGTTATTGAGGTGAATATTCACCCATCAACATCTTGGGATCAATTAGTAGAAAGAACCACCACATTGTACGGGTTAGCGAAGCAATCTCGTTTAGGTACCGATAAATTCATGGCTGATGGCCGTCATACTGGTACCGGTGGTGGTAACCATGTGACTTTAGGTGGTGAAACACCGGATCAAAGTCCATTCCTACGTCGCCCAGATATTTTACGTAGCTTTATTACTTATTGGCAGCATCATCCAGGGTTGTCTTACCTATTCTCTGGTTTATTCATTGGCCCAACCAGCCAAGCACCGCGTGTTGATGAAGCCCGTGATGAAGTGCTTTATGAGTTAGAAATTGCCTTTTCACATATGCCGGAAGGAGAAGTACCTGAACCATGGTTAGTGGATAGATTATTACGTAACTTATTGGTGGATTTAACGGGTAATACACACCGTGCAGAGTTCTGTATCGATAAACTATATTCGCCAGATTCTGCAACAGGGCGTTTAGGGATAGTTGAGTTCAGAGGCTTTGAAATGCCTCCTCATGAGCAAATGAGCCTGGTGCAAATGTTATTATTACGTACGTTATTGGCGTGGTTCTGGAAAAAACCGTATCACAAACCGCTAGTGCGCTGGGGAACTGAACTGCATGATAAATTCCTACTGCCACAATACGTAGAAAATGATTTAGCAGAAGTAACGCGTGACTTACAACAAGCAGGTTTTGGTTTCCAACTAGGTTGGTTGAACCCATTCTTTGAATTTAGATTCCCAGTATGTGGTACCCGTGAGTTGGACAACGTTACACTTGAACTAAGAACAGCCATCGAACCTTGGCATGTATTAGGTGAAGAGGCGAGTGCTTCTGGTACCGCACGTTATGTGGACTCCTCATTAGAAAGAGTTCAAATTAAAGTGCAAGGCACCATGAGTGACCGTTATGTGGTGACCTGTAATGGGCGTCGAGTTCCGCTTAAACCTGTTAAAGGCAAAGCAAAAGATGAAATGGTAGCAGGTATTCGTTACCGTGCATGGCAACCACCCACAGCATTGCATCCAACAATCGGGGTTCATGCACCATTAACTTTTGATTTAATCGATACTTGGGAAGGCCGTTCCATAGGTGGATTTGTATATCATGTGAGTCATGCTGGTGGTCGTAACCCAGAAACCTTACCTGTGAATGCCTTTGAAGCAGAAGGTCGTCGCGTAGCTAGATTCTGGGAACATGGACATACACCATCATTACTGAAATCAGACCAACCGAGTTGGGTGCCATCGGCGGCAACACATAGTTTCCATGCGGCCGACTCAGTGACTGAGTTTGTGGTACCAGCTGAAGAAAGTATTAATCAAGATTACCCGCATACCTTAGATTTACGTCGTCAACCTGGCTTTAAATAAGTCTGGATAAACGTAGTATTCCACTTTGAAATTTATTAAAGTGGAATACCTCTTTTATTGCCTGTATAAGGCATCACACGCGAATAATTTCTTATAAATGGAGCATTTTCAGCATGTATATTAATCACAGCAGTATGCCGGAATTGCCTGAATGGTTGTCCCTCTATCTAAATAAATCACATGATCACGATGAGCTAGTTAACCATAGTGGTTTATTACCTAAACATTGGGATACATTATTTAATCGTTTATCTGACCTAAGTGCTGAAGAGGTTAGTGGACGTGCCATTGAAATTAGTCAGTTATTACAGAATGGTAATATCAAGCATGAAAGTAACCATCAATGGAATTTTGATCCATTACCTTTTATGTTCTCAAAGAAAGATTGGCAGTCATTAGAAGCTGGCATTAAACAACGTGTCACACTGTTAAACAAAATTCAGCAAGATATTTATGGTGATCAACAACTATTAATGGATGGTTCGCTTGTAGCCAAAGATCTGTTTCAAGATAAAAGATACTTGCGTGAAGGTTTTAGCCTACCAAGTAACGAATTAAAATTATTTTTTACTGCGGTTGACGTATATCGCACTCCCTCAGGTGGTTTTAAAGCATTAGCCGATCACTGTCAGTGCCCATTAGGATTAGGCTTGTTATTAAAAAGCCGAGTAATTGCACGTCGAGTTATGGCCGAAGAGTTCGCCGAGTGCAATGTACAACAGATAAAGCAGTTTTTAGCGTCATTTCAAGATACGATCAGTGAATATACTCGCTATATGGACGACCCTAGAATCGTTATATTGACGCAAGGAATTGATGACCCTAACTACAATGAGCATGCTTTCTTATCAACATACTTTGGATACACCCTAGTACAAAGCGCCGACTTGACCGTGAGAAACGGTGAGGTCTGTTTAAAATCATTGCAAGGGTTAGGAAAAATTAATGTTATTTTACGTTGGTTACCTGATCACAGTATTGATTCATTAGAGCAAACAGAATATTCACTGCATGGTATCCCAGGGTTATTACAAGCAGTCCGCGAAGGGTCTGTGAAAGTATTGAACCCTTTTGGTAGCGGTATTTTATCTTCACCTTCGGTACAAGCTCATTTAGGCACGTTATCTGAAAAACTATTACAACAATCTTTGTTATTGGAACAACCTAACTACTATGATGTTGATCAGGTTGAACAGGAGAATTGGAGTCACTTAGAGTTATTAAGTTATCAGGATAACCGTTTTAAATTAGATGGTGCTGCAGATATCCAACAAATTAAAAAGTTAGTTGCAGCAGAGCCTGAGAATTATTATTTTAAAGACAAACCTACATTTAGCAGCGCGCCATTTTGGAGTGGTGGTCAATTGATTGCTAAGCCTGTGGTATTTCGCTGTTATGCCTTAAATACAGAGCACGGCGTAGAGGTATTGCCTTCAGCCCTGTGTTTTTCTAATGAAGTTAGCCGTTATCCAAGCCTTTCTGGCTGGATCAAAGATACTTGGATTAATGCCAATGGCGAGAATACAGTGACTGAACCGATAGCCTCTATTCCCGTTCGAAAACGCATGGATGTGACGCTCTTAGAAGGGGTCATATCAAGTCGTACTGCAGAACACCTGTTTTGGTTAGGTCGCTATTTAGAGCGAACAGAAAGCACAGTTCGAGTGCTACGCATATTTATTGACCGTTATACCGAGTTAGCCATCTACCCAGACGCAATGCGTCGTACTATGGTAACGCGTTTATTTAGCGCAATTCTCTCTCAACATATTGTTTACCCATATATTGAGCAAGAGCCAGTATTACAAATTTTAGATAATGAAAGTGCTAAAACCATGGCTTTTCAGTTATTAGCCAGTGAGCAGTGTGCAGGTAGTATTGCTAATACTTTAAAATACTTAGCCAATGCAGCGGTACAAATTCAGGAATTATTATCCTACGATAGCCGTCGTATTATTGATGAAATTAATGAGCTGGTAAAAGCACTAACCACCATTACGCTGAGTACTTCATCGCGTGCATTACAAACAATTTTAGATAAAGTGATTGGTTCAATCATGGCCTTCAATGGGTCTATTGCCGATTGTATGCCCAACAGTAATGGTTGGTTCTTGTTAGAGATAGGTCGCCGTATTGAGCGTAGCTTGCAAATTACGTCGTTAAGCTCAGCCTTGTTAACAGAAGAGTTAGAAGAGCCGGTTGAAATAGCGTTATTAGAATCTGTATTAACCTGTCAGGTGAGTTTAGTGACTCATAAACGCCGTTATCGTATGCACCAAAGTATTGGGACAGGGCTTGAGCTCTTATTATTAGATGCAGAATATCCACGTTCGTTATTATTCCAACTAGAGCAGATTAATAGCCTGTGTCAGCATCTACCAACAAAACGGCGTCCTGGGGTCATTGCCGCCCATGAAAAAGCGATTGTATTGTCTAAAACCACTTGTTATGTCACTGAAAAAGATTACTTGCAAGCGAGTACAGATGGCAAGAGACTACAATTAATTGAGTTTAACCATCACATTCGTAGTAACTTAAATACCTTTTGTGATGTATTACTACTACAATACTTTTCCCATACACAAACCGCCAATAAACTTAATTGGACTAATATTGAGCAAGCTCAATCGTGAAATATAAAATAAAACATACAACTACTTATCAATACGCCGATTTTGTCAGCTTATGCCAAAACCAAGCGCGTTTAACGCCGAAAACAAATCGAACACAGCTATGTCACAGTAGCCATATTAAAATAGATCCACCAAGCAGTTATTTAAAAGAATTTACAGATTATTTTAATAATAAGGTCACGGTATTTGAGATCACAACACAGCATAAAGTGTTGGCCGTGACCATGGTCAGTGAAGTGGAATTACTGGTAAAAGATAACATTGATTTTAACAGTATCGATATGCCTTGGGAAAAAGCCAGAGACATATTAGCTACCCCCAACACCAGCGAGTTATTGAAAGTATCTGAATTTATTTTACCTTCACAATTTACCCAGTTAGAAAAAGGCATTCGTGACTATGCATTAGTCTCATTTAGCGACAAGGCAAACTTAATTGAAGCCTGTAAAGACTTAATGGCACGAATTTTTCATGAGTTCCAGTATGACCCTGGTTTTACTACGATTAGTACGCCTTTAAGTGTTGTTTTTGCACAAAAAAGGGGCGTTTGCCAAGATTTTGCACACTTTGCGCTAGCTTGCTTACGTAGCATAGGCTTAGCGGGAAGATATGTAAGTGGTTATATAGAAACACTGCCACCGGAGGGCGAAGAGAAACTAGAGGGAGCCGATGCGACACATGCATGGTTTGCTATTTTTGTTCCTGGTTTTGGGTGGCTGGATTTTGATCCTACAAATGATGTATTACCTAAAGAGCAACATATTACATTAGCTGTTGGACGAGACTTCTCAGATGTGACGCCTTTAAAAGGGGTTGTATTTGGCGGAGGCTCTCAAGTATTAGATGTTGCGGTGGATATGATTCGATTAGGATAATATTACAACGTCACGATTAAACATGAGTTAATGAAAAGGCGAAAGTGTATGGAAATTGATTGGAAAGCGTACCAAACGAATGGTTTTTTTGATGAATTAATTGACGCCAAAGGGAATGTCAGGATACACGGAAAACAATTAGCCTCATTTTTTGCAAACTTGTCAGGGGAAGAGTTAAAGAAAGCCAGAGCGGTGGCTGATTTAGCGATTAAAGAGATGGGCATTACCTTCACCGTTTATAATGAAGGAAATATGATTGATAGAGCTTGGCCCTTTGATATTATTCCTCGTACTATTGGTAAAAAAGAGTGGCAAGGCGTAGAAGTTGGATTAAAACAACGCGTTGAAGCATTAAATCTATTTATTGATGATTTATACCATGACCAAAAAATAATAAAAGATGGTATTTTTCCCAAAGGTTTATTAGAAAAGTCAGTCAACTTCCGTCAGCAGTGTGTAGGCATTACCCCACCTAACAAAATATGGGCGCACATTTGTGGCTCAGATTTAGTCCGGGATGGTAAAGGAACCATGTATGTCCTAGAGGATAATTTACGGGTTCCATCAGGTGTCTCTTATATGCTTGAAAACCGCTCCGTAATGAAACGAGTCTTCCCCGAATTATTTGAACAAGTCCCCATTTTACCCGTCGATGATTACCCTTCCCAACTCTTTGATATGCTAGCTGCAATGTCTCCACGTCCAGATGATAAACCGGAAGTCGTGGTATTAACCCCTGGTGTATTTAACTCCGCATATTTTGAGCATTGCTATCTTGCACAAGAGATGGGCTGTGAGCTAGTGGAAGGGCGCGACCTGGTTGTTGAAAAAGATGATTGCGTTTATATGCGTACGATTACTGGTTTGCAACGTGTGGATGTTATTTACCGTCGTATTGATGACCTTTTCTTGGATCCAGAGGCCTTCTTACCTGATTCTCAATTAGGGGTTCCGGGCTTAATGAGAGCTTGGTCTAAGGGTAATGTTGCCCTAGTCAATGCACCTGGCGCAGGGGTTGCTGATGATAAAGTAGTTTATGCTTATGTACCTGAAATAATTAAATATTATTTAGGTGAAGAGGCGAAAATTGCCAATGTACCTACTTTTAAATGTCTTGACCCTAAAGAGTGTGATCATGTGATCAAGAATATCGATAAATTAGTGATAAAGCCGGCCAATGAATCCGGTGGTTATGGTTTATTGATTGGCCCTAAATCGACTAAAAAAGAGCAACAGGAAACCATTGCTCAAATTAAAGCGGATCCTCGTAACTGGGTCGCTCAACCAACTTTAGATTTATCCACTGTACCTACCTTAGATGGCATTACTCCTGATGGTCGCCATGCTGATTTAAGACCCTTTATCTTGTCTTCTGGAAAAGATACTCAGATAACAACTGGTGGCTTAACACGTGTTGCTATGACTAAGGGATCATTAGTGGTGAATTCATCTCAAGGTGGCGGTAGTAAAGATACTTGGATTGTAGACGAGGAGGCTAAATAATATGTTATCAAGAGTCGGTGAAACTTTATATTGGGTATCTCGCTATATTGAACGAGCAGAAAACGTCGCTCGCTTAATCAACGTTAATAATATGTTGATGATGGACTTACCAAAAGGGGTAAGTGCAGGTTGGGAGCCTTTAGTAGATATTATTGGTGCACGTAAAGCTTATTTAGAGACACATACAGACTTCTCTGAGCAAAAAGCGTTACGTTATCTATTGGTGGGTAAAGATAATTTCTCCTCCATCTTAAATTCGATTATTTCAGCGCGCGAGAGTGCACGTACTATTCGAGATGTTATTCCAAGAGATGTTTGGGAAGAGATCAATTCACTTTATTATTATGTGAAAGATAATCAAAGTGAGGGGTTAAGTAAACGGGGGCGATTTGCCTATCTAAAAACCATTATCGACGCTGCTCATCAAATATTTGGTACCTTAGATGCCACTATTAACCATGATGTGGGTTATACATTTATCCGCATTGGTTTGATGATTGAGCGTGCAGATATGACATCTCGTATCTTAGATATTCGTTCTGAAACCTTAATCACCAGTAAAGAAGCGCAACCCTACGAGAATATACAGTGGATAAGTCTTTTACGCTCCCTCAGTGCCTACCAGATGTATCGTCAAGAGATGGGGGTACGTGTACAGTGCTCTGATGTTATTGAGTTTGTGATGCACAGTGAGGTCTTCCCTCGTTCAATATTATTCTGCTTAGAAGAATTAAAAGTACTAATTCAGCCTTTACCGAATGCAGCAGAAATCATTGACGTCATAGACCATGCCATTGATGAGTTAAAAAGTGAAGATGTTCGTGAATTGAAAAAAGGCTACTTGCATGATTATATTGATAATATTCAAGTTGAGTTAGCGGCAATTCATAATGGTTTAGCGGAGTTATATTTCTTAAAACCAGCAGAATAATTTCACTTTTATTGATTATTAATTTGAAGTGCAGCGATCACTATGCTCACTTCATTATTCATTTATTAGCCTTTTCTATTAATGAGTAAATTTTACAGGGTTATTGGTTGCTGCTGTAAAAACTACATCATTAACATTCCATGTTTTTCTTACTTATTTATTTTATTTTAATAAAAATCAACTGCTTATAGTTTTTTTGTTTTGTTGGCACGACTTTCGCAATACTTATATTGAACAATCGAGAATAGGGGCATTTAATCCCTCTATTATTTTTCACTTAATAGAAAGCGACATATCTATTATTAAGGAGATTGACACATGGCTACTACAACGACTAAAGCAAAAACTCAAGAAACACAAAGCAAAGTAGAAGATGCTTATCATTCAGCTGAAGAAGCTGCCACTGAGGCTGTTCACTCTTTAAAAAATAAAGCGCAAGCATCATTAAATGAAGGCTCAGAAAAAATTAAAACAGCAACAGCTCAAGCAGAAAATGTTATCAAAGAGCGTCCATTATTAAGCGTTGGCTGTGCATTCTTAGCAGGTTGGGCTATATCTAAATTAATTAAATAATTAGTTAATTAACGAATCGGAGATTTTATGACAAACAACAATGAACCAGTTTGCGATGAAAATAAGATCTCTGATGAGGCTAAGTCAGATAACTTATTTGATACTGAACAAATTGAACAAAAATTCAATGAAGTCAGCAGTATGTTTAATAAGTTATCGGACACCATAGATGCACTTGGTAAATGGTCTGAGTCGACCATCCAAGTGTTTTTTATGGAACTGTTACGCAGTATTGCAGCGAGTAAGCAGTTTTTATTATGTCAAGTTCTGTTCATTCCATTATTAATTCTATTTGTATTTAGCACCTGCATCGCCATTGGTATTGTCTTTTATAGCTTAACTGGATACTTATTAGTTGGAGTCGGCACATCGTTACTATCTATGTTGTTAGTACTCGCTGGTTTAGCCTATTGGCAAAAACGTTTAATGAAAATGATTGGGTTTACAGACACGATTGCACAAATTAAGGAGGGAATAGATGTCGTCTCTAAAGCATCTAAATCACTCGATTAAGTTAAAAAGGTTAGAGGGAAAGGATCAGCTAAGACAGCTTGATTTATCACTTAAAATATTCTTAAATGATATTCATAAACATACTAAAGAGCACCCCTTTGTTGTCACTGGTGTCAGTGCATTAGGTATATTTATATTGAGTAAATACAGAAGAAAAATAAAAACATTATATCCACTTGCCTCGTTAGGTTTTAACTATTTTAACAGTAAAAAATAAACCAAGGATCGGCAGCGTTACTTATTCTGATTGGTATTAAAAGTACTTTCATGGAGTTACAATCTTGAACGATGGGCTACAACAACCACCTAAACCAACCCCTTCTGACGTGAATCAACACGTTACTCATAGCATTAAAAATAACGACTTCACTAAATTATACTCAATGGGATTTGGTTTCATTTTTTGTATTATATTGTTGGTCAGTATTTACTTTGCTAAATCTATTCTGTTGCCGATTATTATCAGTACTTTCATTGCTTTATTATGCAGTCCAGTGGTTAATTACCTGGTTAAAATTGGTTTGCCTAGGTTGATAGGTGTACTAGCCGTTATCTTTTTAATTGTCGGGTTAATATTTGGTGGATTAAGCTTATTAAGTGGTCCTGCCCAGGAATGGTGGGCTAAATTACCCACACTTGTTAAAGATGTCTCGCAGGAAATATCCACCGCCGCCAATAATACCAGCTTTAATAGTGCCGCAAATGAAGCCATTATGGACGACAGTAATGTCGGTGAATTTAAGAGCGATACTATGGTGTCTTTGGTGAAAAGTATCGCCATGGCAACACCAACCATGCTTACTCAATTTATGATGGCTTTGTTTATGGCTTATTTTATGTTGAGTTATGGTCGTTCATTATTCACTGGTTTATTAATGCAATTTGATAGTTTCGAGAATAAACGTAAAACCGTTGAGTTAGTCAGAACCATTCAGCATGACTTATCTCGATATATAGGCACAGTGACTTTAATTAATATTTTATTGGGCGTTGTAGTAGGGATTGTCTTTTCTATTTTAGGCGTAGAGGATCCATTTCTCTGGGGGGCATTAGCTGGCATCATGAATTTTGCACCCTATTTAGGCCCATTAATTTCTATGATCTGTTTTGCCGTGGTGACCTATGTTCAGTTTGATTCCATGAGTTATGCCTTTATTGTTATTTCCATTTATCTATTTATTAATATGCTGGAAAGTCAATTTCTTACACCGACTTTATTAGGGAAAAGCTTTAACCTAAATCCATTAATCATCTTTATGTGGTTGATCTTATGGGGCTGGTTATGGGGAAGTATGGGTATGCTGATTGGTGTTCCGCTGTTGGTCTGCGTTAGTACCGTGTTGGAAAGGTTAGAGATATTTGGCCGTATTCATCTGATTTTAAAAGAGAGGTGATCAGTCTTTTTGATCACCTCAACTAGATTTCAGGTTTGATTTTAACCCTCACTTAAACTTTAAGACTAAGGTACTTCATATTTATCTAGTTTGTTGTACAAGGTTTTTACGCTGATCCCTAAATCTTGTGCGGTTTTGGTTTTATTACCCGCATTGTTATCCAGCGTATTAACGATAGCTGTTTTTTCAATCTCTATCAGTGGGATCCCTGTCGGCACGTGATCTTCATGAGATGAATGAGTCTCTAAAGAGGGGGTATCAGAGATAATATGCTCCGCTTTAATCACTTCATCGGCGAGGATAAAAGCACGCTCAATGGTGTGCTTCAGTTCTCTGACATTGCCTGGCCATTCATAGTGTGCAATTTTTTCAATGGCTGAATCTAAAATGGTTTTAGCTTTTGTCTCTTGTGCATTTTGATGAGCAATAAAGTGTTTAGCTAAGCCAATAATATCAGAACCACGCTCTCTTAAAGGCGGCACTGTGATTGGGAAATGGGCTAAACGAAAATACAGATCTTCACGTAAAGTTTGCTCTTCAATGGCGGTTTGTGGGTCACGATTGGTTGCCGCAATTATACGTACATCGGATAAATGCACGTTTTGCCCACCTACTCGACGGTACTCACCGGTTTCTAATACACGTAATAATTTAACTTGATGTTCGATCGGCATTTCCGTGACTTCATCAAGAAATAATGTGCCACCTTGTGCTTGTTTAAATACCCCTCGGTGTGATTTATCAGCACCGGTAAAAGCACCTTTATCATGACCAAATAATTCACTGTCAATTAGGTCTGGGCTGATTGCACCACAGTTAATGGCAACAAAAGGTTGATGGCTACGTTCGCTTGCTTGATGAATAGTTTGTGCGACTAATTCTTTACCCGACCCACTTTCACCAATAATGAGTACTGATGCATCGGTTTTTGCCACGCGTCTAATAACACGATAAAGCTTGTGCATCGGGCTTGAAGAACCAATTAATTGACCAAATTGGTCTAAATCACTGGTTGCGACTTTTTGTCCTACCGGACTTTTTAATAGGTGTGATTGTCTTACATCTTGTAATGTCTCTGACAATATCTCTAGATCCAGCGGCATACGGTAATGAAAAATAGCGCCCAATTGCATTAGCTTATCTAGGTTGGCATTGGGTAAACCTGAGCTAATTAAAATTAGATCCATTTCATTTAATATTTCAAGTGCAGATAATGCTTGATAATCTGCCTCGCTAAATTCATTAACGCCTATCACAGCCACTGCAGGGCAGGTTTTTGCTAGTTGTGATATCCAATCCTGCTGTGCTGGCAATGCAGTAACATCGAATTGATTTAACTCGTTGTTATTTAATATTGATTGGCGTAATGATTCGTTCTGTATGCTTAGTAATAAGCTTAATTTTTGCATTAATTTGATCTCACGATAACGAATCAACTCTTGATAGGGGATCCTTATCATCGCGATGCAAAGCAAATTTGTCAAATTTTATAATGTTTTCATTTTTAACAGAGGTAAAAAAATGTGAAATAGTGCTCGTAAAATAAGTTGTTTATGACACTAATATAGAGAAGGGAAACAGAGTCGAACGCACTTGTTTATTTTACTGAAAACGAGAGTTATTTGTGATTAGGTTTTAGCTATCGCTTTTACTTTTAGAGAAGCGGGTAAGATACTCAGTGTCACTTGCTCTGCACAGTAATGTTCACCATCTACCACATAATCTATGACTTGGTCTGCCATAATCTGAATATGTTGACCGGCACAATACTCAAACTCTGTGGATTTTTCTTGTATCCCTAAACTGGAGAAAGCGAGGTCAGATAGTGCTAATACTCTTTCAGAAATACTATTTCTGTAATCCAGGTAAGTTACATGTAATTTACCGTCGTCTGGTTCAGGCACATCACCACCATGTGCTAAAACTGTGCTAAATGGAGCGATGTTAGCTACAACTAAACTTTGTACATCAATATTCGTAAGGGGTTGATCATCCACTTTAATGGTTAATTTTTGTGGATT
The DNA here is from genome assembly GCF_003318165.1 of Psychromonas sp. B3M02. Taxonomy (GTDB): domain Bacteria; phylum Pseudomonadota; class Gammaproteobacteria; order Enterobacterales; family Psychromonadaceae; genus Psychromonas. Next base: position 24,389 of record NZ_QOCB01000005.1, read on the forward strand.
ATTAGATGCGATGGCATTAAAAAATCCACTTAAGTAAGCCATTTGTCCATATTGATTCTTATTTTCTCGGCTTGCTGATTCAATCATTTGTTGTTCGAAACCAATACCCATGACTAATAACATTAATTTATCGTTACAACGTGCGGTATCAATGCTGCGCACTTGATCTGATAAAATGGCTTTACAAGCACTCTCTACGGGAGAAAATTTTGCTTCTAATCCATATAAAACATGGCATAACGCATTCGCAGTACCAAAAGGAACAATGCCTAATACGATATCTTTTTCAATAATCTGCTCTGCTACTTCAGTGACCGTGCCATCACCACCACAAACAATAATTTCCTTCGCATCCAGTTGAATAGCTTGTTTTGCTAAGGTTGTTGCACTAGTTTCAGGGCTGGTTTCTACAATTTTTAAACAGTGTTTTTTAGTGAGCTCTCTGATCAACTGTTGTTGATGTAATCGCCATTTTCCAGAACCTGATACCGGGTTTACGATCATCCAGGTGGGTGTCGGTAACAATAACTTTTGCTTTTCATGTACGGAGTTTAAGGCTTTGTATTGTCGTTTATTTAAATTCGCCGATGAACGAATAGAGTGGATATTCTCTAACGCCTGATCGACAGTTAAATTTGGATCTTGGCTTAATAGGTAGGCGGCCATTACAAATACTGATCGACCACGACCTAATGCACAATGAATAACCACAGATCTCGATTGAGAACGCTGTGCATCAATCCAACACAGTGCATGGCGTAATTTGTTTAGGGTAGGGGCTTTATGGTCTAAAACAGGCAATGTTAAATATTGAAAATTTTTATCTGTCATCGCACTTTCAAGCCCAGCGAATTCAGCGGTTAAATCTAAAATACAATCAATATTTTGAGATTTTAAAAACTCGAGGTCAGAGGGAAGTAGGCGTCTTGAAAGGTATAGATTATCACTTATTTTTTGGATTGCAGGGACCGAATCATATTTTCTTGCCCATGCGTTATAACCTCTAATACCTAACATAAAAGGAATAAACAGCCATTGTATCCAGGCAACAATTTTACCATCGCTGTTTTTTCTAAAAATAGAAGGAAAATTCACTAGATAAGCAAAACTAACAATCGCTAAAGATAGGGCAACCCACATAAATAATAACTTTAAAATTAGCCATGGCATCAACCAAGCTAATGTGGTGCTTATTGCCACACCAAGTAAGTAATATTTAGTTATAAACATGAGTAACCCCTGATATCAAATCGATCAACACTATCTATGATAGGTTAGATAATAAATCTTGTGATCCTAAATAATGGTTAGCTAACCATCTCTTTGTGATATTGGGTTGCTAGATTTAGCTTTTGATCTTCTGTGAATACTTTACCAGCCATTTGGAAAAATCGATGTTCTTCCTCTTCTAAATGGTGCAGTACTTTATGTTGTAATGAATGCATTATGGTTAACCAAGCGGGCGAACTAAACTCTGTGTTATCCAGTCGCTCAATGATTTTATCAATAGAATGGTGTTCGGCAATACCATGTCGAGATAACGCTACGGTTTTGTCTTTTTTGATCAGTGGCGCGTAAAAATAGCGCTCTTCTGCAATGGCGTGTTGTTGTAATTCTTCTTTCAAATCCGCATAAAAAATCTGACGGGTTGCTGAATCACCTTTAGTGCTGGTGAGTGCATCCATTAATAGACGTTGCTTTTCATGGCTTTCACGTAGTTCTTCAAAAATATTACTCATTGTTTATTCCTTAAATAAAGATGAATGGGGAATAGTGTTTATCAATGTAAAAGTAGGCGTACTTAAGTACGCCACTAATGAGTAACAGTTATTAACAGTCTTTATCTTCTGTGTTCAGTGAATCTTTTACATCTTCACAAGTATCTTCAATACTGTTCGTTACATCTGTTACTGCACTATCTACTTTTTTACCTGTCTTTTCAGCAGGTCCTTCACTACATGCACCCAGTAACATGAATGCAGCACCGATTGCAGCGAATGATCTATATGTATTTGAATTATTCATGGTGTTTCCTATTTCTTTGAACTAATTAAGTTAAAAACAATTGATACAACAAACAGTATTGCAAAAAGATAAAATATAATTTTAGCTATACTTGCAGCTGCGCCAGCAATGCCGCCAAAACCCAGTACTGCTGAGATTAAAGCGATTATCAGGAATATAAATACCCAGCGAATCATGTTGTAGCTCCTCGTTATATATAGTTATATAAGGTTGATGGTTAACTCAAGGTTAAGTAAAAGTTAATAGTTTGTTAGCTCATTGAAGGTCTATTGGATAACTTCAAGTTTATCGATAACTGATGCCACATCGTCTGTATTTCGCGCTAAGTTCATCGCTAAATCATGCTCAGCTTCTGTGTCTACGTTACCTGCTAACAACACCACATTGTCAGTAGTTGTTACTTCGATATCCATTGCACTAACATCGTCTGCCATTAGTAGGCGTGTTTTTACAACAGTGGTGATTTTGGTATCGGTCAATGCTGATAATGCTTTATCATCGATATCTGCATCAGCATCTTCATTTAAAATATTTAAATCGTTATCAACGCTTTTAACACCTTCTAACCCAGTGACTAATTCACCAGCTAAGGCCTTTTCAATACCACTATTAACATCACCTGTTAATGTCACTACACCATCTTCTACTTCGGTATCTATATCAAAAGAGTTGAGGTTTGTATTAAGTAGTAAAGTCGTTTCAGCTTTACCGTCTATCCATGCATCAAGTGATTCATCTTTCCAATCTTGCTGACCTGCTAATGCAAGTGTTGATGAAGTAAGTAGTACAGTCGAAAGTGCAATAGTTGTCATGCGCTTCATATTTTGTCTCCTTTAATTGATGTGTACTGGAGATATTGCGAATAGTGTGCCAGTTTTTTATCTTGTTGTTTTTAAAGGGTTTTTATTTTTTAGTGTAAATGTTGAAGGGATTATGTATGAACTATTTACAGGGTTAGATGTAATAGTTATCAGGTTTAATGGAAATGCAAAAAGTTCAATATAAATTACTGTTTTTTATATACTTAATGAGGTAATGAGTGCTCACATAACCTATGAACACTGTGCATTATAGTTACTATTTAAGCTTGATACAGTTGATCAAAGTCTGGGATCGACTGTTCCCAGATAGGGACTTCTTTACCTATATATTCACGTACTGCATCAAAGAATAGACGCGTTCTCACCGGTAAGTCTCGATGTGGATAAACGGCGTACATTGGATGGTAATCTTCTAATATTAAGTCAGGTAAGAGAGGAATCAATAAACCCTCCTTGATTTCATCATTAATCATAAACGCCGGGGTAATCGAATAAGCACTGCCTGAGAGTACTTTCATTAGTAATGTTTCAGGATCGTTACTGCGAAAAATACTATTTATTTTTTGTTCCTGAGCAACCCCATTTCCATCAATATATTTAATTTCTCCGACTCGAATGGTTGCGTTAGCAAAACTAGCAGCGGGTAAGTTAAGCAAGTCTTCGATTTTCTCTGGTAAGCCGTAATGTTTAATAAATTCTGGTGCGGCTAGGATTAATAAGCGGTTTCGCGCGAGTGGTCGAGAAATTAATGAAGAGTCTTTAGGTTTGCCGATACGAAAGGCTAAATCGAAACCTTCTGAAATAATATCTACTACGCGGTCATCTAAACGTAATTCCACTTCAACCTGTGGAAAACGTTTTTGAAAATCATTGATAACAGGTTGTAAATAACGCCGGCCAATAATAGAAGAGCTAGTGATTTTTAAGATGCCGCGTGGCTCTTGGTGGAAGTTTTCAGCTAAACGAAGTGTCTCACCCAATAGTTCGCGTATTTCTACCGCTTTTTTGGTCATCTCTGCGCCCGCGGCGGTTAACGAAAATGAACGGGTTGAGCGATTCAATAAGCGAACGCCTAGTTCATCTTCTAAACGACTAATTTGTTTAGATATCACCGAGCGATCTATATTTCGGACTTCTGCTGCTTTGGCAAATGAGCCCTGTTCTACTACTTCGAGGAAAATTAAAAGGCGGCTAGTGGTATCCATATGGTACTCCTGAATGTTTATTGTTGCTATTTTGGCACTAATGAATTTAAAAAACGATGCTTTTTTAGCACTAATTTATTCCGTATTATGCCACCATCAGAAAAGGAGCATCGCTATGCGCAAATATTTCATGACAGCAATGATGGCTGTTACCACTCTTACTTTAATCGGCTGTGGAGAAACACCTAGCCAAGCAGCAACTCAACACCCACTTCAGCCAATTGATGTGGCTCAGGTGTTAGTTAAGCCCGTGCAAAAGTGGTATACCTATACCACACGTTTGGAGGCCCCTGAGCAAGTATCATTGATGCCACGAGTCTCTGGTGTGATAGATCAAGTCTCTTTCCATGAAGGTGACCATGTGGAACAGGGCGATCTGTTATTTAAAATCGATGACCGCCCATTTGCTGCGGTTGTTGCCGGTTTAAAAGCACAAGTACAGAGTTCTGAAGCGTCATTACAACAAGTGCGTAGCGAAGCACAACGTGCATCTCGTTTGATCAAGAAAAAAGCTATTTCTACAGAGTTAGCTGAATCTCGCGCATCTGCTTTAACACAAGGTGAAGCACAACTGGCGGCATTAAAAGCACAATTAGTGGCTGCTCAGCTTGATTTAGACTTTGCGACTATTCGCTCTCCGATTGATGGAGTGATTTCACGTACTAATGTGACTAGAGGTAATAACATTCTTGCAGGGCAAACGGTGTTAACTTCAATCGTGTCAAATAAGAGTATGTATGGTTACTTTGATGTTGATGAGCGTACTTGGAACAGCTCATTTAATGACGTGACTGCCGCTAGTAAGCAAAAAGTAGTGATGCAAAAGGTAGGTCAAAAAGATTTCCCATACCGAGGTTATATCAACTTTATCGATAACCGAATCAATGCTGCAACCGGTACTTTGCGTGTTCGAGCTGTGTTTGAAGCACAAGACGAAAGCTTACGCGCGGGATCATTTGCACGTATTAGATTAGCGGCCAATGATATTACTGAACAAGTTGTAATCCCAGATCGTGCGATTGGTACTGACTTAAACAACCGTTTTGTATTGATCGTCGGTGAAGATAACGTACTGCAATACAAGCAAGTAGAAGTAGGTGACCGTTACGGTAAGTTACGTGTGATCACATCAGGTCTAACTGCATCAGATACGATTGCAGTGAATGGTCCAGCTCGTGTTGGTCCAGGTATGCCAATAGAACCTAATTTAGTGACTATCGATAGCAGTGACATTACTTTCACACTGTCTTCATTAGATGAGTCACTGACAGCAAGCACTAAGGAACTGTAATGAAGTTTTCTCATTTCTTTATTCAGCGCCCCATTTTTGCGGCGATGTTATCGCTGGTGATCTTGATTGCTGGTGGGATTTCATTATTCCAATTACCAGTCAGTGAATACCCAGAAGTTGTACCGCCAACAGTAGTTGTATCTGCAAGTTACCCTGGTGCTAACCCGACGGTTATCGCTGAAACAGTAGCAACACCCTTGGAGCAAGAGATCAATGGTACAGAGAACATGTTATACATGTTCTCACAGGCAACCAGTGATGGTGCGATGACATTGACGGTAACTTTTGCTTTAGGCACGGATTTAGACCGTGCGCAAGTACAAGTTCAAAACCGTGTAAACAGTGCTTTGCCACGTTTACCTGAAGAGGTGCAGCGTTTAGGCGTTGTCGCTGAAAAATCTTCTCCAGATTTAACCATGGTGGTGCATCTTTATTCACCTGACAATAGTGTAGATACCGCATACCTTTCAAACTATGCCGACTTAAACATCAAAGATGAAATTGCACGTCTACCAGGTGTTGGTGATGTTCGATTATTTGGTGGTGGTCAGTACTCTATGCGTGTTTGGTTGAACCCAGATGCATTAGCAGCAAGAGACTTAACCGCAAGTGATGTAGTTAATGCATTAAGCTCACAAAATCAACAGGTTGCAGCGGGTAGTTTAGGCGCGCAACCAGTCCCTACAGATAGCCAATTCCAAATATTATTAAATGTAAAAGGACGTTTAAATAATATTGAGGAGTTCCGTGATGTGATTATTAAAGTCGGCGACCAAGGGCAGTTAACACGCTTATCTGACGTTGCTCGTGTTGAATTAGGCCAAGATAGTTACTCACTGCGTGCCGAATTAGATAATCAGCCTGCCTTAGCGATACCTGTGTTCCAGCGCCCTGGTTCGAATGCCATTGAGTTATCGAATCAAGTACGTGAAACCATGGCGCGTTTATCCAAAGCTTTTCCAAATGGTGTTGAATACGATATCGTATATGACCCTACCGTGTTTGTACGTGGCTCTATCGATGCGGTTATTAGCACTTTATTAGAAGCGATTGTGCTGGTTGTATTAGTCGTTATCGTATTCCTACAAACATGGCGTGCCTCTATTATCCCATTAATCGCTGTACCTATCTCTTTAATTGGTACCTTCGCTGTGATGCAGTGGTTAGGTGTGTCGATTAATACCTTGTCATTATTTGGTTTGGTATTAGCGATTGGTATTGTTGTTGATGATGCGATCGTGGTGGTCGAGAACGTTGAACGAAATATAGAAAAAGGCTTATCACCACTTGAAGCAACACGTGTTGCCATGAGTGAAGTAACAGGCCCGATTATTGCGATTGCTTTAGTGCTGTCAGCGGTATTTATTCCAACGGCCTTTATCAGTGGTTTATCAGGACAGTTCTACAAACAGTTTGCTTTAACGATCACTATCTCAACGATCATTTCAGCCTTTAACTCATTAACCTTATCGCCAGCATTATCGGCATTATTATTAAAATCACACGATAGCAAGCCAGACTGGTTTACCCGTGTCTTAAATAAATTATTTGGACGTTTTCTGTTTAAACCGTTTAATCGAGTTTTCGATAAAGGCGCAACAGGCTATGAAAAAATGGTTAAAAAACTAATCCGTTTAAGCGTGATTGTGATGGTTGCTTATGTGGCGCTAGTGGGTGGGACGGTTAAATTATTTGATTCGGTACCAGGTGGATTTATCCCACAGCAAGATAAGCAATATTTAGTTGCCATTGCACAATTACCGGATGCAGCAAGTTTAGATCGTACTCAAGAAGTCATCTCTGAAATGCAGAAAATTGCATTAGAAGTACCGGGCGTTGCACATACGGTTGCTTTCCCAGGTCTATCGGTGAATGGTTTTACCAACAGCCCAAATAGCGGAATAGTATTTACTCCATTAGAAAGCTTCGATAAGCGTACTGATCCAAGTGAGTCGGCAATGGCGATCGCGGCAACCTTAAATCAACGTTTTGCTGCCATCGATGAAGCTTTTGTAGCGGTTTTCCCACCCCCACCGATTCAAGGTTTAGGAACAACAGGTGGCTTTAAGTTACAAATTGAAGATAGAGCAAATAAAGGTTTTGATGCACTATTTGGTAGCTTACAAGCAGTGATTGCAGAAGCACGTCAAAACCCAGCATTAGTCGGGCTTTACTCAAGCTTCCGTATTCAAGTACCGCAAATGGATATTAATGTCGACCGAGAGCAAGCATTAATTCAAGGTATACCATTGGACGAAGTATTTAATGCATTACAGATCTACCTAGGCTCTGTGTATGTAAATGACTTCAACCTATTTGGACGTACTTACCAAGTGAATGCGCAAGCCGATGCAATTTATCGTCAAGATCCTGAGCAAATACTGAACTTGCAAGTACGTAACAGCGCAGGAAACATGGTGCCATTAGGTTCTGTATTAACGGTTGTACCAAGTATTGGCCCAGATCGTGTAATGCATTATAACGGTTATCCAAGTGCTGAACTAAATGGTAGTCCTGCTCCTGGTTATAGTTCTGATCAAGCACAAGCTGCCATTGAGAAAGTGCTAGCAGATACATTACCAACGGGCATCGAATATGAATGGACAGAGGTAACTTACCAACAAGTACTGGCTGGTAATACGATGGTTTATGTATTCCCATTAGTTGTATTGTTAGTATTTATGGTACTTGCGGCGCAATATGAAAGTTTACGTTTACCATTAGCGATTATATTGATTGTACCTATGACTATCTTCTCTGCCTTATTAGGTGTGTGGTTAGTTGGTTCAGACAATAATATCTTTACGCAAATAGCCTTAATTGTATTAGTGGCATTAGCCTCGAAGAATGCGATCTTAATGGTCGAATTTGCAAAAGATCAAAACGATACTGGTTTATCTCATTTTGAAGCTATTTTAGCAGCATGTCGTATGCGTTTACGTCCGATATTAATGACCTCAATTGCATTCACTGCTGGTGTGGTTCCATTAGTATTAGCAACCGGTGCAGGTGCAGAGATGCGTCATGCTATGGGTAACGCGGTATTTGCTGGTATGATCGGTGTAACAGTCTTTGGTTTATTACTAACACCAGTGTTTTACATGTTAGTGAGTAAAACTAAAAAGGGGGGCACTGAGCCTGAAAAGCAACTTGAGTCATTAGGTAAATAAACGATTTACTAATTCAACTTCTCCTTCTGTGAGCCACTTAGCTTCACAGTGGGAGAATTCGTTCAAAATAGATGTACAATATTGTAATTATTCACATAGACATGGTTGTCATACTTAGAGGTAGACATGCCTGATTTTCAAGCATCAATACAGCAAACTATTCCTAATACAATGCAAGCGTTAGCTTTGTCTGAAGCCAATGATGCATTTAGCCTATCTGAAATGACCTTTCCTATTCCACAATGCGAACCCGATGAGTTATTAGTTAAAATCGAGTATGTTGGATTAAACCAATTAGATGGCATGTTTGCCAAGCAAGGTTTTAAACCAAGAAAGTATCCTTATATTGTTGGTTTGGATGCGGTTGGTATAGTGGTGAAAGCAGCACAGGGGTTATATCCGAATGTTGGTGAACGCGTTATGTGGCACGCTAATATTGCTCAACAAGGTGTGTTGAGTGAATACGCTAAAGTGCCTAACTTTGCGGTGTCTGTTGTACCCGATAATATTTCTGCTCAGCAAGCTGCAAGCTTACCCTGTCCGGGTATGATGGCTTTGATCTGTTTAGATAAATTGCACTTGAAAGAGGGTGATACAATCTTAATTGAAGCAGGAGCGGGGGCGATTGGCCAATTTGCTATTCAGTTTGCAAAACAGCGTGGCGCAGATGTTTTTACTACGGCTTCAAAATGTAATCACAAGCTGCTTAAACAATTGGGTGCAGACTTTGTGTTTGATTATAAAGATAAAAAACTCTGTAACAAAATTAAAAAGGATCTTGGCCCAATGGGTTTTGATGCGGTATTAGATTCTGTTGGTGGAGAGGCAACCCTGCGCAATATTGAATTGATGCGATTCTGTGGGCGTATTGCTTGTTTAAAACCTTTACCTACCCTTGACCATGATTTAATGTACCTTAAAGCACCGAATATCAGCGTTGTTTCTTTAGGTGGGGCATGGATAGCAAAGAGTCTCTGTGCACAACAAAAGATGAGTTTTTTGGGTAACTTATTACTGGAAAACCTAGTAGAAAATAAGATTAAATTACCACAGATTTCTGAAGTAGAGTTTGATCAAAAATCAGTGACAGAAGCCTTACATCGTCAGCTAAATGGCGGTTTTACGGGCAAGCAGATCGTCAAAATTTAAGATCCTTTTTAGCGCTGTGAGCCACAGAACTCAACTAAGCTGTTTTTAGGCTATCTCAGGCTGTTTTTATAGGCTAGTTATGTTCAATACTGTCAATGCTGATCATCACTGCATCGGGACGCCAATACTCAAATTCACAATCAATAATTTGCCCCTGCTGATTGTAATTCACTCGACATATTTTGAGCACTTGTTGTCCCGCACTGATATTAAGCGCTTTTGCAACATGCGCAGGAGCAGCTGCAGGTATCACATCAAAACGTGAACGGCTGGTAGTAAATTGATATTTGTCTTGGTATAACTGCGTTAATGATTGGGTCAGGTTTTCTGCAATAATCGCTGGGAAGAAATGGCTAATTAAGCAATTTTCAACAAATAATACGACTCTACCATCGATATAACGTAATCGTTCGATCACATGAATTTCAGTTAATTCCTTTAATTCTAATACCTTAGCATAATCACTAGGCGCCATAATTGTGCTGACATTAATTAATTTTGTTTCAGCAATACGATTTTGTTCATTAATCATTTGATTAAAATGACAACGTGATAACGGGTTGTAATGCACTCGTGGTGGTGAAACAAACCAACCTCTTCGATCTTCTCGATAAATCAGCCCTTCGGTTTCTAATGCACTTAATGCATCTTTAACACTAATACGTGTGGTGGAGAAAAGCTCACTTAACTCACGTTCCGAGGGTAATTTTTGCAGGGGTAATAACGCTCGACCAAAAATTTGTTCACGTAAAACATCTTTCATTTTAGGGTTGTCGGCGTTTCTTTTCATAATTGAACTAGTCCAGTTTGTTTTTCTATTTGTTTGTTAACTATACATTAATATCAGTAGACTTGGTGTTTAAAGGGTTAATTTCAAAAATAGTTCACAAAAAGTTTAAAATAAAGTTTCAACTTACTGTAAAAAAAATGTAATGTTTCTCTTGTAGTATGAAAAATGAACTCACTGAACTAGTCCAGAGGATGGGAAGTAAAATGAATACATTTAAAGTTACAACAACACTAATTGCACTCTCTTTATCACAATCACTTTATGCTGCTGAATCAACGAATATAGATTCGCTCGTGGCTGCTGCTCAAAAGGAAGGTCAAGTTTACAGTATCGGGATGCCTGATAGTTGGGCAAACTGGAAAGACACTTGGGCAGATCTAAAAACACAATATGGTATCGAACATCAAGATACTGACATGAGCTCTGCGCAAGAAATTGCTAAATTCGATGCAGAAAAATCTAATGCAACGGCCGATATTGGCGATGTGGGTTTTGCTTTTGCACGTGTTGCAGTGAAAAAAGGGGTGACTCAGCCATATAAACCAAGCACCTGGGATGATGTTCCAAATTGGGCAAAAGATGAAGATGGTCATTGGGCATTAGCTTATACCGGCACTATCTCATTTATCTCTAATAATAACTTAGTGAAAGATGCACCAAAAACATGGGCAGATCTGTTAACGGGTTCTTATAAGGTAACTGTGGGTGATGTGGGTGTTGCTTCACAGGCAAATAATGCGGTATTAGCTGCCGCAATTGCGAACGGTGGCGATGAAGGGAACTTAGATCCTGCCATTGAGTTTTTTGGTAAATTAGCTAAGCAAGGGCGTTTATCATACACCAACCCAAGTGTTGCTAATCTTGAAAAGGGTGAAATAGAAGTCGCTATTTTATGGGACTTTAATGCACTTAACTACCGTGATCAAATTGACCGCTCTCGCTTTACGGTGAACATTCCACAGGATGGTTCTGTTATCTCAGGTTACACAACTATCATCAACAAATGGGCTAAAAACCCGAACGCCGCGAAATTAGCGCGTGAACATATCTTTAGCGATGCTGGCCAAATCAATTTAGCCGATGGTTATGCTCGTCCAATCCGTACTAGTGTGACATTACCTGCTGATATCCAAGCTAAATTGATTCCAAATGAACAGTACAAATCAGTTCATCCAATCACAGATTTTGCTGCTTGGGAAAAATCGGCACGTAAATTACCACGTCAATGGCAAGAAGGTGTGTTAATTCACCAAAACTAATAAGGGGCTCAAATGAACGATAAGGTTATTCTTGTTGTTCTTGACGGCTTAAACCTAAAAGTAGCTCAAGATTGTTTGGGCTACTTAAATGGTTTAGTAGAGTACAAGAAAGCAACTCAATACTCGCTTTACAGCGAACTTCCATCTCTTTCTCGCCCTTTATACGAATGTATATTAACGGGTGTGGCACCGATAGAAAGTGGTATTGTGCATAATAATGTAACACGTCGATCGCTGTTTGAATCGGTGTTTAGTTTGGCTCAAGCACAAGGTAAAACAACTGCAGCTGCCGCTTATCATTGGGTTAGTGAACTTTACAATCGCTCCCCTTATGATCCAGTGAGAGATCGCCATACACATAATGAAAGTTTACAAATTCAACATGGCGTTTTTTATCATTGGGACCATTACCCGGATGAGGCATTGATATTAGATGGTGAGTATTTACGCCAAGAGTTTGATCCAGATTTCCTATTAGTACACTCCATGAATATCGATGATACCGGGCATAAGTTTGGGTTAGATTCACCGGAATACAGAAATAGTGCGCGTCATGCCGATATTATTTTATCTAACTTTTTACCGACTTGGATCGAAGAGGGTTACCAAATTTTGATCACCAGTGACCATGGTATGAATAACGATAAATCACATGGTGGCACCTTAATTGAAGAGCGTGAAGTCCCGCTGTATTTAATTGGAGATCGCTTTAGTCATCTAGATGTTGCGATTAAACAAACTGAGCTCTGTGGTTTGGTATGTGAAGTCCTAGGATTAACACACCAGAAAGCATTTAATGAAGATGCATTGGCTTAACTAAAGGATCGTTTATGAGTAGTACAAAGCCCATGCAACAAGGGAAGTTTACGTTAAGAAAATATAAACCAGTATTATGGTTATTACCTTTTATTGCTTTCTTTTATCTATTTCAGATCGCGCCTATGGTGTGGGTATTAATTAATAGTTTTATTTACGAAGGTGAATGGACTATTGAAAATTATAGTGAAATATTTGATTCTGCTTTTATTTTACAAGGTTTTAGTAACAGTCTTTGGATCTCTTTTTGGTCAAGTCTTATTGGTTTGATTTTAGCTGCTATTTTAGTGTCGTCATTGCGTCATCTTAACAGCAGAATACGTGATGCGATTGTCGCCTTTACCAATATGAGCAGTAATTTTTCCGGTGTCCCTCTCGCTTTTGCCTTTATTATTATTTTGGGCACCAACGGTGCGGTAACCCTGTTATTGAGACAGTGGGGGTTACTAGGAGACTTTGATCTATATAGCAAGTCTGGTTTGCTTGCGCTTTATATCTACTTCCAAATTCCATTAGGGGCGTTATTACTGTACCCGGCTTTTGATGCGTTGAAAAAAGATGCCTATGAAGCGTCACAGTTGTTAGGAGCAAGCTCTCGTCAATATTGGATGAAAATTGGCTTACCTATTCTATCACCTGCTTTATTAGGGACGTTTATTATTCTATTTGCTAATGCCATTGGTGCCTATGCCAGTGTTTATGCATTAACTAATGGTAACTACAACATGGTGACCATACGTATCGCGAGTTTGGTGTCAGGGGATCTCTTTTTAGAGCCTAATTTAGCGGCGGCAATTTCGGCGTTATTAATGTTATTACTCGGCTTGATCACCGCGGTTAATCAATGGTTAATTGCAAGGAGTTACCATGGATAACAATAATTTACTGTTTCACAAAAGCGTTGTTTATGGGCTTTCAGGACTACTGTTTATTCCGATCTTAGCAACCTTAATCTATTCGTTTTCCTCTAGTTGGGGGGCGACCATGTTACCAGATGGATTTACCTTTAAATGGTATACACAGTTATTAACCGACCCACGCTTTTTAGAAGCTTTTGGGCGTTCGTTATTTATTTGTATCTCATCGTTGATCTTAGCCATGGTGTTAGTGTTGCCGATGATCTTTGTGGTGTTTTACTATTATCCTGCATTAGATAAGGTGATGAATATTCTAATATTATTACCTTTTGCAGTGCCACCAGTGGTGTCTTCAGTGGGGTTGTTACAGTTATATGCTGACAGCTCAGTGCAATTAGTGGGAACACCTTGGATCTTAATCGGTACCTATTTCACTATTGCTTTGCCATTTATGTATCGTGCCATCTCTAATAGTTTTACCTCCATTAACCTCAGAGATTTAGTGGATGCTGCACACCTGTTAGGAGCGAGTACCACAAAAGCGTATTTGTTGATTATCTTACCTAACTTGAAGAAAGGCTTATTAGCGTCGACATTTTTATCTTTTTCCTTTTTATTAGGGGAGTTTGTCTTCGCGAATATTCTGGTGGGAACACGTTATGAAACCCTACAAATCTATCTATATAACATGCGCCAAACCAGCGGCCATTTCACCTCAGCTTTAGTGATGACCTATTTTGCTTTTATCTTTGTATGCACTTGGCTAGCCACCCGTTTCAGTAAAGGGAATGAATAATGAGTTATGTAAAAGTTAGTCAATTGGCTAAACGCTTTGGTGATGTCACCGTTTTTGAAGAGATTGATTTCACCATTGAGAAAGGTGAGTTTATTACCTTATTAGGCCCAAGTGGCTGTGGTAAGTCGACTTTATTACGCAGCCTAGCTGGATTAAACCAAGTCGATGCGGGTGACATATGGGTTGATCAAGAGAACATCACTCATACCGCACCACAACTGCGCGAAATAGGCATGGTATTTCAATCCTATGCACTGTTTCCCAATATGACCGTGTTAGATAACGTTGCCTTTGGGTTAAAAATGAAAGGCATTAATAAAGCTGAAGCACGTGCAGAAGCAAAGCGCATGATTGACCTAGTTGAGCTAGATGGTAAAGAACAATTTTATCCTCGTGAATTATCGGGTGGTCAAAGACAACGTGTTGCCTTAGCTCGTGCTTTAGTGGTGAAACCTCGTATTCTGTTATTGGATGAGCCATTATCAGCTTTGGATGCAAAAATACGTAAAAGCCTTCGTCAACAAATATTAAAAATTCAAAGAGAGTTAAATTTAACCACTGTGTTTGTAACTCATGATCAAGAAGAGGCGATGTTATTGTCAGATCGCATCTTTCTAATGAATCAGGGGGCGATCGTACAACAAGGTAAACCAGAAGATATTTATACTAAACCAGCTAATGAATTTGTTGCTTCTTTTATGGGGCACTACAACTTAATTGAGGCGGAAACAGCAAATCAGTGGTTTAAGTTAGATAGTCAACAAAAGGTAGCGATTCGCCCTGAGTCTATTTATATCAAAGAAGCAGGTCGTCAATATGGCGATCATATCTCAGTGGCTAAACAGGGCACTGTGTTATCTCATCAGTTACTAGGGAATGTTATTCGCTACAGCATTGAGGTCGAGAAACAAGCCTTAACAGTTGATCTACTTAATCGTTCTTCAGAGCGTTTAATGGCTGCCGGAAGCACCCTTGAACTACTGTTTAACTTAAATGAAATACAACCGGTGAGAGCATAATATGAGTAAGCCACTACATATATTTGATATGGACGAAACCTTAGTGAATGGAGATTGCGCTAGTTTATGGAGTGCATTTCTGGTCAGAAAAGGAGTGGTCACGGATCCGGATTATTTAGCCACAGATCAAGCCCTGATGGAGCAATACGCCAAAGGCGAACTAGATATGGAAGAGTATATTGTTTATACCCTAGCGCCTATTACGCATATTCCTCAGCATGAAATAGATAGTTTGGTTGATGAGTTTGTTGCTAGTGATATCTTACCCTTAGTGTTTCCTGAAGCGCTAACCCTGGTGAAATCTTTAAAAGAGAGTGGTGTTGCTTGTTTAGTGATTTCTGCAACAGTCACTTTTATTGTCAAAAAAGTCGCCCAAGCGATTGGGATAGAAGATGCGTTAGGCATTGAACTCGTCAGTAAAGATGACTGTTACTTTAATCAAGTCACTGGTATTGCAACCTATCGCGAAGGGAAAATATTACGCTTACAACAATGGTTAACTGAACAGACTAATAGCTTTGATGAAATACACTTTTATAGTGATTCAATTAATGACTTACCGTTATGTGAATATGCCGATTACGCGTATTTAGTAAACCCTTGCGAGCGCTTATCCGCAGAAGCACTTAAACATCCTGAATGGCAGATTTTTGAGTGGGGTAAATAATACAAAGCTCATGAATATTGTTTGAATATAAGCTGCTGTGAAGTCAGAGTAGACTTCACAGCAGCTATCTTAGCCGTTAATAAAAACGTATGTAATTCGGCGCAGAAATAGCAAAAGACTGATCTGTCATGGTCAATAGACCTGTTTCTAAATCTCGAGAAAATACCCTAATATTGCCTGAATCTTGATTGGAAACAATCACCGCCGCGCCATCTGGAGTGATGGCAAAATGACGTGGAAATTTTCCTCCAGTGGGAATTAAACCAATACGTTGCAATTTACCGTCTTCCAACACTTTAAAAATAGCTAAAGAGTTATCACCACGATTAGAAACATACCATATTATTTGAAATCATGGTGATTAGCTTTTCTGCTATTTGAGATTTAAGAGGTCTTTTTTCTCACCGCATCTCTATCTTCAATCAATAAATTGGTTGATTTCAGCATTAGATTCTCCTCCTTGATGACTTAAAGCATGCCCAAATGATTATTTTTGGTATTTAAGTACTACCACTTTGGAAGTGTTAGCCATTCACAGTATTACTAGGTTAAACTTACTTAATTACCCTTAATTGGCTTAATTTTCCCTATTTACACTCTTTTTTTAGCATGCTTTTTTGATTTTAAATGCTCGAAATTTGGCTTTTCTACGCTCAGGTCACTTTTTTTATTAATAAACTCCATTTTTGGTATGCAATAAATACCAGTTTTTTATCTTTGGTTTAGTCCAAAGAGTAAATTTGACTGACTAGCGGTGAATGTTTTTAAAAAATAGGTTTCTGTCTATTTAGTTGCTTATTACCGGAAAGCTAAAAAGAGTTTGAGGGGTCAATGACCGGGACTTTTATGGCATAGATCTAATAAAAGGTATTTAAAAACATACATTATTAACCAGTTAACCTCTAATTAACCTGTCATCAATTAAAACCAATTAATCGGCTTATTGGTCATTACATTCAGCCAATATCATGCTTCAAGCGCTCACTTTTTTTGCCTCACACATCACACCTAAAAAGATCAATTTGTGCTCAATGTCTAAAATTTATCCTTTAAGAGATGATCTAAAATGGAATTGGGGTTAGGTTGTATTTCGCATTGTGGAATTTACAACTGGAGGCTGAAATGGCATTAGTAGCAATAGAAAGATTACAAGCAGAGTACGAACGCATTTTATTAGCGAGAAAAATGGATGGTGAAATGGCATCTAAATTAGCCGCTGGTTTTGTAGAAATGGCGAACGAAGGTACTTACTCACACGGCATTAATCGCTTTCCTGTTTTTATTGATCAGGTGGATAAAGGGCAAATCAAACTTAATGAAGTACCTAAGTGTGTTAATAGCATGGGGGCACTTGAGCAGTGGGATTGTAACTTTGGACCTGGGGTTTTAAATGGCTTGATTTGTTCTGAACGAGCAATGGAGTTAGCCCGCGAACACGGTATTGGTATGGTTGGTATGCGTAACTCTAACCATTGGATGCGTGGTGGTGCCTATGTATTGAAAATGGCTAGACAAGGTTTTGCAGGTATCGCATCAACGAATTCGATTGCAGTTATGCCTGCTTGGGGTGGTAAGGATCATCGTGTTGGTTCTAACCCTCTTATTATGGCGATTGCCGGCGATCCACCTGTTGTTGTTGATTGCTCTATGAGCCAATTCTCTTACGGTCAACTACAAAACTTTGTATTAGCTGATAAACCTTTACCTGTTGTCGGTGGGTTTGATGATAACGGTGAACTGACTCGTGACCCACATGTGTTATGGGAAAACAAACGCCTGTTACCAATGGGGTTCTGGAAAGGGTCATCAATGTCGATTGTGTTAGACATGATGCTAACTGCAATCACTGGGGGTAACTCTGTACCGGCATTAACTGATGATATGGGGGGAGAGTTTGGTGTTTCTCAATTCCTAATCGCTATCGATTTAAGTCGCACAATGGAAAAAGACCAATTCTCAGCTGAGATGAAACGAATTCGTGATTACGTTTTAGCATCAGAGCCTGCAGAAACTGGTTCAGTGATGATTGCTGGATCTGAAATTGATAATTTTATTGCAAAGCATAAAAAAGCGGGCGGTATCGAGATTCATGATGAGATCTGGAATCAAATCACAGCACTGTAGTTGATATGTAGGTGAGGAGAATGTTATGCGAAGCGCACTTAAGTGGATTTGGAATAGTATCGATATCTTAATGGCAGCTATTTTGTCTTTTATGATCGTACTGGTTTTTACTAACGTTGTTTTACGTTATGGATTTTCCTCGGGTCTACGTCCTTCGGTCGAGCTTTCTCGTTTAGGTCTAGTATGGGTGGTTATGTTAGGTGCAGTAGTGGTACTGCGCCGTGGTGAACACCTTGCTGTGACTGAGTTTTCAGAAAAGCTATTTCCTAAATTAGTTCCTATCTTGAGACGTTTATGTTGGGCAATTATTTTAATTGCAGTGGGTATGTTGTACCTAGGTTCATTTAATCAAATGATGGCGAACTGGAATGACATCTCTCAAATTACTGGCTTACCTTCGGCTCTATTTTACTTAGCAGGTGTTATATCTGGCGGGTTAATGGGGTTGATTGCAATGGTTCGTATCATCAATCCAGATTGGTTAAGTGACCTTCAAGATAGTGGAGAATAAATAATGGTTTTAGCAATATTTTTATCAGTATTAATTATCTCGATTCTATTAGGTCTACCTGTTGCATTTGCCTTGTTATTGTCATCAATAGCACTGATGTTTCATATGGATTTATTTAGTGCAGACATTCTTGCTCAGGGCCTGATTAACGGTGTAGATAGCTTTACTTTATTAGCCATTCCGTTCTTTTTAGTTGCTGGTGAAGTGATGTCGGCTGGTGGGTTATCTAAAAGAATCGTAAGACTCGCAACCACCTATGTTGGACATAGAAAGGGTGGTTTAGGTTACGTGGCCATCTTAACCTCAGTATTACTTGCTGGCCTATCGGGTTCGGCTGTTGCAGATGCGGCTGCATTGGTAAGTATTTTATATCCAATGATGAAAGCGGCTAAATACCCTGAAGGTTCTTCAATGGGTTTGTTAGCATCGGGTGGCATTATTGCCCCGGTTATTCCGCCTTCTTTGCCACTTATTCTGGTGGGTGTTGCTGGTGGTATTTCCATTAAAAACCTGTTCCTAGGCGGTATTGTTCCAGGTTTATTAATGGGCTTAACTTTAATGTTTGTTTGGAGCCTACTGGTTAGAAAAGAAGATTTAGAAATTAAAGAAAGAGCAAGTAAAGCTGAGAAGCGTGCGGCTTTAAAAGATGGTATCTGGGCACTGTTCCTTCCTATCATCATTATTGGCGGTATCCGTTTTGGTATCTTTACACCTACTGAAGCTGCGGTTGTTGCTGCTGTGTATGCGATTTTTGTATCAACAGTGATCTACCGTGAAATCTCTCTAAAAGGCTTCTACAAAGTACTGCTTAATGCAGGTCGCTCAACGGCAATGGTGATGTTCTTAGTAGGTTGTGCGATGGTCGCGGCCTGGTTAATCACTGTTGCTCAATTACCTCAACAGCTAGCGGCTATGTTAGGCCCGCTGGTTGATAGCCCTCGATTATTGATGGCTGTGATCATGTTATTAGTGTTATGTGTAGGTATGGTGATGGACTTAAGTCCAACCATTCTTATCTTAGTACCGCTACTTATGCCAATTGTAAAAATGGCCGGCATCGATACCACTTATTTTGGTTTGATGTTTGTTATTAACTGTTCTATTGGCTTGATTACTCCTCCCGTCGGCACCGTGTTAAACGTGGTGTGCGGAGTTGCTAAAGTCCCTATGTCGACGTCGGTCAAAGGTGTGATGCCTTTTATCGCGGCGTACATGGCCCTGTTAACTTTATTCGTAATATTCCCAAGTATTATCACTGTGCCAATGGCTTACGTTATTGGTTAAAACACCCAAGGAGAAGAAAATGAAAAACTTTTTTAAAATGGTAGGGATTGCATCAACGATTGCTTTTTGTTCATCGGTAAGTGCACAAACCACATTAAAGCTGGCGCATGCAGCCCCTGAGTCAGACTTACAACAAACGATGTCTTTATTCTTTAAAAAAGAGGTAGAGGCGCGCACCAATGGCGATATTAAAATTAATATCTTCCCACAAGGTCAATTAGGCAATGATAAGCAAATGATTGATGGTACGCGATCTGGGATCCTAGATTTCTCTATGGTGGGTGTTAATAACTATTCTGGTTTTTTACCTGAATCAGCAGCATTCACATTACCGTTTATTTTCCCTAATCGTGAAACAGCTTACAAAGTGTTAGATGGCGCTCCTGGTAAGGAGGTCCTAACGTCAATGGAAAAACTAGGCGTAAAAGGCCTAGGTTACCCTGAAAGTGGTTACCGTAATGTGACCAATAATCGTCAACCAATTCGTAAACCAGAAGATCTAGTAGGTTTACAAATGAGGGTGAACAGTTCTAAAGCATTAAACGATATGTTTAATGAACTTAAAGCTAACCCTCAACAAATCCCTGTTGCTGAACTTTACAGTGCGTTAGAAACAGGTGTTGTTGATGCACAGGATCATCCTATTGGTGTGACTCTGTCATTCAAATTCTACGAAGTACAAAAGTACTTAAGTCTGACACAGCATGCTTACTCTCCTTTAGTACTGACGATGAACCTTAAAAAGTTCAATAAGTTAAGTGCTGAAAACCAAAAAATCATTTTGGATGTTTCTAAAGAAGCGGTTGATATGCAAAGAAAACTTAGCATCGCTAAAGAAGATGAAATGATTGCAGAGCTAGAGTCTCATGGCATGAAAGTGAATCGTGATGTGGACAGTGACGCTTTCTTAGAAGCAATTAAGCCAGTATGGGCATCATTTATTGAAGAAAATGGTGATTCAATGATTAAGAAAATAGAAGCCGCTGCAAAATAAGTGGTTGTGCCTAACAAGCTGTTTGTTAGGCACGCTTATTTGGCCTGTTAGTGTTAAATAGAGGCAATAGACATGAGTAAATTTAAAGCATTAAAAAAACGCGTTTTAGACGCTAATTTACAACTTCCTAAATACGGATTGGTGACCTTTACCTGGGGTAATGTGTCTGAAATTGATAGAGAAAATGGCGTTATCGCTATTAAACCTTCAGGTGTGGAATACGATGTAATGGCTGAAGAGCACATCGTGATTATTGACCTAGAAGGTAATCGTCTTGAAGGTGAGCTTAATCCATCCAGTGATACGGCCACACACATCGAACTATACAAAGCCTTTCCACAAATTGGTGGCATTGTTCATACCCACTCAAGAAATGCCACTATTTGGGCACAAGCTGGGATCGATATTCCTGCACTAGGTACCACCCACGCGGATTACTTCTATGGCAATGTGCCTTGTACGCGACAATTAAGTGATCAAGAAATAGCCGATGAGTATGAGAAGAATACCGGTACGGTAATTATCGAAGAGTTTGCTAGACGTGACATTGATCCTAATGCGATCCCTGGGGTTATCGTGGCTGGGCATGCACCATTCTCATGGGGAAAAGATGCCTTTGATGCCGTACATAACGCCGTTGTATTAGAAGAGATATCAGCGATGGCTGTGGGCACTCGAGCATTGAACCCAGATATTATGATCAACCCGGCTCTATTAAATAAACATTACTCTCGTAAGCATGGCGCTAATTCATATTACGGTCAGAAATAGAGGTTAATTGCTATGTATAAACTATTAGCACTGGATTTAGATGGCACGGTTTTAAACTCGGCACATACGATTAACCCGAGATTAAAGCTGGCGATTCAAACCATTTCACAAACGCATCATGTGGTGATTGTTACTGGGCGTCACCATGTAGCAGCGCAGCCTTACCATGCAGAGTTAGGGTTAACGACTCCGATTATTTGCTGTAACGGTACTTATATTTATGACTATCAGGCGAAGCAGGTGTTGAGTGAAAACGCCATTGATAAAGCGAATGCGTTGAAGTTTATTAGGTTAGCCGATCAGTTTAAGTTGAAGTTAGTGATGTATAGCCGTGATTCAATGCTGTATTCGAGACAGCAGCCTGTCATGTATATGGAAAAACTATTGGAATGGGCTAATAGCTACCCAGTTGAAGACAGACCTAGCATTGTCAAAGTGGATAGTTTTATTGACGCATTGAAAGACGCTGAATATATCTGGAAGTTTGTTGTTGAAGGTAATGACTTAGACCATTTTTTACAGACAGAGTTAATACAAGCGCACTTTAATGGCGAGCAATCATGGGTAGATCGATTTGATTTTGCTAACAAAGGTAATAGCAAAGGTAATGCACTCTCTCGCTATGCAGCAGACTTAAATATCGATGTTAAAACGATGGTCGCCGTTGGTGATAATCATAATGATATCTCCATGTTGCAGTTATCAGGGTTAGGCATTGCTATGGGTAATGCAGAGCCGGAAGTACAGCAACATGCGCAATTGATTACCGCAGACAATGATGATCAAGATGCGTTAGCAGACTTGTTATTAAGCAAATTTTGATAGGGGCTAATGATGCTAATTGGACATATTAAGCAAAATAAAATGATGGCTAGTTACCCCTCTATCATTGGCAAAGTTTTAACAGAACTTGAGCAATTAGATTTAGATGTGTTAGCACTTGGGCGCCATTATTTCAGCAACCTAGATAGTAATAAAGTGTGGTTTGTTATTTTAGAGTACAACAAATCACCACTGGCTGATTTTAAACCCGAAGTGCATCGTTACCATTCTGATTTACAGATCGTTTTAGCAGGTCAAGAGACGATGGCTTGGTCCTTGGATAGTGGCGAACATCGAGTTCATGAAGCCTATAATGAGGCCCGAGATATTCTATTTTATGAGTATCAAGGTATTGATTTAAATTACATTAAAGCAATACCTAGCTGCTTTTATCTATTCCCCCCTAACACTGTGCATATCACTAATATCCAAGATGATGACCAGCAAATGGTTCGTAAGCTGGTGGTTAAAATTCATAACGACTTATTGGAAATAACATCATGAATTACTACATAGGATTAGATTCGGGCGGCACCTTTATGAAAGCTGCCCTGTACGATAATAAAGGTGTTCAAATCGGTTTGACCAGAACCTCTGCAAGTGTAATTAATGAACAGCAAGGTTGGGTAGAAAGAGACTTAGATGCGCTGTGGCAAGATGCCGTGGTGGTGATTAATAAGCTATTAAAAATCACCAGAGTTAATGTGCAACAGATTAAAGGTATCAGTATTTCCGCACAGGGAAAGGGTGTCTATTTACTGGATAAACAGGGTAAGAATTTAGGGCACGGCATTATGTCTTCTGATTCTCGTTCACTGAGCATTGTAAAGGAATGGTTAGGGTTAGGTTTCGCGGAAAAGATTTACCCTAAAACTTTACAAACTCTATGGACAGGTCATCCCGTTTCAATTATCAACTGGATTAAACAAAACCAGCCAGAAGTGTATTCGAATATTGGCAGCATCATGATGGCCCATGACTACCTTCGTTATCGTTTTACTGGTGAAGTGGGTGCTGAAATTACCAATATGTCTGAAAGCAATTTCTTTAATGCACAGACAGGATCCTATGATATGGAACTGCTGAAACTGTTTGATGTAGAAGAGGTGTGGGATGCATTACCTAAGATTATTCAACCAGATCAATTAGCAGGCAGAGTCACTGAGAAAGTAGCAACAGAAACTGGATTAGTGGTTGGGACACCTGTGTTTGGTGGCTTATTTGATGTGGTATCTACGGCATTATGTTCAGGTATTGATGCCAAAGAGCAGTCCCTAAATTATGTCATGGGAACCTGGGCTGTGACCTCTGGGATTACTAAACAAATTACCCAAGCAGAGCATAATTTTGTCTATGGCCATTATGCCATTGAAGGCGAATATATTATTCATGAAGCAAGCCCAACCTCCGCAGGCAATTACGAGTGGTTTGCTGAATATTTAAATGCAGAGGGTGAGTTACAACATGAAGAAAATGAAGCGCTTGTTGCAGCTTTAGAAGTGGCAGAAAGCAGTGTCTATTTTGTGCCTTTCTTATATGGCTCTAATCAAGGCTTAGGTTTGAAATCTGGGTTTTACGGGTTACAAGCTCACCATAGTAAAGCGCATATTATTCAAGCAATCTGGGAAGGGATTCTTTTTTGCCACAATATCCACTTGCAAAGAATGCGAGCAAGGTTTCCACAAGCGAATACCCTTAAAGTTACTGGTGGCCCTGCTTCCTGCACAACTTGGATGCAAATGTTAGCTGACTTAACTGGGATGCAAGTTGAAATCTCTGATATCGATGAAACAGGATCATTAGGGGCCGCAATTGTCGCCATGGTAGGTGCGGGTGAATATTCATCTAGCCGTGAGTGTATGGATAATATTATCACCCATACCAAGCACATTAATCCTAACCCAAAAAATTATCAGGCTTTACAGAAAAAATTTGAAAATTATCAAACATTAGTGGGCCTATTTAAAACATTTGAGGAGCAAATTAATGACTAAACCTTTATTACAAATGGCATTAGATGCAACAGACTTAGAAGTTGCCTTAGCATCAGTTGAAGATGTCGCAGCCCATTTAGATGTAATTGAAGTGGGCACTATTTTAGCCTTTGCACATGGTGTGGAAAGTGTTCAAGCATTACGTAATAAATACCCTGAGCATATTATTGTATGTGATATGAAAATCACAGATGCCAGTGCGATTTTAGCTAAGTTGGCAATGCAAGCGGGTGCAAATTGGGTCACAGTGAGCGCAGCTGCTCACATAGAAACCATTCGCTCAGCTAAAAAAGTCACCGATCAGTTTAATGGTGAAGTACAAATTGAGTTATATGGTCATTGGACACTAGATGATGCTAAAGATTGGGTGGAGATGGGGATCACACAAGCAATCTACCATCGTTCTCGTGATGCTGAGTTGGCAGGTGTAAATTGGACGGAAGCCGATTTGAAAAAAATGCAAAGCCTATCGGACCTTGGAATCGAGCTGTCTATTACAGGTGGCATTGTGCCAGAAGATGTACATCTATTTCAGGGCATATCGGTAAAAGCCTTTATTGCAGGGCGTGCCTTAGCAGGAGAGAACGGTGTTGAAATAGCTGGGCAATTTTCACGTCAAATCACTAAATATTGGGCGTAGCGTATGAGTGAGCAAATTAAATCCTTATCAAAAGCATTAGTCGTTTTAGAGTTTTTAGGGCAGTTTCCAAATGGTACTTCTTTGCAAAATATTGCAGAAGGCACTGGGTTTAACAAATCCTCTACTCATCGCATATTAGCGACCTTTGAAGAAGCAGGATATGTTGCTCAACTTAGTTCAGGTAAAGAGTATCGATTAACCATGAAGTTAGTTCACCTTGGTCATTCGGCAATGAATTCAGATGTTACTGGAATAGTGAAACCCTATTTATCTGAGTTGTTAGGTGAGGTTAATGAAACCGTTAACTTCCTCTCTTTTGATGCTGACAATATTGTTTTTAAAGATAAATTTGAACCAGAAAATGCCTCTTTCAGAACCAGAACCTACGTTGGATTACATTCGCCAATGTATTGCTCTGCAGCAGGAAAGTGCTACTTAGCCTTTAGTTCTGACATGGTAAGGGAAGCATATTGGCAACGTAATGCGAGCACTATGAAAGCATTAACAGAGAATACTATCTTAGAAAAAGATCTGTTTTTTGAGGCGCTAGATAAAGTTAAAGCATTAGGTTATGCCATTGATGATGAAGAGAATGAAGCGGGTATTTCCTGCGTTGCTGTGCCTATTTTTGATAAGTTCAACACGCCTGTATATGCCATTAGTATCTCTTCATTAACACCAAAAATGAAGCAAATAAGCTACCCAACTTTAGCGCAAAAAATTCAATCCTTTACTGCCCGTATAGAGCAGCAACTATATTAAGGACTTAGTATGTTTAATGTAAATAATAAGTTTCGTTTAGGCATTTATGAAAAAGCAATGCCAACCTCATTAACGTGGGAAGAGCGTTTAGTGAATGCTAAACAAGCTGGCTTTGACTTTGTAGAAATATCCGTTGATGAAACGGATGAGCGTCGTGCTCGTTTAGATTGGAGTGACGAAGAGATCTACGCTCTACGTCACCTTTGTGAAAAACATGAGATGCCTTTGCAATCTATGTGTTTAAGTGCGCATCGTAAATTCCCATTTGGTTCAATGGATGAGGCGATTCGTAGCGAGTCCCTTGTGATCATGGAAAAAGCCATTGCCCTTGCTTATAAGCTCGGTATTCGCTGTATCCAAATGGCCGGTTATGACGTGTATTACGAAGCGCAATCGGAACAAACTCACCTACGTTTTATTGATGGTATGCAGCAGGCAACCAAAATGGCGGAGCGAGCTGGGATCATGTTGGGCGTTGAAATCATGGATACCCCTTACTTAAATTCTTTGACTAAATTCGAAGTGTTAAAGCGTGAAATTCCATCTCCTTACTTCATGGCTTACCCAGATGTAGGAAATATAACTGGCTGGAATCATGATGTGTGCACCGAATTAAAACTATCTCGTGACCATATTGTACAAGTACATTTAAAAGATACCTTACGTGTTTCTGAAACCTGTAAAGGTCAGTTTAGAGATCTGGTGATTGGTGAAGGGCAAGTGGACTTTACTGCGATCTTCAAAACCCTGGCAGAAATTGATTATAGTGCACCATTAGTGATTGAAATGTGGGCGCAAAATGAACAGTGGTTAGAAGATATTAAAGCCGCAAGAAGTAAATTAAAAGAGATTGCAAATGCCGTAGGTTTTGCACTTTAACATAGTCGATGGAAGATCAATGATGAATAAATTAGAACAACTCAAAAAATTAACAGTGGTCGTTGCTGACACAGGTGATATTCAAGCGATTCAAAAATACCAGCCACAAGATGCAACCACTAATCCTTCTTTAATCTTAAAAGCGGCGCAGTTAACTGACTATGCACCACTGATGGACCAAGCCATTCGTTATGCTAAAGCACAGTCAGAGGATAGACAAAGTCAAATTCAAGCGGCTAGTGACATGTTAGCGGTGAGTATTGGTAAAGAGATCCTTAAAGTGATCCCTGGACGTATCTCAACGGAAGTGGATGCCCGCCTATCTTATGATACTGAAGGTAGTATTTTAAAAGCACGCCAGTTAATGAAAATGTATAACGATGCAGGTATCAGTAATGACCGTATCTTAATTAAATTAGCCTCCACATGGCAGGGAATTCGTGCTGCTGAACAATTAGAGAAAGAAGGCATTAATTGTAATTTAACGCTGTTGTTTTCATTTGCTCAAGCACGTGCATGTGCAGAAGCAGGGGTATTTTTAATTTCTCCTTTTGTTGGCCGTATTATGGATTGGTACAAAGCGAAACAAGGACAATACTTTGCTGCAAATGAAGATCCAGGCGTGATATCTGTGAGTAAAATTTATGACTACTACAAAGCACATGATTACAAAACAGTAGTAATGGGCGCTAGCTTTAGAAATACCGGTGAAATATTAGAGTTAGCTGGCTGTGACCGATTAACTATTAGCCCTGATCTATTACAACAATTGGAACAAGCTGAAGGTGAGGTGGTTGTAAAATTACAACCTGCTTCATCGCAACAAGAGCGCCCAGAGGCGATGAATGAATCGGATTTCCTATGGGAGCATAACCAAGATCCAATGGCCGTTGAAAAGCTAGCTGAAGGTATTCGTAACTTTGCCATTGACCAAGGCAAGCTCGAGACCATGATTTCAGACAAGTTGTAATCTAAAAAAACAGTTAAAGGGAATCATTGATTCCCTTTTTTAATGCTAATGGCATGAACAACCGCGCTGTCGTTTGTCGCGAAAATAGCGCTAATTATTAAAGGTGTAAATAAAATGGATCGTAAACAACTTTCTAATGCTATTCGTGCGTTAAGCATGGATGCAGTACAACAAGCTAATTCAGGGCACCCTGGTGCGCCAATGGGCATGGCAGATATTGCTGAAGTATTGTGGCGTTCGCACTTAAACCATAACCCACAGAATCCTCGGTGGAGTAATCGTGACCGTTTTGTTTTATCAAATGGTCATGGCTCTATGCTGATCTATTCACTACTTCATTTAACCGGATACTCCTTACCCATTGAAGAGTTAAAAAACTTCCGTCAACTGCACTCAAAAACGCCTGGTCACCCTGAATATGGTTATGCGCCAGGTATTGAAACAACCACCGGACCATTGGGGCAGGGGATTGCTAATGCCGTTGGTATGGCAATAGCTGAAAAATCACTGGCAGCACAATTTAACCAACCTGATTACGATATCGTTGACCATTTTACCTACGTTTTTTTAGGTGATGGTTGCATGATGGAAGGGATATCTCATGAAGCTTGTTCATTGGCTGGAGTGTTAGGTTTAGGTAAGTTAATTGCCTTCTGGGATGATAATGGTATCTCCATTGATGGTGAGGTGGAAGGCTGGTTTACCGATGATACGGTTCAACGTTTTGAAGCTTACGGCTGGCATGTGATCGCTGATGTTGATGGTCACAATAGTGAAGCAATCGATGCAGCTATTCGGGCTGCTAAATTGGACCCGCGCCCGACTTTAATTTGTACTAAAACGATTATTGGTTTTGGCTCACCGAATAAAGCAGGAACACATGATTGTCATGGTGCACCACTTGGTGCGGAAGAAATTACAGCAAGTAAAGCGCAGTTAGGTTGGCAACATGGTCCATTTGAAATTCCATCTGAGATCTATTCTGAGTGGGATGCTAAGCAAGCAGGGCAAGATAAAGAAACGCAGTGGAATGAATATTTTGCAGCTTATGCAGTTCAATATCCGGAGCTTGCTAGTGAATTTAAACGTCGTATGGCAGGAGATTTACCAGAGAACTGGCAACAAGCGACCAATGATTTTATTAATGACTTACAAGGCAATCCTGCCAATATCGCTTCCCGCAAAGCCTCACAAAATACTTTAGAAGTGTATGCCAAGATGCTACCGGAATTAACCGGTGGTTCGGCTGATTTAGCACCTTCAAATTTAACTATGTGGTCACAATCAAAAGCATTAACCCGTGATGATGCGTCCGGTAACTATATCCATTATGGTGTACGAGAATTTGCGATGACTGCAATCATTAATGGTATTGCATTACATGGTGGTTTGATCGCTTATGGTGCGACCTTTTTAATGTTTATGGAGTACGCGCGTAACGCAATGCGTATGGCCGCATTAATGAAGGTACAAAACATTCAAGTATATACCCATGACTCCATTGGTTTAGGTGAAGATGGCCCAACACATCAACCTGTTGAGCAAATTGCATCATTGCGTATGACTCCTAATATGAGTACCTGGAGACCCTGTGACCAGGTGGAATCTGCAGTCGCATGGAAGTTAGCAATTGAACGTAAAGATGCTCCCTCTGCATTGATCTTCTCTCGACAAAGCTTGGCACAACAATCGCGTACTGCAGAGCAAGTCACTGATATCGCAAAGGGGGCTTATATTTTGAAGGATTGCACTGGTACGCCTGATTTAATTCTGATCGCAACAGGCTCTGAAGTACAACTTGCGGTAGATGCCGCCACTGAATTGTCTGAAGCCGGTAGAAGCGTACGTGTTGTATCCATGCCATCAACGGATGTTTTTGAGCAACAGCCAATGACCTATAGAGAGCAGGTATTACCATCAAATATATCGGCACGTATTGCCATCGAAGCTGGCATTGCTGACTACTGGTATAAGTATGTAGGGTTGAATGGAAAAGTGGTCGGTATGACAAGCTTTGGTGAGTCAGCACCTGCAGAGCAACTTTTTGAGATGTTTGGGTTTACGGTGAGCAACATTGTTAATACTGCAACACAGTTATTAGAGAAGGGAGTGTAGTCATGACTATTTTAAGAACAGCATTTTTTGAAGCTAATTTAACAAAGGCTGAAAAACAAGATTTTCATCAATATATGCAAGATGTGGTGGTACCTATTATTGCTACTTTTCCTAATAGCCAAGGAGTGGTATTAAGTAAACCTGAATTTATAGAGAGTGAAGCTCATCAAAATGTACTGCTTATTATGCAACATAGCTATAGTGATAAAGCAGCGATGGAAGAGGCTTTAGATTCAGAACAAAGGATTGCTAGTATGAATGCAACTAAAAAGATTATTGAAAAGTATGATATCAAAGTACATCACATGAATCTTATGCAAGCACCCTAGTAGGGTTTTATAAATAAATTAAAGTGTTGTTATGAAGCGTCAGTGGTGAAAATCACTGGCGTTTTTTATTGGTTACTTTGGGGATTATGCTAGATGGATATCCCATAATGGGATGTTACTTATCTTGAAGTTGTGTGATTTATCTGTGTTGCTTGCTGGGAGCTTTTAGATCCAAGCTGATACTTCTACTAAAATAATTGCACTGATAGCAATTGCCATTTTTACAAAGAAAAATGCTTTATCAGCAAAAGCTGACACATTGTTATCTACGGTTTTTGGAGCATGATCTAAAGTTGTAGTATTCATACGTAATTTCCTTACTTAAATAGTGAATTTGTATATATTATGCGCAATTATGTGATGAGAGTCAAATTTATGCCGTAATATTATTACTGTTATGGCACTTTCATAAACTCAAATAAGATCAATAACCTAGTTATTATTTAGCCAATATCAGTGTGTTTTTATGCGAAATTTAACTGTTTATTTTTACTTTTTTATTGTAAATAAAGCATAAATATTTCTGTTCAATACTATCTACTCGTCTATTTTTCCTTTATTCCTCCTATTCATGTTGGAAGTTTGTATTACACAATTTCACTGTGTTGCTTACCTTTTTACTTTAAATAACTTTTAACTCGCTGATCTATAAATAGTTTTCCCTGCAAAAACAATAAAACTTTTTAAATAAATGAAAAATCTACCCAATGTGAGCTTATGAGATAGAGATCAATAAATAGCACCTCAAATAGCTAATCGATTTAAATTCGGACTTGAGTCACACAATAATTTGAAAACTATAAGTACTATAATGTGGAATTTTTTGGAATATTATTCCATATTGTAGAATTTTATCTTTATGTTAAAAAGATAATATACGAGGATAGTATGAGATTTATTGATACTCCTGAGGGCAGTTTGCTTTCAATTAATAATCTTACAAAGCGTTTCTTTAATTTTGTAGCTTTGGAGTCTGCTTCTTTTAATGTTCACCCCGGTCGGTGTGTAGCTTTATTAGGAGAGAATGGTGCAGGTAAGTCTACTTTAATTAAAACGTTGGCTGGTATTAATAAAAAAACCAGTGGAGAGATTATTTTTAAAAATGAATCGATAGAAGATGCAACTGCGCTTAATCGATCTAACAAGTCACCTATTGCATTCATTCATCAAGATTTAGGTTTAGTTGAATGGATGACTGTCACTGAAAACATTGGGTTAACTTTAGGTTTTCCTAAAAAATGGGGAATTATTAATTGGAAGGCTGCTGAACAAAAAGCAGAAGAAGTACTTAATTTAGTAGGGTTAGATGCTAAAGCCTCGGAACGTATTTTTAATTTGAGTGCTGCTGAAAAAGCATTATTAACCATTGCCCGTGCACTCATTGCTGATGCCGAAGTGTTAATACTTGATGAGCCTACTGCCTCTTTAGTGGCGAGTGATGTAGGGCGTATGTTCGATGTATTAAAAGGCTTAAAAGCACGAGGTGTAGGCATGATTTATGTGTCGCATCGTTTAGATGAAATACACGATATTTGTGATGATGTTGTTGTATTGCGCGATGGGAAAATGGTGGGCTCAGGTTTAGTAAAAGATTATTCACTTGATGATCTTGTTACCTTAATCGTTGGCATGAAAAAAGAGATGAGTTACAGAGCGCCATTAAACCCAACTTCACCCGTTGTCTTGAATATTGAAAATCTACAGATTGGTGACCTTGACCCGTTTAATATGAGTTTAAGAAAAGGCGAACTAGTGTCTTTAGTTGGCTTAAGAAATGCGGGACAGGAAGCGATAGGTCAGTCCTTGTTTGGTCGTTTGAATATCAAAAGTGGCGAAGTGATGATCAACGGCAAAAAAGCAGATATTTCTTCACCTGCTAAAAGCATTGCAAGTGGCATTGCGATGGTCGCGGCAGACCGCGTGAAAGAAAGTATTTGCGGCGCAATGAGCGCCTTAGAAAATTTAAATCTTAATCCAAGCAATTTGGGTAAAAGAGAGTTATCAAGCCTCTCTAAAGCAGAAGAGGAAGCGTCAACCTTTCAGGCTATAAGTGAGTATTCAGTCAGACCAAGAGATCCCAATATATCAATTAGCTCAATGAGTGGTGGTAACCAACAAAAAATCATTTTGGCTAGGTGGTTCAATATGAATAAGCCGATCATGATTTTAGATAATCCTACTGCCGGTGTTGATATCGGTGCTCGTTCTGAAATTTATAAAATCATGCAAAGAGCAATTGAGAACGGGTTATCCGTGATTGTTATCTCAAGTGATTTTGAAGAGGTTGTGAACATATCAAATCGAGCATTGGTATTTAATCGTGGTCGAGTTGTTAAAGAATTAATGGAGGAGGGGGTGACTTTATCTAATTTATTGAAGTATGCGTCAGGCTCAAAAGTAGAAGAGGTACAACATGTCAACATCGAATATTAAATCCACCGCATTAGAAACTGAAGTGTCGATGAAGCTCGGCCTAGGAAATATGGTCACGCAAGTATTGATGCGCTACGGGTTATTAATACTTACGCTGTTATTAATTGTAGTGTTCAGTTCCACCACAGATACCTTCTTTTCAATGTTAACGCTACAGGCAATCCTTAGTGAGAAAAGTGTAGTGGCGATCTTAGCCCTTGCTGCCATGGTCACTATGGTGACCGGAAAAATGAACCTAAATGTTGGGTTTGGTGTGACTTTTTGGCATGTATTAGTGATCACCTTACAACAACGTTATGGGTTTTCATGGGAGGCTGCGGCATTAACTGTGGTGTTATGTGGCTGTTTATATGGAGCCTTAAATGGCATGTTGGTGGCGTTAGCTGATATCGATTCATTTGTTGCAACGCTAGGGACTGGTACGGTGATTTATGCGGTTTCGCTTTGGCATTCCGATGGTCGTCAAATCGTAGGCGCCTTACCTGAAAGCTTTTATAACTTAAGTGGTTACGAAGTATTTGGCTTACCTGTTGTGGTCTTTTACCTAGCGGCAATCACTTTTGCGTTGTGGATATTAACTGAATATACCGCGCTAGGTAGAAAGCTTTATGCCGTAGGTGCAAACCCAAATACAGCAACATTAAATGGGATTAATACTAAGGCTTGTTATATCGGTTCTTATGTTGTTTCTGACGGCTTAATTGCCTTTGCAAGTGTGTTATTAGCATCACATATCGGTATTGGTTCATCTTCTGTAGGGCAAGACTTCATGTTACCTGCATTGGTAGGGGCTTTCTTAGGATCAACAACCTTTAGAGCAGGGAGAGTAAATGTATGGGGCACCATTATTGGTGTGTCGCTAGTGAGTGTCGGTATTTCTGGCTTACAACAGCTGGGAACACCATTTTTTGTTGAACCATTATTCAATGGTGCGATTTTATTGGTGGCTATTACCTTGGCAGGTTTTAGTCAAAAACGAAAACAGACTGCAACTAAAAACAACATAAAGGTGAAATGATGAAAAATCCAATCAAATACTTAAGCTTAATAGCCGCGGTGACCCTATCAACCTATTCATATGCTGACGCAACCAGTGCGCAACAATATGTCGATATGGCAAAACAGGTGGTTGCCGAAGCCTCTGGCGAAACAAATGTAGCCTTTTCTTTACCTACAGGGCCTAAAGCTGTGCAAGATAAAACCGTTATTTTTGTTGCCTCTGACCTGAAAAATAGTGGTGTTGCAGGTGTTGTTAAGGGCTTTGAAGAAGCCGCAAAAGCAATTGGTTGGAATGTGCGAGTACTAGACGGTGCTGGTAGTGTTCCCTCTCAATCATCAGCGATGAAGCAAGCGTTAGCCTTACAGCCAGACGGTATAGTCGTGGGCGGTTTTACACCGAATACAATGGTACCAACCTTACGTAAAGCCAATCAACTGGGCATAAAACTTGTAAGTTGGCATGCAACACCTAATCCAGGTCCAATTGAAGATTTGTTCATAGAAACGAACATTACCAGTTCTGCAGATGATGTTGCTCGTGTTTCTGCTATGTACGCCATTGCAAAATCAGAAGGTAAAGCCAATGTGGTTATTTTAACCGATGGTCTTTATAGCATTGCGGTACATAAAGCAGACGTAATGAAGTCGTATATTGAAAAGTGTGAGGGTTGTTCTGTATTAGGTTATGAAGATACACCTTTAGCTAACACCTCAGCTCGTATCCCACAGTTAACATACTCACTAGTACAAAAACACGGTGATAAATATAACTATACATTAGCGATTAATGACCTTTATTTTGACTACATGTCTCCTGCTTTACGCTCTGCAGGTAAAAAGAAAGGTGATGCACCTTATAACATTTCAGCTGGTGACGGTAGTGAGTCAGCATTTGAAAGAATCAGAAATGGTGACTTCCAAGTGGCAACAGTGGCTGAGCCATTAAGCCTACATGGTTGGCAGGTAATCGATGAGTTTAATCGTTTATTCCAAGATCAACCCATTAGCGGTTACGTTACGCCAGTACATTTAGTGACTGCTGAGAACATCCATAGTAATGGTGGTGATCAAAACCTTTATGACCCAGAGAATAATTATCGTGAATATTACTCTGCGTCTTGGAATGGCAAATAAAGGAGGCAAGTATGTCATTTTCTTCTGCAATGTTATCTGAATTAACATTGGTTAGTGGAGGACATATTTGGTGTGAAGGTGCGGCATGGTTGCCGCACTCTAAGCAACTTTTGTTCTCAGATGTGAAAAAAGGGGTCTTGTATCTTTTTGATAGTAACACTCAAGAAACGATTTTAGTCACTGAGCAATCCAATTACGCCAATGGCAATTATACCTTGAGTAATGGTGATGTTATTACCTGTGAACATGGGCGTCGGTGCATCTCTTTACGCAGTAAAGATAACCTAGCGATTGCTAAGGTGATGATTGAAAAGCTTGATGGTAAACGATTAAACTCACCGAATGACCTTGTTGAACGCAAATCCGATGGCACTATTTGGTTTACTGATCCACCCTATGGCATTACTAGCGATGAAGAAGGTTATAAAGCAGAAAGCCAAATTATAGGCTGTTATATTTATTGTTATGACCCAAGTCGCGATACCTTGACCATAGCGACTAGCGATATTCAACGACCTAATGGATTAGTCTTTTCACCTGATGAATCAATCTTATACGTTGCGGATATGTCGATTGTTGATTTTCCAACACAGGGTTTGAAACACTTAAAAGCCTTTGATGTTGATGGTTGTCGCTTATCCAATGGACGCTTAGTCTATGAGGTCGAGCAGGGGATTCCAGACGGAATGACTGTGGATAAATTTGGTACCTTGTATTTAAGCTCAGGCGAAGGAGTGATTGTGCTTAATAAAAAGATGCAGCTATTGGGGAAAATCTTCACTTCGGAAACTGTATCTAATTGCACCTTTGATGATCAGGAAAAAACGCTTTATATTACCGCCTCAAGTTCAGTTTATGCGATTGAAATAGATACTAAGGTGTTAAGTCACTTATAAAGTGAGTAGATTTTTTACAGTTTAAGTATGTTTAGTAAGGCATTTAAGTTATTAAATATAGCTTATAAA
>NZ_QOCB01000028.1 GCF_003318165.1 Psychromonas sp. B3M02
GAATGAGGTTCATTCAAGAAAAGTAATTTAACTAAATCTGTTCCCCAGGGAAGGTTTTCATCACCAGGATATGGCACAGATTTTATTAGTTCATCAATCGAATCGTTATAATTGGTGGTGTCATTGAAAAAAGGAAGCATCCATTCGTACAACTCTTTTTGGCCATCTCTTTTGGCCTTTATGCCACTTCCGTTCAGGCCGTTGATTAAGGTTGTAGACACTTCTAATAATTCATTGACCGCAGTAATACCAATTTCTAAATCATTAACAGAAGATAATTTTCTATACATACAAAGCTTAACGTTGTAAGTTTTTGCAAACCAAGGGGAGTCAGTTATATCTTTGTCATAAAACAAGCCTTCTGGATTTGAAATTAAAGAAAAATGCTCTGCCATTCTCTTTAAAAAGTCTTGGGTTAGCTTTGTTTCTTTTAAATCGTCAGGAATATGTTCCGAGAGCCTTTTTTTTAAATCTCTTAAACTTTCTTCGTTATATACAAAAAATTGAAGAACAAAAGGCGGATCTAATTGGGGTACTGAATTTATGATTGTATTGATAGAATCGCTTATCTCTTCAAGATAGTTTTCAGGTCTAGCTTCACAAGATTTGGGCTGTATATCTATCAAGGTAGATACAGACTGTCCATCCTCAAGCATCCATATTTTGTTTTTAGGATCGTAATCTACCCAAGGTAAAAAATCATATACAGACCGACCGCCTTTATATAAAGATTTTTTTTCTTTTTTGGTAGCTGAAGATTGGGAATCAAGGAATTTTAAGAACATTGCACACCTCAAATTATAGATAGTTGAGATACTATCTATATTTAAGGTAAACCGAGCAAGATTAAACCGACATTACAAATTTTACGGTTTAAAGTAATAACTATAATGGATATGAAAGGAGGTTATCGCTCTCCTGGGATGGCCCATAGATCTTTATCTGACATTCTAAAAGGCACACTGTAGCCAGGAATAGGAATATTATCGCTGTTTAAATGAGGGAATACATACCCTACCAACATAGGGTTTTCTAGTTTTTTAAATAGCACCTTAGTTTCGTTATTCACATTTCTTGTATAACCTCTTAGGTCGTTCTCCTTTAACTCTCTTTTCTTTTTTGAGGTTTGTATATCTATATCACTTTCTTGATTGTTTATTTTTTCCGGTTCATTTTTTTCTGTCTCATTGAAAGAGCCATTGTAAATTTCTTTCATCGTCAAGCTATCAGGCTTAACGAAATCTTCTATTTTGGTTGCACAACCAAATAACAAAGGAGAAATTAAAAACAAAGAGTATTTTTTTAAGTGCGTCATAATATATCCCTAATCTAAGTTTGAGTTGCTTTTAACTTGATACTCATAGTTAACTTTTCTTGCGGCTTTATCGTAATCAATAAGAATATTTCTATTTAAATGAATGGAAACAGGGGAACCCGAAGGGGCTACAACTGCATCAAAACTATTTTCTTGTCTGGCGGCTAGCCAATCTGCCGAGCTAGTAAACATATCCGAAACAGCGTTACCTAATACATTTTTACCAACGTCCCCATCTATTACAGATAAAACTGAATTTGCAGATGTAGAAGAGTAAGTACTTGTTTGTGCTGCTGCATAAGCTTCTCCCGCGCTCGCTATTCCAGTTAATGAGGCTTGAATACCAAGGAACTCTGCTACATTAGAAACAAAGCTACCCATGATGCAAGGTAATCCATATCTATCTGTAATATAGGCCATATCTTCACCACTACCATTTCCGCTTTTTTCTCTATAAGTTACTTGCCTTCCGTCACTAAAAATAAATGTGTATGAATTTAATGTAGCTTTAACACAATTCAAGTTCATATCACCAGTGGCATAACCACTGAAAAACATACCCTCTACACCTGGTAAATCATATCCGTTGGCTAGTAAATTATCATTTCCAGTAATGAATTTAACTGGGTATGGATCAGGAACGACCCCATCAACAGGAATACGGCCAATCAAATAAGT
Source organism: Psychromonas sp. B3M02 (assembly GCF_003318165.1). Classification (GTDB taxonomy): domain Bacteria; phylum Pseudomonadota; class Gammaproteobacteria; order Enterobacterales; family Psychromonadaceae; genus Psychromonas. The sequence continues at coordinate 1,994 of NZ_QOCB01000028.1, forward strand.
GAGTGCTACGGAATTATATAAAATGGCATTATCCGATATGGTCATTGCAGGATCGGGCTTTTCTATTTTTTTTGTAACATTAGAAACACTCTTTTTTTGTAAACCCGGGGCTTTCTTATATTCAATTTCTACAGGCATAACCCACCCTTTATTCGGGTCATTCTTGTCATAAGTTTTCGAAGAGACGTTATTAGTTTTTGAATTTGGTATTTTGAATAGATTAGAAGCCAATCCGAGCCCATTTTCTAGTGAGTACTCCCCTTTCATTTCAAAAGGAGGGGGTGTTGTGGTTTGCTTTTTATTCTCGAAAGTAGGCTTAAAATCAACTTTGGCGGTTTCTGTAGGATGCGTTTTTTTTTCAAGAAAGCTTTTAGGTTCTTTTTTTACTTCTTTGGGGGTTTGAGTGGTTTTATTTTGTAGTATTTTCAGTGTTTTTTCACTTTGACTCTCAAGACTTGCTATTTTGGCCTTTAATCGTTCATTCTCCTTTAGAGCGTCTTTTGTTGTGTTAATGCTTTTTTGAACGGTTGCCTGTAACGCGGCATAACTGTCAGCAGTAGAATCACCGACCAAGCTTTCAGGCGTTATTGGTGTTGTATTGGTGTTATCTTGATCTACTTTATAAGTATTATCCTTTTGACCAGAAGAGTAATAAACAACGACAAAAAATATAAATACAAAAAATACACCTATGATGATTAAGCGGCTAGATTTCATAGTAAAGACTCCCAAAATGGACGGCTAGAAATAACATAAATAGTAGTAACGTTATTTTCAATATCACTTCGTTTACCTATCCATGAATGTTGCGCAGTTAAAAATAACCAATCACCACGGAAATGATATCTAGGATCAATAACCAGTTCTTTTTCATCAAGATTGGTAACTTCAATTGCAGTAACAAAATAACCATAACCTTTCCAAGCTGAAACGATTTTTGTTAAAGCATTAAAAGTGACAAAATAACTCGCATCACCTTTTTTTATCTTGATATTTCTGATCTCTTTTGATGTTGGTTTGTATCTTTCGGGGTAATAAAGGCTTACTGATGCATGTTGTGTTAATGCTATGTAGGCACCGCCTTCAGGTATTTTGGATAAAGGATTTTCACCTTTTGACTTTTCTGAAGGGGTAATAATTCGAACACTACGAGGTGAGTTAGAATTATTAGAAGAGACATTAAAAATATATATCTTTTCTGTAACTAAATCTTGAAAAAGAACTCTTCTTGATTGGAAGTCGGTCAATGCTTTAATAATAACTACGTTGTCCGTAGGCAAAACATCAATATACCCTCCAAAATCATCTTTTACCCTAACTTGATTCGGAAAGTAAATTACAGATTCTTTTGCTGTTGATATAATGATATCTACAGGTAAAGATGTGTAATAAACATCATCAATCGCTGTTTGATGCTTTTCTTCAGCAGATAAATATGTAGACGTAAAGAGTAGAATAATAATCCAAAAGTTTTTCATAATATTAACCTTATATACGATTATTTTTAATTAGTGTTGGTTCAGAATAAAAACAATCAAGAGCTAATCCTTGTGGGTTTAATTCTGAATCAATATTGAACTCAACAATTCTAAGGGGCCAAAGCACATCAATATCTTTAACTAGATCACCGTTGACATACTCTGTTATGTTTAAATACAGATCGGTATTCCAAACCCCTTTATCAATAATCGATGTTCTTTCACTTCCACTAAAACTAACGCCTGAGCTTTCCATTACGATTCTTGTTCTATTTTGTAATTGACCCTGGTTTTTTTTATTTTTTAAATCATTGCTTAGAAATCTTCTGCATTTTGGAGTTATATAATTTTGTAATGCGAGTATATTTTGTGAATATTCTGTACCTCCGTTAGAGGTCCAGTTATTTACTTTTTGAGTTATTGTTAATGAAAAGCTATAGACAAAAGCCGGGGGGACTTCCCAGGACTTTCTAGTCGTTCCTGCTCTAATGTCTGGCTCCAATCTAATAAGTACTTCTTCTTTAGCAATATCAATAGATCGGTTTAAGCCAAAGCAAAGAGCTATCAAAGACATTATTATTAATAAAAGAAAAATATTGATGTAACCAATGCTCTTTAGGGAGTTTGAAAATCTAAAGTTAGACATAATTTAATCCTTCGAAACTTTCCAAAAACCATCATGCTCAATAAAAAATCTTTTAGTGCTAAAAGAGCTTCTTTGTTTTTTTAAGTTATTTTTTAAAATAAAATAACCAACGGGCCTACCATTTTTTATATTACTCATGCGCTTGGTTAACCTCATAAATAATATCGCGGTTATTACTGGTGTGATGGCTAATATATAAGTGTAATTACCAAGGACCAGGGTTATAGCTAATGAAAGAGAAAAACCAATCAAAAGCGACACCCTGACGATGGAATAAATTTCAGGCCATGAACAACCACGCAGAATAACGGGTTGTTCATTTAACCTATTTGGAACAAATTGGGCGGTTTTCAAAATGCCGCCTTCTAAGCCCAAACATTGATTGTTTCATTACCAAGGTAAACGGTAACAACTAATAATAAAATTGATGCGATTGTATGAATACCAATTGCACCCCAGTTTGGTTTTTCAAGTTGTCTTTCAGCCAATACTTTTTGCAATAAGGCCCAAGCAACCCATAGAGTGGCACCACTCATTAGCACAAGAGGAGTCCAAACTAAAATATCTTTAATCCAACCAGTAAGAAAGGCAAAAGCCCCACCCCCTGACCCAACACCATCTGAGTTACTTTCAACGGTTGGGATAGCCGCTAGAGCTGTAGTTGTATATAAGCTAGCAGCCATTAAAGATGTTTTTAAAATAAAACCTTTAAGGTTAAATTTTCTTTTTGCTAAAAAATCCTTGATTGTTTTCATGATTATTTCCTTTTAATTTATAAGATAAGTTGTAACTAAAATAAGCAAAATTATTCCAATGATTGTATTGAAAAATTGTGCTGTATCGATTCTTTCTTTACTCCATGCCTTGTATGCAGCAACCACTATTATTATTGAAAAAATAAGGACTAAAGATATAAGGACTGAATTAAAGAAGATACTAGACTCAGCGAAAGAAGCCCCTGTTGCACTTTCAAAAGCAGCAGCTTGTTCTGACGTATAAGCCATTAGTGATAATCTCCATCAATAGGGGAAATATCATTAATTAATGAACGTGGGGAGCGATTAGGCATATCTAAATATTCCTGTATCCCTCCTTTTATTTTATTAAGGTCATCACTAAGCTGAGAGTATTTAAAGCTTGTTTTTTCATCCGTTCCCTTGGATAACTTTGCATTTAAAATAATTCTATCTATCTTATTTAATTCTCTTAGGTAATTTGATAATTCAATTCTTTCCTCATTTAAAGAAAAAGAAAAAGAAGAGAAAAATATTAAAGGGAGAACAATAAATAATTTCATAATAGATGCTCACTGTGTTTATGTTGGAGCAATAAAAACACAGTGAAACTAAGTAATAAAGATCAAACCGCCATTACGAAAAAGACGGTTTTTTTTATATGTATTTTTTGTATTTAGAGAAGAGTGTTCTGTATAAAACACACTGTATTATTATAGACGGTGCGAACATTATCATTGGGTTTATAGATGTCGGAAAAGATAGGTAAATAATAAATGGAGCTATGAAAAAAGGCATTACCATTGACTTAGCGCCATCAAAAACAGTAGAGCTTTCACGGCCTGCGCCAAACCTCCTTAAATCCCTTTCAACAAGGCCATCTACAAACCCCCATAGGAAAGCCATTAAAAATAGCGGTAAGGAAAAAAAGACTAAAAATAACCTTAATAGAAAAACCATTGAAATATTAAATGCTGCGGTAAAATAGGAGCTTACAGTGTTTGAAATTTCTGTGTTTGATGTATTGAAAATATCACCCGACATAGAATGTAAAAAAATAAAAAAAGATGAGAATGTTTGGAATATAAATTTTGCCGCTATGACAAATTTATTGAAAATCCAAAAAAAATAACTGCTTGTGTCATTACCTAGAAATATATTCTTTACTGAGTCATTTGCATAATTTAACTCTTCTGAAAGCATTATTTTAGAATGCTGAGGGCCGTTATTCCACCAAGAAAAGTAGATTCCTACCCATTCTATTATAACGCTAAAAATTAAACTGAAGAAAATCCAAAACAAAATATTAACTAGCAAAGTTATTGAGTTACCTACTAAACCTGGCTTTTTCCTTGCTTTTAATTCTGACATGTTAGCTTCTCTCTTTTTGCCAATTAAAATCTAATTTATAGGCTTCCTTCATTTTAAAAAGCACTTCGTTTAAAGATTCTGGTAATGCTTCTAAATCAATTTTAGATGGCATTGGTGATCTGAGTTTGTAAAGTTGATTACCTTCCTTTAAACAATAGCTTTGCCCTTTAGGTAGCCCTGCAAAATCAGAGAACTGCAACATATCAACGCGTTCGTTAGATGTTCTATCTTCATTGCTTGAAAGAAACCCTACTTTATCGTCTTCTTTTGCTCTATCTGAAGCTCCTGATACCGCCATAATTGTTGAGACATTCACTTTAGGTAATTTCTTGATTACTATGTCTGCGGTCTTTTCATCTTGAATCCTCATTAACTCGGTCGTGCTTAAATTTGTCATTACTTGATTGGCTTTAGCTTCACTACCAAGTTTTACCTCTATATCGCCAAAACTTTGAGTGTAGAGAACTAATTGAAAATTAGCGCCACCACCTTTGTTAGCCAGTGGAATAAATTTAGATCCTATTAAGTCGGAAAATTCATCGCCATGAAAAATTATGTTTCTTTTTACTGGCTCAGAAAAAGGTGTCTCAGCATTAATGTCATGCTTATAAATATAACTAGCTAATGAGGTGAGAGCTGAAAATGTGCTTTCTGCTACAGCGCTTGCTGTTTCTGTGTCAGTTAAAGCGTCAAAACCTAAATAAACAATCCCCCCTCTTTTGTAAATATCTAACCAATCAAGAAAGGGTTTGTTTTTATCCGTAGATTGGCCTGAAAGCAACTCCCCAACTTTTCCAGATGTAACTTTTTCTAAAAAAGGTTGAATTGCTGAGGATATTTTTGCGAAATGTTGTGGGTCTAATTGATAAATATAAATCAAATCTTCTAAAGTACTGTCGTCTATCTCCATTTCTCTTATCAAAGCGCAATAAGCATTGGTTTCTTTATTTTGGTAACTTCCAGACTTGGTTTTTTGTTTTGATTCGTTATCTAAAATAGAGTTAAGTTGATCCTGGTAATCTATTTTATTTACAGACATATATTTTTTAATATATTTAATAAGTACCATATCTGGTCTTTTAAAAGCTTGCTTTACCTTTTTATAGCTACTGGTTTCACCATAAAAAAATAACGCTTTTGAGAATGTGTTGGTAAACTGCCATGCGAAATCTTTGAAAGCTTTGGCACTACCATCTTCAGGTAAAGAGCCTGTTACCCTAGTAGACAATTCAGTTATACGAGTAAATGAATCTAAAGGGTTATAGCAACAAGATATTTCAGGGAATCCTAAATGAAAAATCATAAGTTCAGATAACCTTCCTGCGGCAACGGCTTCCGCATATACCCTTTTTAATAAATCAGCATCGCCCTTGGGGTCTGCTATGATTACTAAATCATTTTTGTTACGTCTAATATCTTGGGATATATAAGTTTCTGCTTTCCTAGATTTACCTGTTCTAGTTGTTCCGACCACTATGTGGTGACCATATCTATTACTTATTTTCATAAGTATATTTTCTTCATTTTCCATTCCGACACCATGCAACCTAGAATCTCCTCCCACATCAGGGTATGGCCTAAAAATATTAAAAATAGAATCTGCTCTTAGTAGTTTAGAAATGAAATCACATTTTGTTTTTTCTAACTTATATTCAATTTTTCTCGCGTAAGAGTATGGCTTTGGTAGTTTTGAGTATGATTCATTTCGTCTTTCTCTAGCGCAATATAGCCGCTCAGTATGTAGTTCAGTCCAAAGAAACCCTTTCCCCATAAATAAATAATTTTCAGAAGGCTTTATTTTAGATAAAGGCAAGCTGTACCTGGGCAGCCTAATTAAACATCTTTGGTATTTTAAAATTGAAATCCCTTGATGAAGGCGAATGGTTCCTGCAATAAAAAACATAAAAGAAAACGAATACCCAACCAAAGGGGACATTGATAAATGGCTCGGTGATAGCAAACAAACAGCGGCAATAAGATACGAAGCCACCGTTGAATGCAATTCTATTGCAGGGCGCAATAAGTTCTCTCTTTCATATTTTATTTTCATTATTGTTCTATCGCTCTACTGTGAATGTAAGCAGGATATTTATTGTGGGATAATATTTCGGTTAATTTATTCAGACTAGCGGCCTGAACCACAATAGGGTAAATGGCACTTTTGAAGGTGTAATAATCATCATAAGAAGGGCAATTAACGACAAAGCCTAATGCCTTTTTATCTTCTATTAATGGTTTTCTAAAGTTAACCCAATCTAGTGATTGAGGGTCGCAACCAACTATAAATATTGGGCTAACCATATCGGGGAAATTAATTGCTTTTGAGCTGAATGTAGCAAGTTCCCATTGATCTGAAATGATAGGGAATTGGGATGATAAGACTTCTATGGGGTCACTATTAGCAACTCTTATATTTGAACTTGAATCGACTTTGAAAGGGTTTTTTATATTCGTAGCTTTTCCGGTGTCATAAAGAACAGTTGTGTTCGACAAAGATTGAAACGAAATTAAAGAAAATAAAAAGAATATTATATTTTTCATTTTTGCACCTTTTTCAATATGGCATATACGCTTTTTCTATAAGATTCGGCTAATTTTTTGGTGCCAGGACTATGGTATCTGCCAGTGGCTTCATACCATCCATTTGTCTTACTACGCTTTCTTTCTGTTGTTAATATAATTGCGGCAGCATTCATATTATTTATTGGGTCTAAAGCCTGCTCTGGTGATGTGAACTTATCGTAGTGAGATTGCCAATGAATTTGAAATAAACCTATATCAACACTGCATTTGTCTAATAAGGCTTTTTTTAAAGCATCGGCAGCCTCTTTTTGAGAGTTGAAATATTTACCCTTACCACAAATATTTAAAGTCCAGGGCCAAGGTAAACCAATCTTTGGTCTTCTACTTTCCTGCATCGCTATTGAATAATATAACTCTTCAGGTATTTGATAATGAGCTGCTATTTTTTTATAGAAAGGCGGTATTTCAACCGCTTTTATATATGAAGAAAACAAAACAAAAAAAGAGATATTAATTAACAAAGTCGAATAATAGATCATCCCGCGATATGTAAATTGCATAGTCTTTGTCTCCTTGAATTATTTTCATTATTTCAGGCATTATATTTAAAGTTACCTTTCCTAGTTGAACGTCTTTAACTTTGATGTTGCTTTTGTTGGCCCAAGCGTTTAATTCATCTTCATTTAAATCGGATACATATATATCGGTTGGGTTTTTAGGAAAGTTAGCGGTTGTTATTAAGTCGTTAAGTAACTTTCCTGAACAATCAGCGCAGTCAGGACTAATAAAAACAACAAACCGATCTGTTGGTTTAATATAGTTTTCGTTATTTTCAAATAACAAGCCTGTGTTGATAATCGGTTGGGGATATTTTTGATTAAATATTTCTCTGTAAAGTTGTGACGTAGCCAAGTCTTTTTCTGTACTGTCATAAACTAAGTCCGCGTAGATAGATAAATAATGCTTTTTTTCATCTAAGTCTTCAGCCTCTAAAGCTAACGCTAAAGGTGGTGCTATACCTGGAGAGAAAGTACCTCTTGGCCCATTAACAACTTTTTGGTATTTTTCCATATCAGATATAGTTAAACCCCAGGCGTTTTTTGTACTTTTGTTTACGGAGTGTTGGGGTACTTCTATGCTTGAATTTTTAAGGGTCAATTCTTCTGTTTTTGTCGTAGCAGAAAAAGCATTTAAGCTAAAAGCTAGTGATAACGTAAATATTAATATTTTCATAAACTAACACTCTCTATTTTCCCTGATGCATGAATAAAAGTTACTGTATTTAAATCTATGCTTAGTACCCCCCAACCGTCACCAATTCCTTCTTTTTCTGTTACTGTCTTATATCCATTTTTAGCTGAATAAATAACAGCCACATAAGAGGAACCCCACTTGTTTATGTTTGAAACTGAAATTTTTGGTGAAGGAGTGATAATTTTTTTTCTTTTGGGTTTTGCTTTTGTTGCTGTATTGATTTTATGTTTAATATTTACTTCTTTTTTTACACTTAATGATTCTATTTTCTTTAATCTATCTAAAACGGAATTTAATGATTCATCGATAATTTTAATATCGTTTTCAGTGTTTTTTTGGGCTTCATTTAAAGGTTGGTACTTTGAATTAACTTCATTTCTTAATTCAGTTATTTCATCGCGAATAGACTGTATTGCTAAATTATTACCTTCTAATTTACTTTTAAATGAATAGATTAAAGAATTTAAGTTTTCTTGCTTGGTGGTTAGATTTAAAACTTGTTGTTGAAGTTCGTTAAATGATTTTTGAGAAGCGAATTGTGTCTTTGGCTCCTCTTTAGAGCAGCCGGTTATTAGGGAGCTAAGTAATAATGATGCGATAAGCGTGGAATTTTTCATGATAAAGGCACTCCAATTACAGATCCTGAAATTAAATGATTAGGATTGTTATTGATAAATGCTGATGGGTTCGTATCTACAATATGGTTTATAATTTTAGGGTTATAACCAATTCCAAGATTGATTAATATTTTTGATATAGAGTCACCACTTTTTACAGTGTAAGTAACTATCTTTTTATAATTATTGGCAATAGGAGTTATCGCTGTTTTATTTCTGAGCCATGATTTTTTATATAAAGCTACATTGACCGTATTAATTGATTTACTAGAAGACTTAAAGCTTAGTAACCTTAGTCCCTCATCGTAAACTGGTGTAAACCCACTTCCTGATAAAGTCTTTATTGCATCATCAAGTGTCATAACGCCTAATTTTTTGTGAATTTCGGGTAACGGCATTTCAAATAAAATATAAGAAATATCATTATCGCTTAAACTGAATCTGTAGCCTGAAGGTGCAATTAATAGTTTTAATGCTTCACCAACTTTGGTTATTTGAGGTGGAAATTCAAAATCAACAACAACAAGTAAAGGATTTAGCTGTTGTTGAGTCGGTGTAATGGACACGTTTGTATAACGGCCTAATTGTTTATATTCATTTGCATTGGTTTTAGGTAAAAAAAACAAAACCATAACCAATATTGGTATTAATGCTTTCATGCTGTAATCCCCTCTAATCCATTTAAATAGCTAACTTCGAAGTAGTTTTATAGATATGTTTATTACTAGCAACGTTAATGCGTAAATTAAAAAAAGACGGTTTCTTTGATTAACTGAACTGGTTTTAAAAGGTTATTGCTTTATTGTTATCAGCACAGGGTAATTTATAAGTTGTTATTTCTTATCCTGTGTAACAAGTCTTTGTATGTAACGAACATATAGAAGTATGTAGGTGGTTTTTTGTAGCTTAATTGTCAAATAAAAGAGAAGTTATAATGTGAAAGGAGATCTATTTTAGGACATTTTAGTTTTTTTAAAAATTTTCTAAAGTAGATTAAACAAGCAGAGCGCGTTAGGGGTTTCCTGGGAATGAGTGAAGCCGAGGCGATTAAAAAGAGTAAATTGAAAAAAAAGGATAATGTGATGATTTATAAAATAAAATTTATATCTATGGCAACCCTGTTGTTTTTATTGGTTGGATGCGCCATTACTTCGGAGAAAGCTAGCGAATCAGATAAAGAAGAAATAAAGATAATAGAAGTACCTGGTAAAAGTCGCGATGAATTATATTCAAAAGTTAATACATGGTTTATTGATACATTTAGTTCTTCTGGCTCAGAAATTCAACTTAAAGATAAAAATATGGGTAAGATTATTGGCTTGTATAGCCACCTTTATAAAGACGGGCTTTATCAATATCACGTTAAGTCCTTAGTTTCAGTGGAAGTAAAAGAAGGTAAGGTTAGGATTAAAATCTATAATCCGATGTATGCAGTTATAGGTGATTCGTTGAATGGGTTATATAAAAAGGCTTCTAAATATAAGACTGATTTTAATCTTGAAGAAATGAAGAAAACACATGAACAATGGAGTTTATTGATTAATTCTCTATCTGAAAAGTTGAAAGAAAATGATCAATGGTAAAAGTCCCTCAACTACGGGCACATTTGCTGCGCAAATCGCATTAATAAACCGTTGATAACAAAAATACGTTACCAACCGCTTGTTAACACTTGCACACGTAGTCACTCCTTAATTTATAGATTTTTATTTTTGATCTGAAAATATGCAAAAAAATTGGAAACTAAGTAAACTAATTACAGAATAATTAGCTTACTTACGTTTATCCTATCTCAACAAAAGATATGTCAAAATCAAAATACAAAGAGAAAAAAACTTACCTTTACTCATTTTATTAATTAAAGTGATTAAGCTAATTAAGTCTTTCATATTTTACCTCCTTTTTTTTAAAAAAGTTTATAGGAGGCCCTGCACTCAATATTGAAATGCATTTATTACTAATTTAATGTAGTATAGAAGTCGTCTACTACTTGCATATACTCTTTAAATTATAATTTTTAGGGCCTATTGCTTTGAAATTTGGTAGTCGTCTTTAAGGCGGCCTACCAAAATTTCATTCTAAAATTATCTTCATCAATTCATATCCCCCCCTTTTTTTATTAAAAAATAAACATCTAATATAATTATACCATTGAAACCACTATTCTTACTAATGAAAGAATCAAAACACCCTCTGTAACCTCCAAAATAAGATTGTGAGAGCATTTCGCTGTATGTTACTAACTAACATAAGTGTCAGTAAGCGGCCCTTTAAAGGTATCTTTATGCTCCAATATGGGCCATATAATGCAAAAATATACATTACGGCCAGTTTAATGATTTACGTGGAATGGATCACTTGTTAATTTTTATTTTTTACTTATTTATATTTAATTTTAATTATTAGTATTTTTTAGATTGAAAATCAGTAAAAGAATCATCATTACAATTTTCAATCTGTTTAGTTGGGAAGGGTTGATCTTATTGGCTTCTTTATGTTCGCTCTAGGATAAATAAAACAAGCCAAGGCTGTAATTGAAAATGTAATGGATTATTTTGTAGATGAGTGGATATGACTTTGTTTAAATTGGCCTTGGAATAAGCGCCCCTTTAAAAATAAGTTACAGTGTAACTTTAGATGAGTAGTTTATGTATCATCATTAGCTCTCAGATGCTTTTTATAGCTATAAAAATTAATCTTCATTCTCTTGCGACGCAGAATTAAACATATTGTTAAATTCTTTGTGGATTAAATTATTAATAAAATCGACTGTAGTTTGATCTGTGTGTACTAGCATTCTATTCAACCTATTTTTATTTTCACCTTGTAGCTCGACTTGTAATCTATTCTTTCCATCCCTAGTTCTTGCTACTCGAAGTGAAATAATTAGTTTTTTTAAACCTACTTTAGAAAGATAGATACTAACAAAGTGCTCTATGTCTGAATTACTAACAATGTAATTGCCCTTTAATTTCTCGTAAGCTCTTTGTGCTACTTTGATATTTAAAAAAGACTTGCCTCCTTCGTTAGCAAAATCAGCCATTTGATTATCAATCCATTTCAACTGTCTTTCGTGAGCAGTTTGTAACAATTCATTTTTTTTCATAGCAGTTCTCCATTTTAATTACACTGTAACTTTTTAAGGTGGAAAAGTAAAGTTACAGTGTAATAATCATGTATAGCATTTATGATATACAAAGTTGTTGACTGTTTTGATTTTCATGTATAGCATTGAGGATATACATTGTTTTAAACATTTATAAAGGAGGTATTTATGGCTCGCATAATAATGATAGGAAACAGAAAAGGTGGGGTGCTTAAAACCACCACAACAGTAAACCTTGGTTACGAACTAAGTAAATTAGGGAAGAAGGTATTGGTTATAGATTTTGATAGCCAAGCTGATGCTACAAAGTTTTTTACTAGCACTGATAAAGAATTTTATATTGGAAATGCATTACTAGACAGAAAGTTTGATATCGAAAAAACAATCTATAAGGCAGAAATAAAAGACACAGAGCAGGACAACTTACATTTTATTCCAAGTAGGGGGGGTGATGTAATGACAAAGCTAGATATAGATATGATCTCATTGCCAAGACGTGAGGAGAGGTTGAAACTTCAGTTAGAAAAAATCGCAAATAAATATGATTACATTTTAATTGATACTAACCCTGGCACCTCAGTTCTTGGCCTTAATGCTGTAATGGCGGCAACAGAATACATCTTTCCTACTGAATATAAAGAGCATTCGCTAGATGGGGTTGAAACTCTTTTAGAGCATATTCAAGACGTTAAATTTATAGAGGAAGATGAAATTAAATTTTTAGTTGTTCCAAGTAAAATAGCAAAATCTGAAAAGAGAGCTATTGCATATGGAGAGGGATATTTAAAAAGTAGATGGGTAGAAAATACATCAAAAACAACTATATGGGCGCGTAGTTTGTTCACTGAAGCTGAATTTGAACATGAACCGGCATCTATAACTAACCCAGGTCATGTTGCTGCTAGTTTTTATAAAAAATTAGCTATGGAGGTCGATAATGCTTAATCCTGAAGAATTAGCTTTGCTTAATGAACTTAAAGAGAAAATAAAACTTACCCCACAAGAAAAAGCACAAATTAAAGCTTTAGAGAGAAAAAATAAAAAAACTAATAGAAATGCTGCTGAAGATAGAGGGGTACAAAGAAACAATGTTTTTTCTACGGAAAGCACAACAAAGGTGAATCCTATCCCAATCAGGTTTTTGGCTATTGAGCGCAACGGTTTAACCAATAGAGGTAATGCGATCAAAGATAATAGCTTAGATGATATTTTCGATATATTGGGCCCTAACGGGAAAAGAGATATTAACGAAACAAAGCTCATTAGGGCGGCTGTTTATCTTCTTAAAGAAAGAAGCGATATAGAAATATTAAAGGCCATTAAAGCAGTCCAGTTGCAGATGTACAAAGGAAAGTCTTAATGTATATCATTGTTGTTATACATTAGTTTTGCGTTCACACAATCGATTTAAATAAGGAAGGCGAAAATGATATCAATTCATAGTTTTTTTTGTGGAGCGGGTTTGTTTGATTACGGGCTATTAGAGTCAGGATTGGATATAACAAAAGCTTTTGAAATCGATGTGAATGCCTGTAAAACCTATAAGGAAAACATAGGGGATAATATAGATCAGTGTGATATATCCAAAAAATTAGTGTTAGGTGGTGAAGAAAGTCATGGGATGGTTTTTACTTACCCTTGTACCAAATACAGTACTATTGCATCGGTTCATGGCAATAGGAATGGGGACGAGTTGTTTTTACATGCTCTACGTCATCTCGCTTTAGCCCGTCCCGAATTTTATATTGTTGAGAATGTCCCTGGAATGTCAGCTTTCCCTATTGTGATGGAGGCTATGACTAAGATGCCCGATTATTATGTTAATGTTTTTTGCCCTGTTCAGGCTCAATTATGGCTCCCACAGCACAGAAATAGGCTGATCATCGTTGGAACAAAAAGAAGATTTAGCATAAGGCCGCCTAAAAATGCAAAAGCTATAAAATTATCCGAGATATTGGAGAAAGACCCTATTGTGAAATTACCGAAAGCTCTTTATCAACGAATGAACGGTGCATATAGGGATTTACCTATCATTTCAGATCCATCCAAGGGGGATATTGCTCCTACTGCATTAGCGCATTATAGTCGTGATCGCTCTACTCGTGTTGTTGTAGATAAAAAATTTCCTATGGGTGTTAGACCATACACTGTTCGTGAATACGCTAGGTTGCAAGGAGTAAGTGATTCTTTTGTTTTTCCTGTCCCTGATACTGAAGCATTTAAGCAAATTGGTAATGGTGTTCCTCCTCAATTTGGCCATTGGGTAGGGAATGAAATGATCCGCTACATGAAAAAATCTAGTTAGGTTATAAATTAACCGGATAAATTATAAATCCAGTTTTAACTCTTAGTAATTATTTAAAGGTGCTAAAAGTAATCATCTATAGTGAATAGGGGGTTACGATGTTAAATAGTGAAGAAAAAGTATGGGCAGATAGTCCATCACAAATAATTAATTTGGGTTCGTTTATTTTTCTCTTTTTGTTTTTTTGGCTTGTAATTCCGCTCTTTATTATAGTGTGGAAGTACTTATCTATAAAGTGTACTCGTTATGAATTAACTAACGAACGACTTAAAGTTAAATCGGGTATATTGAATAAAAAAATAGATGAACTTGAATTATATAGAGTAAAGGATTACAGGTTAGAAAAACCATTTTTCCTTAGATTGTTTTCAAAAGGTAACATAATTTTAGATACCTCAGACAAAACACATCCCACCCTTATTTTAAGGGCCATTTCAAATAGCGAAGAGCTATGTGACATACTTAGAACTAACGTTGAGTATAGCCGTAAAAAAACAGGTGTAAGAGAAGTTTCAGTGGATTAATCATGCTCACCTTAAAGTTTTTCAGGTTTTATGTAGCGATATAAAAAGGGCTTTGTTATGGATTATATAAGTCTAGTTATTAGAGAAATTGTTGAAGACTACCAAAAGATAAATAACGAAAAGGCTTTACACTTTATTAATTCAAACCCTGATTTAAAATTAGTCAGCAGCGGAAAAATAAAACCTCAGATCAGCTTTATCTATGATTTTTGTAAGGCTTTATCTATTGTCCCTTCTGCTTTTTTTTTAAAAGTAGAGAAAAGCAAAAGGGCCTGGATGGAGGGTTTAGCCGATCAAGAGATAGAACTTTTGGAAGAGTATAAATTGACTGACCCATTCAATGTTTTAAGGGAAATAAATAATTCGGGAATTAAAATCTTAGATAATCGCTTTACTGATGATCTAATGCTAGAGATTTGCATTAGATTGAACGTAGATATTTATATTGATTTTAAATAATGTATAGCACTAAAGATATACACGCCTATTTTATTACACTGTAATTTTATTTTTATTCGGTTCCGCAACCCCAAACATCATATTATATGCGAGCCACGCTGCGCGTGGCGCTCGTATAAGATTCTATATTAATTTGTTTTTCATTAATTATAACAATCGATTAGGTCATTTTTTAATGGCTAATGGCTAATGGTTAATGGTGATATGTTTAGGTTTTCTTTTAAGTTTATTGTTAACATTTATAAAAAAACAAAATATATAGGTTATATGGGAAGGTCAAAATATTAACTCATGCCGATAACTCAACCGCTGATCTCAGCTGAAGCTGAGGCGGTTTAAGTTCCTGTCATTCGTATGCATCGATTATTTAATGTATAGCATGTGTGATATACACTATGTGTCATTTAAAATAAAGGCACAGTGACAAGCTTAAAAGTTACACTGTAATTATTTAATGTGATGCTAGAAGCCCTCCGCAGGAGAAAGCGAAGCGTAAAAGCTTGTGGGTTCGACTATCAAACTTACGTTAGAACGTTGCACTAGGTTCGCTCAAGCTAGCCTGAAGGCTTAAAACATAGCCCCCACCTGGATTAACCGTCTTTTGACTTTGACTTATCTACCAAGGTAAATAGCTGTTATTTGCTCTCTTTCATGACCAAGTTGTTTTGATATAAAAAGTCTAGCTTCTTTATCAATTGCCTTTTGTTCTTTTGTTAAATTTTTAGATGTTAATCCCCCACATACTGGTGCTTTCCAACCAGTTATTTCAAGGTATAAATCTTGGGCGAACTTATGTCTCAACCCATGAAGTTTAGAAAGTTCGGCCTGGGCCGTATGGCCCTCGTATATTTTTAGTTGCTGTATATAATTTCTGTGTTGTGGGATTAAACTGCTTTTTCCAACGAATTTATGCGCAGCATCTAATATTTTTCTTTGTTCATCGTTTCTTATTTCGATAATTCTTTCTTTACCGCCTTTTGTCCAAGTATTTTTAAGTAAGATATGATCTCCTCTATCTGCAAATTCAGGAATGAATTTAATAGATTCTTCTCTCCTTAATCCAAAAGCTTTTTGTAATTGTAAAGAATGTTTAACATGCTCATCTTTCACTTTTTCAAGGGCAGCATTTTCAATGCTCCTTGATTTATCTTCATTGGTTACAAATTTTCTCTCTTGTATTCCATAATAATCATTACTCCTTGATATTATAGAGGGTTTACCTATCTTTTCTGCCCACCATCTTAATGCTGTCATATAGTTTTTTATGGTCCCAGGGCTTCTTTCTTCTTTTGTCCAATGTTGAACTAGGCTATTTATATGCTTTGGCTTTAATGAAGAAGCAGACATTTTTCTATAACCATTTGCATGCAATAGATTAGCAATATTTTGTAGACGTTTTCCTCTACTGTTTTGAGTAGAAAAAGATCCGTCTTTGTTCCGGGTGCATAAATTTTTTAATTCATAATTTAAATTGTTCATACATCCTCGCTTTAATCAATGGTGTGTTTTTTAGGTAAGTGTTAATGCTTATATTAATACCGTAGTATTTAATATTCGGAAAACCGATAAAAAGCGAGGGACACCACTCCCTGTTTAGCCCATTTGGACTTATAACATGTTTATCTGTAGATAAATCAACTGCCATAGTTGAAACTCATTAGCCTTCAGATTCTATTACACTTGATGCTAGTTGAGCTTTTTCTAGCCAATAATTGGATACCACTTTCGTTGCATCGGGCTTATTGGCTTGCGCTTTGATTAAGGCGCTACATACGGTCGTAATATCTGGTTTAAAACCATTTAGTATTTTCCGCATTTTTTTCTGAACTTCAGTTGCAGATTTAATTGCATCATCAGTTATTTTTACTTTTCTTAACTCATCTGGATCAATTACCAGTTCAATTAGTTCTCCATTTTCTAGTTTATAAAGTTTTCCTTCTGTAAGTTCATCGGTAATACCTTTTGGGTTTTCTTTTTCATCTTCGTGTTCATTTTTAACTCCTGTTTCTTGATTGTTTTCGTAATTTGTTGGTTGATTTATATGATGTTCATTATTCATTTTGTTGTCCTTTTTAGGTTTGGTTTTGGTTAATTATTTAACATTTTTGTTAAGGTTTTTTTTAAAAAATTGGCAGTTTTTTACCCACTGTTTAACATTTTAAATGTCTGTGATTGGGCTTCACTGTTCTTGATTTTTATAGTCATCAAGAAAGACTTTGCTTTGGATAAACCGCCAAAGCATCGGGTGGAAATCAAATAAAACAAAATAAAAAAATCAGAGAAAAAGAGTAATAAGAATTTTTTTATTTTGTTTTAGATCATTAGAGGAGAAAATTTCTAATGATCTAAAAAAGGGATATTGAGAAAATGAGAGTCGCTTAAAAGCTCTCTTAAAAAATGAAATGCACGTTTAGTGTTATATGAAGTGTGACATTAAATGTCACTTTGTGTTGCTTTTTGAATTTGAAAATTTGACGCTTCGCGTCATGCCTAAAGGCAGTATGCCTAGAGGCATATACAACTTACGGTGGCTTCGTCACTCTGCTGTCACTATAGATTTTAAGCTTCTAATCCAGTTAAATCAAGCCATAGAACGAGAAACCGTAAGTCGTCACTACCTACGGTGTAGTGACGACTTACGAGCAAATGCATAATTATTTTCCTACGGAAAATAATGACAAAAAAAAAGAGCATCGCTCTTTTTAAGAAAAAACCAATCTTAGATTGGCTTTTTAAAAATGAGTAATGTTAATTAAACAAATTAACATTACTCATTTTGCTTTTTGCTTCCAACGCTTTTATATTTCCGATCTGAATATCTTCAATTGTTACGCTAGTACTTACATAGCTTTCTACTGAGTGAAATAAACTTCTTAGGCATTGGCCCATTGAGTTTATTTTGTCCTGGTAGTCGCTATCGGAGATTAACCCTAAATTATATATTGATTGTACCTCTCTAATGCAGAGGTCATAATCAGATAAAAGCAGGGCCACTTTATAACAAAGTGGTGCGGTGAATGTGAAGCTTTTCTCTATAGGGTTGTTGTTCTCTGCAACCAATATTTCGACCCCATTTTTTTTACTTTTCATTATTATGTCTGCACAGTATTTTGATGTGTTTTTAATTTCAACTTCCGCTGCCGCGTAATTTTTCTTGGTAATTTTGATGTAATATTTTGCGTATGGGTTTTGCAAATTTGAGTCTCTTTCTACAATTTTAAACTTACTAGCAAATATCAAAAGACCTGCTATTTTATGTTTTTTTCTATTACTCCCATCGATTAGGTTGATCGCATAGTTTGTATGGAATTTTATTTTTATTGCTTGTTTTAAGTTTGCTTGGGTTTGCATTGTATTAAGCATGTTTAATTCTCCCTGCGCCCTGGGTGTTTGATTTTTGAGGTTGGTTTCTAACTGCATGCCAAACTGTATTTAAAGGTATATTTAGTTCGGTGCTGATTCTTAATAGATCATGCTTTAGGTTGTCAGTTTTGGTTTCTTGATATCTTAGTGAAGCGGAATCTATATCCTCTAAATCTTGTCTACCTTTGGTTGTTATATTTATTTCATACTGCTTTCGTAGAGCCGCAGTTTGAGTTTTAGATATCTTAAATATATCGTGGAGGCAGAAACTGGACGCTCCTTTTCTTAGGTAAAGTAAAAGCTCTTCCCTTTGTGTTCTTGATGTATGAAGATTTAATAAAATTCTACCGATTTCTTCGAATGAAATCGTCATAGAAACGCTAGATTCATCCCCATGAAACTGAATTATTCTATGAGAATCTTTTATTAATGAATCTATGCCCATTAAATCTGTACTGCTTATATCCCTGGCTAATGTTGGAGGGATTAAACTAGATTGTTTAAATGAGTTATGTTGCTGAACAATCATATTCACTAAGCTATGAATAACCGTTTTAGCTAATACCTTTTGTTCAGAAAATAGTATTTTTTCATCGAGTATAGTTCTTTCCATGATGTCACCCATATATGGTTAGTTGCGTATCTAAAAATGAGTAAATACTTTATTGTGCTTATTATTTATCATTTATTTTGTTTTTGTGTTCCCTAACGGGTACATTATATACCATAATATAGTTTTTGCGCCAATTTTTGTACCTATGTCTATTTTTGCAATAGATCCTTTTTTGATCTTTTTGATTATTATCTAGCCTGTTGTAATTGTGAATTACTTATAACTTTGTATTACAATGAAAAAAAAATTTAACTCTTTATTATGGTGCATTATTTGTGAGCAGTTTTTTCGAAGGTAATTTTAAATGTGGCAAGCTTGATGAGAGGGATTTTTCTTCGGATGATCCTATTTTGCGGATTGCAGCTCTTTATAAAAAGATAAATATTAGTCGATTTTCAGAGACGAAATCAATTTCAAGAAAGCAATTATATAAAATGAGGGATTCAGGTTTTGTGCCTAGAACGATTTTGCTTGATATGTGCCAAGAGGCGAGAATAAGCCCTGTTTTAGTTGAGTTTTCACCTAAAGAAAGATTAATGTTTTTTTCTGACCTTTGCTCTTATATTAAAGAGTCTGATGTTAACTCTTTATTTGAAGATGCATTAGAAAATCATGAAGATAAAACTACGATTTCATTATTAAATTTATTGCATAATTTATATAAAAGTGGAGATATATCTGACTCTGTATTTCAAAATAAAATGCAAAAAATTCTGTCTGCTGAAGAAAATGCATCTATAAGGTACTGAAGTTGATTACTTAATTTTTATTTTTTGGTAATCTCTTCATTAAGAATTGAATAAACAGTAGAGCGGCCAATTCTCAATTTCTTTGCTATATCAGCAGCCCCCATATTGTTATTATGAAGCTCGATTAACTTATCTCTATCAACAGAGCGTTTACGTCCAAAAACAACTCCGTTTGCGATAGCATCAACACGACCTTCATTTGTTCGCTCTAATATGCGTTCACGTTCTGCGTCAGCAACGGCACTTAGAATAGTCACGACCATTTTCCCCATCGTACCTTCAGTGCTTAAACCTTCTCTTATAAAACGAATGGCAATACCTGCTTTATCAAATTCTTTAATTAACTTGACCATATCGGCAGTATCGCTACCCAGGCGATCTAATCGAGTAACTAAAACAAGATCACCATCTTCAACTTTTACTCGTAGTAGATTTAAGCCTTTTCTATCCATATCTGATCGGCTACCTATGTCAGAAAATATTCTTGATGGTTTGACACCTTCAGCTTCAAGCGCTTCTTTTTGAAGTTTTAATGATTGTTGGCTAGTTGATACTCTGGCGTATCCAAATTTTCTCATATGCGTCTATTAAATCGAAAAGTAGAATTATTGTCCATTATATTAACATAAACGACTTAATAGACAACTAATAGCAAATACATTGCACTGTCTATTATGTTATGAAATAACAGACAGTTAATGTTAAACGTTCTCTTGTTACCCCTCTCAAGATAAAACTGAAATTATTTAATTTACTATTAAACCGCTCGATATCAATAGGAATGAGATATAAGAATATTGTTTCTAGCGAGGTGCTATTGTGAATGAAAAAATTAAACTTACTAATTATGAAAAAAAATGGATTCCTAAGTTGGCAAGCATGACTTCGAATACCGCTATTATTCATTTAATAATAGAGCTAGATGATACATACATGGGAATTAATTCTTATGTGGGTGATTTTGAACTACCTGGGTATGTACTTACAGCTGCGCTTGAAAGAAACAAATTTGCACATGAAAAATTCAAAAAAAAAGCGTTCTTACTGAGTCTTTACGAAATGGATTTTTTTAAAGTGGGCGTAAGGCTAGTTGGAGATAAAGATATTAAATGGAACCCTATCGATGAAACGTTAAAAACTTTTATTACTCGGCATGGTGACGATGAGGTAATTTATTTTGAAAACAAATTATTTGAAGAGCTTATTTTTAGCTTCAAAGAGCGATTTAGTAAGCTCTCCTGTATTAACAACTAAACCTGTTGATGATTACACATTGCTTCTCGGTAGTTTGTACTACGAGTCTGGTGTAAGCAAAAAAGTGTTTTTTGAGGTTTATATTAAGACTGCTCAAAACTATTTTACGCGTGTAAATAAATCAGCCAATGAAAGGGAGTTATTCCCGATAATAAAAGCTGCGATGAGAAAAAGGCGAGATTATTATCTACCTGATGGTGTTGTGCCTGAAGATGTTCATTGCCAACGTGATGTGTGGACGTTTGCGACTTTTTTAACTGGACTGTTATTGCCTCTGAAATTTTCAGATTTAAAACCTGTATTGGATAAAATATTGCCAAAGGAGTGCAAGGTATGGTTAGTAAATAAATCCGTCATGGCTTCTTTACTATCTTTAGCTGAAGGTAATAGGTTAGATGCTAATGGCGAGATCTTGTGTTCTTTTTATAAAAAAGAAAACGTTAAAGAAGATACGTTAAGTGAGGAATTTAAAGCGGAAGATAAAAAACAAAATGAAGATAATAAACAAGATGGAACGTTAACCAATAAAGAGGTTGGGGAATTATGTTTAGCTTGGTTATATGAGCAAGCTAAAAACAAAAGTGAAATTTGCTATATCAAAGAAGAACGCTTGTTTATAAAAAGCCCTAGTGCATTTATTGCCTACGGAAAGGAAACTAAAAGATCATGGAAAAGCATACAAAAAGGCGTTATCAAATTAGGGAGGCACTTACCTAACCCTGAAAATAACACGCCATTCATTAAAATCGAAAACAAAAATATGATAGTTATCGTTTAATTTATGGGCGGTTTTTATTTTTGTATGGATCATTTAAATCAAATCCAAAAGAGTATTTATCATCTAGTTTTTCATTTCCATTCTCATCCAACATATATGGAGAGGATTGATTATCAGCTCTGTTGTTCGCGAAGGCCGAAGTAATAACAGTAAATAGAAATGTGAACAAAATGGTCAATAGCTTAATGAATAAGGGAGTTAAAACTTTAAATAAATGATTAACATCGTTCATTAACTTTGTTTTGTTATTGTTCATGAGAATCCTTTGTTTCCGGTTTGTTAACTGTTTTTAAAAAGGATGAATAACTGGCTTTATGCTTATTAAAATAACGACCAACCGTCCGCTCAGAGACTGTAACGTGTTGTGATGCTAGCCACGTCTTGATACTAGAATAGGAGTAACCTTCGGAGCGGAGCTCAAAAACACTAAGCTGATGAGCTTCTATTTTATCTCTTGCGAGGGTTTTTGGTTGATGAATATTCTTAAAAGTATTTAAATCCACATTAAAATCCTGTATTGTCGGTCACTAGTAGTCAACTTTAGCCACTAGTAGTCAACTTTAATCTATAATGCTATTGTTATCAAATGTAACTTGTAATGCGCTTGAAGATTATAAAGCTATTATAGGTATGAATTAACGAAGATATTGCAGATGAAAAAAAACCTGCCTTTGGCGAGACAGGTTTTTTAAAGTATAAGCCTAAGCAAACATAAACTTAGAAATACAAATAGTTGTTTAAGTTTACTTGGAATTATGCGTTTTGCAAGTCTCAATTTAAAATTGAGTAAAAAATGAAAACATCCAATGTAAGCTCGTTGGTTATTGATAATAATTTTCATTTATTGTCAGATACCAAGCAATACAACCCGAATAAAATCAGGAAAAATTATTCTCGCAAGGCGAGGAATCCTAATCCTACTTATACTGTGCCTGATTCACATATAAAAAGGCTCTCTTTTATTAAAGAATTAGTTCATCTATCAAAAATAAAAGATGTTACTAGATCTGACGTTGCTATGTACTCAAGAGCTACTGGTGAACGAAAAAGACGATTTTACCCTGATAGAGAAAAAGCAATAAAGGCTTTATTTAGTGTCTTTTGTGAACATGTAAATTTAGTTACTCATCAAGTGGAAATATCATTACGGAACGCAAGTGATGCTTCTGGTCTAAGTACCATATCTCAAAATGAAATTGATAAATCTGAAGCTGATAAAAACTATACACCAATAACATCTATTTCAAGGGCAAGTAGAGCGTTTAAAGATATGGTTCTTATGGGATGGATTGTTGCGCCTAAACACTGGCAAATATGGGATAAAGAAAGGGGGTATTGGTTAGATAAATATTTTGAAGTTACCCCTCTTTTCTTTAAGGCGTTAGGTGTAACACCTGAGAGAGTAGAAAAACAACAACAAAACAGGTTGACCTTTCTAAAAAAAAGGGCCCTGGATAGCGGAATGACCGCTGAAACAGTAGGAAGAATGTCTATTAGCCAAATAAAAGCAGAAAGAAAGATTGCTTGGAGGCGTTACACATTTGATAGAAGAAAAACAGAGCAAACAAGGAAAAAGGAAAAGCGTCTGCTTAATGGCAAAAGTAGAGCAGAACAAAGAAATGTTGCCGCTTTAAAGGTAATAAAAATACTTGGTGATAATATCCATGAAATATCTACTCAAGATTTCACGGATCTAGTAAATAAAGAAATAGCCACAATGAGAAAATTCACAAATTTAAAACCTCCTCTACATTAGTTATATTAAGTTTTACCTTCATTATTTAACTGTTCCGAGCATTACTTGGGGCCTCCCCACGCCTAAAATCCATTCAGAATAATAATCAACAAGACTTTTATGTAAAAAACACCAGTCGATTTTTATTTAGCCTTTTTAAATGAATAAATTCTTTAAAAAAATCACTATTGAAAATCTTATACACTTATATATGCAAGCCTAAAACGAAAACATGTGCATATATTTGTTATATATGTGCAAAATTATTCTTCTATTTAATAAATCTTCTATTTAAGTTATACGCAACAAAAAACAGTGAATAAATGCTTACCCCATTTCCTGCTTTCAGCAGGGGGGTATAACCACTAATCTTCAATGAGTTTACAATATGAAAAAATAAGGGCCTGCGGGCGAAGCCTACGGCTCGCAAAGTCAAAAGACGGTTAATCCAGGTGGGGGCTATGTTTTAAGCCTTCAGGCTAGCTTGAGCGAACCTAGTGCAACGTTCTAACGTAAGTTTGATAGTCGAACCCACAAGCTTTTACGCTTCGCTTTCTCCTGCGGAGGGCTTCTAGCATCACATTAAATAATTACAGTGTAACTTTTTAACAGAGTTAATCTGTGCCGGGTGTTCCCTCTTGAATATGAATTATTTTAAGTGCAGAGTTACACGTTCTAACCTATGCTTGTTTAATAAACAAAGTGGGTGTTATCTTAAATCTATAAAAATTTATAACTATAAAATAGCTAGCTCAATAAAATTAATAGGTTTAATTATGAATTTAGAATTATTATTAAGTTTTATTATTTCTATTTTTTGGTTTGTATTTTATTTCTGCAATCCAAAAAATATTTTAAATAGAGATATTTTTACAAAGAATATTTGTATGGGAATTGCGGCTGCCTTTTTACTTCGTTCTGTAGGAAGTTTAATTGGCCTTAAAGCTATAACAATATTAAGCAGTATTATTATGTTCTATATTTTTTATTGCATGTTTAAAAAATATAGAACTAACATTTTATCAAAAAACGGTTTGTAAAAAGTATTAAATGCTTAGTTTATTTTTTAAAAATTAATAATTTACTATCAAATTGAGTGTCCTTTAAATCAATATAAGAATCATAAAACCATCCATTTTCAGCCTGTTCTGTAATAATTTTTTTAAGTTTAGCTGCTGCTTTATCTGCATTACCTACAAAAGTTATAGTTATTACATTTGTTTCTTGAAGAGGTTGTGCTTTAGCTGTAGTTAAAAAAATAGCTAGAAAAATAAATAAGATTTTATGATTTATCATTTTTAATTCCTTTGTTAACTTATGACCACCTTTAACGAATTTTAACACTTATTTTTTAATTAAAATTTAACTGAAATTTTGGTGAGGACTAATTTTTCATAAATTTATTAAAATTTAACAAATTTATGAATTACGTTATAATTAAATTTCTATAGTTTTCGTTGCTATCTCAACGTCACCACCGATTTATGTCGGTACATTAAGAGTGTTTACACTCCTGGCAATTTTATTGCCACTTCAAAACAGCTTTATAGCTGATCAAATAACACGATTTTTAATCGTGTCTTCAACCTTCGGGGCAGAACATCGCCCTATGGTGATATCTGCCCTTTTTAATTTAATTAGGAGTCAGATATGCAAAATCCAGTCGAATATGAAATTGAAAGAAATAAAGTTCCTGATGATCAAAAATTAGAATTTTTTCCAAGTTTTGGTGATTGTAATACATGGGGTTTTATTCCATTAGAGGGTTTTATTTACTCTTTTGCCCAAAGATATATAGAAAATTACATTGGTGGTTATTGGCATTATGTTAATTTATCCAATGGTGGAAAATACATTTATATATCAGACGTTAAAGAGCTTGTATTAACCAATAGTTTCAATTATTTTTCTGAAAAAATGAATAGTGAATTAGCTGGAATAATAATTTGTTCATTTGTATATGCTCAATGTAGTGAATATGCATATGCTCAAGGACGTTTGGAGTTATATGAGCAATTCAAAAACCATTTTAATGCTTTAAAAGCATATGTATTAACATTAGACAAAAAATCTAGAAGTATGTACTTTGGATTTTTAGATTAAATTTAATGATATTAATATAGACAAACACGATTTTTAATCGTGTCTTCAACCTTCGGGGCAGAACATTGCCCTATGGTGATATCTGCCCTTTTTAATTTAAATTAGGAGTCAGATATGACGAATAGAAAAACTAATCCTGCACAAATATCGATGTTTCATTATTACCTTACCAAAGGTGTATTAAAGCAATCGACTGATACGAACGTGCAAGAATTTATTAGCATAAGTGAAAATGACTTTGTTGTTAGAATGTATGATTATGCGGTGATTCTTGAGGAAATTTATTTGTCCACTGAATCTAATGTAGAAAATGAATCTAATGATTTTGTTAAAGTTATTGAATCTCTTTGTTTTTGGCTTTGGAGTGAAATTTGTATCACTTACAAATTACCAACAATTGGGGATTTTTTAAATGAAACAAGAAAAGCCTTAGCTAGCTAAATATTTTTTATAAACCAACACGGTTTTTAATCGTGTCTTCAACCTTCGGGGCAGAACATTGCCCTATGGTGATATCTGCCCTTCTAAATTTAAATTAGGAGTCAGATATGTATCATCGTTTTAAATTATTTCATGGCGTAATATTAATTTCTGATAAGTTAGTCAATGACATAAATTACTTGTTTAATTCAGTTGCTAAACAAGTTGTTAATCAACAATCACCAGAGGATGTAATAGCATTCATTGCTGATTTGTTTGACGTAGATTCATCTATAAATAGCAATGGTTACAATGAAGATAAAATTTGTAAACTTGCTGTTGTTATTTTGAATTTACGATTGGCTTATTTTGATGATCTAGATATTGCAGTCGAAGAATTTAATCAAGAAAATTTACCTCTTACAGTCGGCACTCAAGAAGGGGCCTTTTACCCTTCAGGTATAGGACATTGGTATGATCAACTAGAATTTGTTTTCATACCTAGAGATAAATTAGAACCTTTCGATTCTATCGACATATATGCTCGTATATAGCATTAAGAACCATAAAAAAATCAACTAACACGACTTAACAATCGTGCTTTCAACCTTCGGGGCAGAAAATCGCCCTATGGTGATATCTGCCCTTTTTAATTTAATTAGGAGTCAGATATGACTAATTTTACAAAAAAAGAACAATCAGCTATCGATAAAGCCATTAATATTATCGAAAGCAAGGCCGAAAATTCTTCATTTTTTGCGACTAATGCTGTTCAAGTAAAACAATACTGTCAGCTTAAAATAGGTAGCGAATATAGAGAATATTTTGGAGTGTTATTTTTAAATTCACAAAATGAACTCATTCACTTTGAGGTCTTATTTAAAGGTGGACTTGATTCAGCATCAGTACATGTTGATATTGTTACAAAAGAAGCTCTTATTCGATCAAGTAAAAATGTAATTGTGTGCCACAATCACCCAAGTGGTGATGTTACACCTTCACAAGCTGACATGAATATAACTAAAAAAATTGAAACTTGTTTAGATTTATTCGATATCAGATTACTAGATCATATAATTGTTAGCAAAATCAATACATTCAGTTTTGCAGAAAAAGGTATGCTTTGACCAAAAACCAACTATTTTTTAATAGTTGGTTTTTATTTGCGTATAGCATTTATGATATACATTAATAATCCTGAAAAGTGTTGATTTATTGACCTGTTACCGCCATAATAAAGCGGTTTTTAATTTGAGGAGAAATGTTATGTCAGAATCAAAACCTATGTACAATGGTCAATCTACCCCAAACACACTAGAAGCGTTTAAAAATAGAAATTGTGGTTTGGGCATACAATCTGAAAACTATGTTCACCCAACTACAGACGAGGTGAGAGCGTTAAGAAAATTAATTGGGTTTTCTCAGAATGAACTTGCTCTATTTACTGGGGTGGGCTTTGACCCTAAAAAAGGGTCTTCTACGATTAGAAAGTGGGAAGAAAAAAAAGGTGGACTGAGCTGTATAACCAAGTCTTCTTGGCAATTGATGTTAATTAAATCAGGTTTAATTAACATTGATTGCATTTAAAGTAATTTATTTGTTGGGGAAGCTTTTCATAATATTAGATATACCCTTAGAAGCTCCCCTCATAGCGCCAGATGCCATCCTTCCCCCTGCCGCTCCTAAACCACCTGTTAACGCTCCTGCTTGAAGCCCTCTAATTACATTGTAACCGCTCCATCCTGAAATAATCGCAAATACAAGTGGGATGGCTATATATAAATAATTTAGCATATACATTAATATGAGATTTCTATTTGCCTGGGTTACTCCTCCTGCATCTATCACGGTAAAAGGAATAGAGCCAGAAGGGAAAATAGAAGCTAAAATATTTTGATCTAACCACCAAGCAATCATCCAACATGCACTTAAAAACCTAAAGCTGAAAAGTGCCCAGGTAATAATTAATACTCCTTTTATGGAAAAAGACGTTAGAAGTAAGACGAAAGGAATAAACATTACAATCAATAGTAATAAAATAGCTTGGGCCATAGGTGCTGCGTTTAATAGCATGGAAACAACCACTGAATTTGTAACTGTTTCTACACCACCACCTACTAGTCCTGCAAATTGTTTCAAGTGGCGATTTACTTCAGATGTAAAAGATCCATTACCATAAGTTGAGTTGGAGTAATTAAAATCATAACCACGGGGGGTAAAAGACTCAGGAGACTGTGCTATTGCGCGTGTTAATAATATGTCTTCCTGATCAGCAACCCCAAACTCACTAGCTACTGTTGAATGCATTATCTCGGCCCAAGAAATGTCATCATAAATTTTTTCTCTAAGTCCATTAGAGTTGGCCCACCAATTGTCACAATAAGGTTTTCCATTGTCAGGAACATCGGGATCTGTTGGGTCCCACTCTACATCCCTTGAAGAGTTATAAGGGAATCCCTCTACAATGACTTCAGCACGAATAGAGTCATAATAACCTGGGGTTGATAAATAAATATGAGAACCCTCCCAATAAGGGTCGTTTTGCCCTTCAGCATCTAATATATTATTTATATCTGTTACATAATTACCCGTTTCATTGGGTTTCTCTGATTTATATTTGCTTAACGCTTTTACATAACAATCGCGTCTGAAATCTTGTAACTCAGCTCTTGTTTCAGGGTCTTTTACTTCTAGTTTTTTTAGGGTTTCTATATATTCTCGAATATCTACAGGTGCAGAAAGAGAAGTCATTATTGCGTGTGTAATACCTAGTGAATAATCATGAACGAACCACCAAAAAGGAGGAACTTCAACATCTAAAGGGTAGTCACTAAAGGATAAACCTTCACCATAAGTTGAGTCATTAGAGGCGATATCATAACTCGATTGCGAAGCTGAATTTACCATGCTTGAAGGTGTAAAATTAACGTCTGTCGCATCAAAACTTAAATAAGGAACGCCACAAAGCATTATAACAATACAGGCCAGGACCATTTCACCTAAAAGGTTACTTTGCGCCTCTTTTTCTGAATAATCGTCAGTATCGCTTTTTCCATAATTAGCTAAGTGATCAAAAACCATTCCAATAAAAGGTAATAACAATACCCCTGTTGCCTCTAGTACTCCCCAGATAGTTCCATATAATTGCCAACTATATAACAAAGTAAACATTTCTAAATAGCTATCAGTACCCATCTTTAATCACTCCATAACATGAATGGAAATCTCAAAACTAAAAATATTTCATAAAAAAGAATGAAAGCTATGGCTAGTTTGATAACCCATCTGATATTCTTTTTTTTGCTTAAAAAATACAAAAATATAAAAAATAAAAAATATTCAATAAGCCTAATAACAGAAAAAAATACTTTATTTTCTTTGGCGTAATTAACGATAGCTAGGTCATTAGTCTCAAGAGCATTAAAAAACAAAAAAATAGTAATGATTATCAAAAAACCAGTACCTAATAATTTGTATTTATTTCGGAAAAAAAACTGAAATAACGATTTAAACATAACAATCACCTACCTTTTAATTCGCCCGTCTTCGAGTTGATTACCTTGTTCATTTTGTACAGGTGCGGTTCCATTAGCAGCTTGTTCTTGCTGTCTTACTAGGTTTAGTAGTAAAGGTATAGATTCACCCATTAAACTTTTTTTAACTTCATTTTCTTTCAAAACAAGATCTATCTCTTCGTCTAACTCAGTTATTGATTCGCTTACTTTTTCAGTTATTGCTTTAGATGAATAAACATCAGATTCCTTTTTACCAGTGGCTAGTGTTCTACGAATTAACAGAGCTGAATTAATAGTGTCTGAAATAGCTATTTCATCAGATAATCTATTAATAAATATTGATGCCTTTCTGTCTCCAAGTGTTCTTAGGCCCGTAATAATTTGGGCTGTTACCATTAAGCCTGGGGCAGAAATTTCGCTTAGATTATCTAAAGTCGCTTCAGTAGAGCCGTTATACATATCTATAAGGCCGTTATACACTTCTGTCTTTCTGCTATTAACTAAAGGCAACAACCCTGCCCCAGGTGTAGAACTTGAAGAGCTAGAGCTGTCTTCATCATAAGTAACATCACCTACAACTAATTTAACCCACTCCTTTACAGCGGCAGGGCTTTCAAATTTAGTAATTAATTCTTCTGAACTTGTTGTAGATGCAACTACAGAGGTTTCACATTCATTTCGATCTAAAAGCCTGTTGTAACCAATTGAGGCCACATCTGTGATGATGTTATATGGCGTTTGATTCTCGCCCCCTGCTCTTCCATAACAAGGGTGAACAATTCCATTTACTTTTGAATCTTCAGCTGCTTCTTGAACGTTTAATATATCGACTCCTGATGTACCTACGCTTGACTTCCAAGTATCCCCAACTGAAATGCTTGCTAAATCTTCAAAAGGGTCTTGACCGTCCTGTATTTCTGCCTGAATCATTTCACAAGACTTGGTTGCTAAATCAAAATCTACTTCAGCAGAAGCAATAGCATTCATGAATAAATCGTATAAATTAGGATTTACTTTGCTCAATACATATCCAGGTAAATTTGCGATAGCGGCAGTTGCGGCAGATTCCATTTGAGTATATGAATCCTCTAATCCACTTTTTACGCTGTTTAATGTATTTGAAATGGTTATATTTGGATCAAACCCACCACAAGTTAAACCTGTGGTCGATGTTTTATAGCTGAGAAGAATTGAGGTTACTTGCCACCTTGGTAAAGCTCTAAAAGCTCTTCCTCCACCTAATTTATAATAAAATAATGAATCTGCTACAGGAGTAGTATCTGAAGCCAGTACGGTATTTGGTATTGATCCAAGGTTGAAAACTAAAACCACGGGTAACACCATTGATTTAAATATAACTTTTTTCATTATTACAATCCTTTAGATGCAAATATGGAGTGGCACTGTATTGATATAAGATCCTTTCCTTTGGCAACATTCGTACTTTCGCCAAACTATATAAACAGAAGGGGATTTGTTAGTTTTCCATCTATCAGTAGTCCAATCTGAATAACTTGCAGTGTTTTCACTTTCAGCTATTTCATCAAAAACAACACAGGTATCATCTTTTTTAGGAAGTCTCATTTGCCAAGCACTGCCATCGCTGCCATCGGCTTTTGTTGTGCTAGGAGTAAAGAAGAATTTTTGACTGCTACCTGAAGGAGTTCCTGTAGAGGGCATATAAACGCGAGAATTATTATTAGAGCTAACTATATTTACCGCTCTCATGGAAAGAACTGCGTTAGCTTTTGCAGGGTTTAACTGCTTAATGAACCCCGTTCTCCAATATAAACTTCCCCACTCTTTTATGTATGGGATTCCAATTGATTCAGTGAAGATTAAAGGCGTATAAAGGATATCTGTTAAACCAGTTCTCCAGAGGTAAGCATCAAAACCACTTGAGTAATAAGGTACAAAAGGTTTAGTGGTGCTATCACAAAAGTAATCATCATCTATTTGAGAAAAATCATAGTAATACCCTGCTACATCAACTTCTCTAAAAGTCGTTGAAAGTACTTTGTTACCAGTTCCACCTTTTGATGCTTTGGTGGTCGTTTTACCTCCTCCTGTGTCAGCACTACTTCCAATCCATGAAATAACCGACTCGCCAACGCTCTTTTCCAAATCACCCCATATCAAACGAAACTCTGTCCACGGGTTATCTCCAAGTTCGCTAAAGGCTGACACTACAAAGTCGGGGTTACGATGGCTCATTCGTAATGATGAGCGAATGGTACAACCCGTAAAACCACAACTTAAAAACATGCACGTACCTTCAAAACAATAATCGGTGCAGTCTAGGTTTGTAATTGGGTCTACAAACAACTCAAATGAAGAAATATCATTATCGTCAGGATCATTGTTAGTAAAGTCTTGAAGGGGTGATTCGATGGATTGCTCTTGACTGTAAACAGAATCTAACGATTCTTCAAAAATTTGATAGTCATCATCACTCATAGAGTCTTCATAACTATAATCCAGGGCGTTAACGTTAAAAACGCAAAAAATAAAACACAGTAAGCAGATATGATTTATCATTTTTTATCCCCTGTATTAAGGAATATTTGTAATGCTTTATTTAAATTTAATTCACCATAGACAATATATTTTTGGTTAAAAATAATGGCAGGGTATTTATCTAGTTTATATTTTAACGTTAGGATTTTTGCTTTGTATGCCTTCATTACCTCGGGGGCTAATGAATTATTAATACGTTCATCGGCTTGTTTTCTTGCTTTTTCAGGGTCACTTGAAAGGCCAAAAGATAACCTTTTTTCCATACTGGCTACATCATCGGTTGAGAAAATAGAGAAATCTCCTCCGTGATAAGTAAAATAAGCCTTAACTTTATTAACGCCCTTTAAATTTAACTTTTGTTTTTCATTAACAACAACCTCCATTTCAAATGGCGTCATTGAGTAACAGAAGTTAGAAAAAAGTAAAATAGAAAAAATAAAATATTTCATATAGCTTTCCTTTTTTGTTTAATCTGTTCTGAAATCATCTCTACTGCATCAAGTTCACTAATACCGTGTAAATCCATTAATTTTTTGCGAGCTGATTTTTCATTAGGGTCTGTCATAGCTAAGGCTAAGGCGAAACTGGGTGGGATACTTCTAAAAAGGGAAGGGGGCATTGTTTTAGAGAGAACAACGCCTTCTGTATAAAGACCTCTCATTTTATGGCAACTAAGAAGCAAACTTTTTTGGTTGTCATCAATATCTCTAAATTTAGAAATTTGCTCAATTTCTTCCTTAGGACAGGCCATGGCAATGAACCATTCGAACATTGAAAGCATTTTTTTTGAGTCATTAGCCCAATCTTCTAAGTTCTGAGTTGCAAACCAAGGCCAAGTATCGAGCTTTCTCATCATTTTGCCTATCTTTACAACATAGGGGGCTAGTAGTTCGTTTTTTAAAAATAAATGGCTTTCATCACCAATTACTATAATAGGTCTCCCTGAATATTGATCTCGCTCTGCAATGGATATTATTTGCTGCATTTGAGTCATAAATGATAAAGCTAATTGTCCTTCATAACCCTCTTGTGCAAATAAACCAAAATCCATAATGGTAACGTCAACCTCTGGTAAGGGTTCCCCTGGGGAATTGAAAATATTTCCTTCAAGTCCTTCAGAATAACGAGACATAGATTTAGCCATTGATCTTAATTTATCTTTTTCTGCACTTCCATTTGGAGCATTTTTAGATAATAAATTTAACTCTTCTATCACGTCTGATGGTCGAACAATTTTATCTTTTTCAGAATTTTCTTTGTTCTCAAAATATAGTTTTTTTGCAGCAATATTTATCGCTTCTCTTATAGATACTTTATGTTCAGCTCGTAATTCATCCTCTTCTATCTTGTCCCCACCAGTTATCATTACACGCGCTAATAACTCCATTTCACCCAAATAATCCCTAGCTTCATTATCATCTTCATCATCTATAATTGGTTTAGGATTTTCTTTTTCATCTATCATTTTTGTGGCGTTAGCAAACGGAGGAAGTGAAATCTTTCCATTGGGTTTTAAGGATACTCTGTTAACAGACATATCCATTTTTGATAAATATTGACCCAAAAGCTTGAAGCTATCTCCTTTTTCTAAGATGAAAAACCTGGGTCTTGCGATAGCGGCCCACATCCAAATCATATATACCAATAGAGCTGACTTACCTGAACCCGGTGGACCTAAAATAGCACCAAAGGCATTACTAGAACGGTCTTTTAAAATATCAAATGAAAAATCTTCTGCTCCTCTATTAAAAAATATTAACCCTGGATTGCCTGTGCCTCTTGATCTGCCGTATAAAGGCAATAAATTAGAAATCTGAGAGCTGAAGAGCAACCTTGATCTCATATCGTATTCATCATTTTTGAAGTCGTAACAAAATGGCAAATTAGTACAAAATTGATTTAAAGGTATTTCATCGTCTCGACTATCTATTAGGTGAATATCATTATTCATAAGGAGGGATTTAATAGTTCTTATGTTTGAATTTAAATCTTTTTTATCATTCCCTTTGATAAAAAAAGTGGTTGTTACGGGATAAAGATGATCACCTGATTCAATTGCATCTAAAGCAGATTCGGCCTGAATTTTCGATTGTTTAGATTCAGAACTACCTCCCTTTGAACTGTTTTTAATTTTATCTATTTTCGACTTTATAAAAGAAGAAGGAGCAATCGTTACGGTTATATTTGTCATGGTCCCTGTAGGGAACTTGTCAAAAACCGCAAAAAATTTATCTGAATGGTTTCGTTCAGCGGACAAATGACCGACTTTGGGAACCTTGCGATATGCGTTTACTGTAAAAGCTTTGAAAAGTTTTTTACCAAATTCCCAGGTACCATCTTTCAAATTAGAATG
>NZ_QOCB01000032.1 GCF_003318165.1 Psychromonas sp. B3M02
TACTATGATTGGTATAATAAGGTACTAAGTATAAAAAAACACAGCCTAAGCTGTGCTTTTAAAGGAGCGATAAAAGAAAGATTAGGCTTCGTTATACATCTCTAAGTTCGCAATCTCTTCTTTTTGAGTTTGGATCTTTTTAGCATCTTCACTACGTAAGCTTGCTAGGTAATCAAAGTACTCTTTATTAATATTGGGTGTCACATATTGACCATCAAATACTGAACATTCAAATTCTTTAATGTTTGGGTTCTGTTTACCAACAGCATCTTTTAGATCTTGAATATCTTGGAAGATTAACTTGTCAGTACCAATACAATCACTGATTTGTTCCGCATTACGGTTATGAGCGATTAACTCTTCAGGTGTTGGCATATCAATACCGTACACATTTGGATGGCGTACTTCTGGTGCTGCAGATGCTAAGTAAACTTTTTTAGCACCAGCTTCACGAACCATTTCAATGATCTGCTCTGAGGTTGTACCACGTACAATAGAGTCATCCACTAACAATACGTTTTTACCTTTGAACTCTGCTGAAATAGGATTCAATTTACGACGTACCGATTTACGACGTTGTGTTTGACCCGGCATGATAAAGGTACGACCGATGTAACGGTTTTTCACAAACCCTTGACGGTACGGCAAACCAAGCTCGACTGAAATTTCTAAGGCAATATCATTAGAAGTTTCTGGAATTGGAATAACTGCATCAATTTCAACATCAGCCCATTCACGTTTAATTTTAGCACCTAATTTACGACCCATCTCTAAACGCGCTTCGTAAACTGAGATACCGTTTAATGTTGAATCTGGACGAGCAAAGTAAACATATTCAAAGATACATGGCGTTAATGACGTCTTTTCAGCGCACTGTTGAGTAAATAATTTACGGTTCTCAGTAATGTAAACGGCTTCACCTGGTTCAACATCGCGTAGGAAACGGAAACCAATTGTATCAAGGCCTACACTTTCAGAAGCAACAATATATTCAATATCACCTTCATCAGTTTGGCGAGACCCTAACACTAATGGACGAATACCATCAGGGTCACGAAATGCAATTAAGCCATGATCAATTATCAACGCAGTTACAGCATAAGCACCGCTGATCTGTTTATGAACTTCAGAAATGGCAGCAAAAATATCATCAGGAGAAAGGTGATCAGTTTTAGTTTTACCTAATTCAGCTGCAAATGTATTTAATAACAGTTCAGAGTCTGAAGTAGTGTTAATATGGCGACGAGACTTCACTAACGCAGCACGTAAATCTTTAGCGTTAGTTAAGTTACCGTTATGCGCTAGGGAAATACCCCAAGGTGAGTTTACGTAGAATGGTTGTGCTTCAGCTGCACTTGAGCTACCTGCTGTTGGGTAACGAACATGACCGATACCACTATTTCCTTTTAAACGTTGCATATGTTTTGTTTCAAACACATCTTTTACTAAGCCGTTAGCTTTGCGTTGTTTAAAGTTGCCGTTGTAAGTCGTTACAATACCAGCGGCATCTTGCCCGCGGTGTTGTAATACAGTCAATGCATCATAAATACTTTGATTGACAGGAGTTGAACCAACTATACCTACTATTCCACACATAAATTGAAGCCTTTCTATTTTTAAGAGAGTTCACAAAAAAGCACAAACGAATGTGCTTTTAATGGAGTGACTAATTTTTGCTAATCAACGATTAAATCTTTGTTGATTGTATATTTTTTAGAAAGCTAGATGAGCTTTCTAAATGTTCAAAGAACCAGGTTATCACTATGCCAAAATGAGGCGGCAATTGCGCCTCTTTCCACCATAAAGTTTCATCGAATGATGTCATGTAATCAATGATGAAGAGTAAAGCGCTCACGATTAAGATACCGCGAATTGCACCAAAAATAACGCCTAATAGTCTGTCTGTACCTGATAAACCAGTTACTGCAACTAAACGATTAATGATGTAATTGATTAAGCCACCTATTAATAAGGTAGCAATAAAGAGGATAGCAATGGCGGCACTATTACGAAGTTTAAGGTCTTCTATACCGGTTAAGAATTGCGCCATTTCGGGATAAAAATTACTGGCGATAAAGAATGCAGCGAACCAAGTGGCTAGCGAGACAGCTTCTTTGGTGAAGCCGCGAATTAAGCTAATTAAAGATGATAAACCAATAACACCAAGAATGGTGAAATCAAACCAATTCATACTTATCCCTAAATTGTTGTGGATCTATAACGCGCGCATTCTATCAGAGAATGTTTTAAAACGCTTTAAAAACTAAGGTGCAATTGGACTAAAAGGAACAACTTTTCCGTTTAAACTGGTTAAACTTTTTAATCTAGGCAACATATCGGTTAATTTTTGTTTCGATACGTTTGGCCCAACAAAAACACGCGTTAATTGACCATCCATCACTTCCCTTGGAATGGTGTGAGCCTGAAACCCCGCTTTATTTAATTTCTTCAATAAACTATTAATATTCGCTTTGTTTTGGAAAGCACCAAGCTGGATAGTCCAAGCCGGATCTTCAAATACAGTTTTCATAACCGGCTTTGCTACAACTGCTGGCGCAGTTTGCGGTTTATTTGCAGGCTCTTCAGCAACAACCGTGGGTGCAACTTCCTCAACCTTCCATTCTGATGCTGGTTGCTCATTTTCTGGTGTTTCGTTTTGTTGGTTTTCAATCACTAATTGTTCTTTGGTACTAGCAGATTCCTCAGTGAAAGATTGCGAGTGTTCTTTTAACTCAGGTTTAATGGGTGTTGCTGCAAACTCTTGTTGATAAGTTGTTTTTTTACCATCGATGATAGATGGCAGAAAAATAACAACTAAGGCAACTAAAATGGTAATACCAACTAAACGATTTTTAAACTGAGATGCCACGTTATACCCTTGCTATTTGGTTAAAATATCGGAAACGGTATGAAATGAACCGAATACTATGACTATATCAGATGCACTGACATTCTGAACTACCTTATCGACTGCACTAGACACATTTTCATAACAAGTCACATTATGCTGATTGTCTTCACTTCCCTGGTATGCCTCTAATAATGTTGCTGCAGAAGCACCACGGTAACAGTTTAAATCCGCAAAGTGATATTCATTTATCTGTGCATTAATTGCAGAAAGCGTCGAGGTCATATCTTTATCTGATAACATGCCAACAACTGCATGTACTTGACAAGATTCTGGTTTTTCATGCTTCAAGCGTTTTATTTGTGATGCTAAGTATTGCGCAGATTGTGGGTTGTGTGCAACATCAATGTAAAAATCGCAATCATAGCCTGATATCGCTTGTAAGCGCCCTGCTAACGCTGCATTTTCAACGGAAGCAATCAATTGTTCTTCTGCAATAGATAAATTTAAAGCTTCAATGACGGCTAATGCAGTAGAGGCATTTTGCATTGGCATTAAGGTTTGCTTTATAGGCGATAACGTTTTGTTTTGCCCTGTCCATGACCAATGTTGATCATCTAACATTGCAAATGAGAAGTCTCGAGAAGCAAGCTTTAATTGTGCAGAAATATTTGATGCATGATCGATAATAGACTGTGGTACATCTAATTCACCACAAATGGCAGGTTTGTTGGCTCTAAATACACCGGCTTTTTCAAACCCTATTTTTTCTCTATCACTGCCTAGCCAATCAATATGATCGATACCAATGGTGGTGACAACGCTAAGGTCAGACTCCACCATGTTGGTTGCATCTAAACGTCCACCAAGGCCGACTTCTAATAGAATATAATCACAATTTGCTTGTTGTAGAAGATATAAACAAGCCAAAGTCGCATACTCAAAATAACTCAGAGAGATAATTTCACGCGCTTTTTCGATGATAGCAAACGCATCGCAATGTGCTTGATCCGTTAACTCTTGTGAGTTAATACGTAAACGTTCGTTATAGCGATGGATATGCGGTGAACTATAGACACCTACTTTAAAACCAGCATCTAATAATATCTTTTCAAGGTAAGCACAGGTAGTACCTTTACCATTAGTGCCAGCAACCGTGATCACCTTAGCATCAAAATGGATCAGACTTAGTCGTTGACCTACTTCAGTGATGCGTTTCAACCCTAGCTCTATGGCATTAGGGTGTAGCTGCTCTAAATGAGCTAACCATTGTTCCAGTGTTGCTGCAGAAAAAAGTGTATTAGGTGTTGAATTTGTCATGGTATTCATCGCATTAAATATCTAAAAATAACGGGCCACAAGCCGGTCTAGGCAGTGCAAACTGCTCAGGGTAATCTACTTCTACTAAATATAATCCACCTGGTTTAGCTGTTGCTGCCGCTTTTGCTCGGTCTTTATAACCTAATAAGGTTTGTAACCAGTCAACGGGTTGTTTCTGTTGACCTATTTCAATCAAACTACCTGCAATGTTTCGTACCATATGGTGCAAGAAAGCATTTGCTTTAATATCAATCACGATGAAATCACTGTGTCGTGATACGTTTAAATATTCGATAGTGCGTACAGGACTATTAGCCTGACAATGTAATGCCCTAAATGAAGTAAAGTCTTGTTCGCCCACTAGATACTGACCAGCTTGATGCATGATTGCCGCATCTAAATCACAATGATAATGACTTAAGCCTTTACTTAAAATACCTGGACGGTAAACACCATTGTAAATGATGTAACGGTAACGTCTTGCTGTGGCACTAAATCTAGCATGGAAGCTATCATCCACTTCTTTCACCCAACGAACAGCAATATCATCGGGTAATTTAGCATTTACACCTAATGTCCAAGCCCCAATTTGACGCACAGAATCAGTATCAAAATGTACTACTTGTCCAGTCCCATGTACACCAGCGTCTGTACGACCCGCGCAGTTGACTGTAACCGGATGATTGGCGATCTTAGATAACGCTTTTTCTAGCTCTTCTTGAACAGAGTTAACTTCTTTTTGTCTTTGCCAACCATAATAGTTCGCACCATCATATTCAATACCTAAAGCTACGCGCATTTCATACCATCCTCTTCAAAAACGCTAGTATATACAAATGTTTAAAAATATAAACAAACAACCTTAACTTGCAGATTAAGAACTGTTTCGGTTGCCGAAAAAATCAACAGACACAAAAATGGCAGCGAAGGCTGCCATTATAGTTTGAAGGATGAGTTATTTTTTCGCTTTGGTTTTTTTAGCGGCTTTCTTTTTAGGAAGCTCTTCGACCCATTTATTATCAATAAACTTAGCCGTCCAACCCGTTGCTTTTTTGTCTAT
The DNA here is from genome assembly GCF_003318165.1 of Psychromonas sp. B3M02. Lineage (GTDB taxonomy): Bacteria > Pseudomonadota > Gammaproteobacteria > Enterobacterales > Psychromonadaceae > Psychromonas. Next base: position 5,229 of record NZ_QOCB01000032.1, read on the forward strand.
TTCCGTCATCACATATTGTTCTTTGTTCTTACGGCTATAACGTACAATCGCTAAGTTCCCATCTGGGTCTTGTTGCGGTGCATCAGCAAGGTAATAGAACTTCTCAGAGATTCTATCGCGGAATTGGGCTAACTCTGCCACTTTAGGGGCACGTGTTTCTCTTGAACGAGGGAATGTACTTGCAGCAAGGAAAATACCCGCAGCCCCATCACGTAAGATAAAGTAAGCGTCACTTTGTTCACACTCTAATTCAGGCAGATGAACAGGATCTTCTTTTGGTGGAGCAACTTCACCACTACGTAGGATTTTACGGGTGTTTTTACACTCGTCATTAGTACAATCCATGTATTTACCGAAGCGACCATCTTTAAGCTGCATATCCGAGCCACACTTGTCACATTCAACAACTGGACCATCATACCCTTTAATCTTAAACTCACCTGTTTCAACAATATGCCCATCACAGATTGGGTTATTACCACAAACGTGTAGCTTACGTGTTTCATCAATCAGGTAGCTGTCCATCGCAGTATCACATTTAGGACAACGATGCTTAGCCATTAATGCGGCAGTTTCTAAGTCTTCAGAGCTTAAAATATCTTCAACTTCTTCACCATCAACTAAGTTGATAGTCGTTTTACAACGCTCTTTTGGTGGTAATGCATAACCAGAACAACCCAAGAATACACCAGTACTAGCAGTACGGATGCCCATTGGGCGTCCACAAGTAGGACATGCAACATCATCAATAATCACTGGGTCATTAAGACGCATACCGCCTTCTTCTTCAGGTAAATCAGCTTTGTCCAGTTGCGTTGTTAAGTCTTTGTAGAATCTATCTAACTCGCTGTGCCAGTTTGCTTTACCTTCTGCAATGGCATCTAAATTTTCTTCCATGGCAGCAGTGAAGTCATAGCTCATTAAATCGCTAAAGTTTTCAGTTAGACGATCAGTGACAATTTCTCCCATTTTCACAGCGAAGAAACGACGTTTGTCTACTTTCACATAACCTCGGTCTTGAATGGTAGAGATTATGCTCGCATAGGTTGATGGACGACCAATGCCTTGTTTCTCTAACTCTTTTACTAATGCAGCTTCAGTAAAACGTGCAGGTGGTTTAGTAAAATGTTGCTGAGGATCTAACTCAACTAAACTTACCTCTTCACCTACTTTCAGATCTGGTAGATGAATTTCATCAGCTTTACTTTTTGTTACCGGTTGTGCTTTTGTCCAACCTGCAAAGCGTAAAGTACGGCCTTTAGCACGTAATTTATACTCACCTGCTGCAATCACCAGAGTTGATGAATCATATAGAGCCGGCAGCATTTGACAAGCTAAGAATTGGCGCCATATAAGCTCATACAAACGTTTTGCATCTTTATCTGTAACATCAATCAGCTCAGCACGTTGCAACACATCTGATGGACGTATCGCTTCATGGGCTTCCTGTGCACCTGCTTTACTACTGTATGAAACTGGTGCTTCTGGCAGGTAGTTTTCACCAAACTCTTTCGTGATAAAGTCTCGCGCTGAAGCAACTGCATCTTTGCTCAAGTTTGTTGAGTCAGTACGCATGTAAGTAATGTAACCCGCTTCGTACAAACGTTGCGCTAACATCATGGTCTTTTTAACACCAAACCCTAAACGTGTGCTCGCTGCCTGTTGCAGTGTAGAGGTAATAAACGGTGCACTTGGTTTACTTTTAGTCGGTTTATCTTCACGGGCATGTAATAAGAATGTTTCATCTTTTAATGCTTCTACAGCTACTAATGTTTCTTGTTCGTTAACTGGCGCAAAGGTTTTATCATTATGTTTAAACACTTCTAAACGTAATTCAGTTTTATCTTTTGCCACTGTATCTGCGTGTAAATCCCAGAACTCAACAGGGTTAAAGGCTTTAATTAAACGCTCTCGCTCAACCAGTAACTTTACCGCCACTGACTGTACACGACCTGCAGATAAACCTCGGGCAACCTTTTTCCATAACAAAGGTGAAACCATAAAACCAACAAGGCGATCTAAAAATCGACGAGTTTGTTGCGCATTAACACCATCAACATTTAATTCGGTTGGGTGTTGGAAAGCTTCTTGAATCGCAGACTCAGTAATTTCGTTAAATACAACACGTTGATATTTGTCATCATCACCACCTAAAATCTCTTTCAGGTGCCATGCGATCGCCTCACCCTCTCTATCCAAATCGGTTGCGAGATAGATAGTCGGTGCATCAACGGCTAACTTCTTTAATTCATCAACTACTTTTTCTTTACCTGGGAGGATTTCGTAGTTGGCAGCCCAATTGTTCTTTGGGTCAATACCCATTCTTGTCACTAACGCAGCTTGTGTGCGTTTGGCTGTCTCTTTCGCTTTTTGAGCAGGGGTTAAGCCAGCTAAAGATTTTTTCTTTTTTGCATCGATTGATTTCTTCGCACTACCACTTGTTGGTAGGTCACGAACATGTCCAACACTCGATTTAACAATAAAATCTTTACCTAAGTATTTATTAATTGTTTTTGCTTTGGCAGGTGATTCCACGATAACCAGAGATTTGCTCATATTGCTTTGATACCTAATATATAGTCTGTGTTAGAAAGAATATTGACTCGTCCGCTGAGTCTCTCTTTTTTATATAATCCAAAGTTTTAACTAATAGCAACCTATTTTTTATATTTTTAAATAATAGGTAACAAAAAAGCCGACTTGAATAATAGCCGGCTTTTTAACATATTTTTAATCAAAACGTTACTTAAACATTCTAGAAATATTAGTTTGCATGATAGTCATTAAACTTGTTTGTAAAGATGACGCTACACTTTTGCCGATTTTTTCAGCAAGCTTTTTACTTTTTTGGTAACGTACTTGTACTATATGTTTACCTTCAAGTTGTTCAAGCAGGTAATCATCACTTGTTTGTATCTTATCAACTAACTGTAAATCGTAAGCTTGTGAGCCATACCAATGTTCGCCCGTTGCTATCTTATCAATCTCTAATTGTGGACGATGCTCACTCACAAAATGTTTAAATAGTTGATGTGTTTCTTCTAATTCTTGTTTAAATTTTTCACGTCCTAAATCATCGTTTTCACCAAACATTGTTAAGGTACGCTTGTATTGTCCCGCAGTCAGTTGTTCAAATTCAACATCATGTTTTTTAAGTACTTTATTGAAGTTTGGGATCTGCGCGATCACGCCAATTGAACCAATGATAGAGAAAGGCGCTGCAATGACTTTATCAGCAACACAAGCCATCATATAACCGCCACTTGCTGCTACCTTATCGACAGAGATAGTCAGTGGGATATTCTTATCTTTTAAGCGTTGTAATTGTGATGCAGCTAAGCCGTAACCATGTACCATTCCGCCACCACTTTCTAAGCGAACAAACACTTCATCTTTTTCTGTTGCGACACTAATAATAGCAGTGATTTCTTCGCGTAAAGATGACACCTCTTTAGCATCAATACTGCCTTTGAAATCGAGGACATAAAGTTGTGGTTTCACTTCAGCTTTTTTCGCTTGTTTAGCTTCTGCTTTATCTTTTTTATTTTGTTCTTTTTGTGCTTTTTTATCTTCTTTTTGTTTCGCTTTAAGTTGCGCAGATGTTAATAATTGCTCTGAAATTGATTGCTTTGTATCGTTAATTTGTTCAGATAAATCAGTTAACTCTAGCTCACCTTTTTTAGCTTTTTGTTTACTAGTCAGTGCAATGATAGCAATTAAAATAGCAACAACAGTGATCACAAAGGTAATAGCTTTGGCTAAAAATAGCCCATACTGCATTAAATAATCCAAAATAAATCCTCGTAATAAAATAATCTGCCCATAATGACAAAAAATGTCGCAACCTACAAAAGAGTTTAAGCGTTTTTTAAAAAAAAACGATATGATCCTTTCATTTTACAAAAGAGAAGCACAAATGGACTACATTGCCCCTACTAACTTATTAGATAATAAAACAATTCTTATTACTGGTGCTGGAGACGGTATTGGTAAAGCGTTAGCCATAAAATGTGCTGACTTAGGTGCTAAAGTGATTTTATTAGGTAGAACGCTAAGCAAACTTGCAGCTGTCGCTGATCACATTACTCAGTTAAATAAACAAACAGCAATGATTATTGAACTAGACCTAAATGATGCCACTGAAGAGCGCTACATTACATTTGCTCAACAATTAACTGAACAACAAGTTACATTAGATGGCTTAGTGCATAATGCTAGTCAATTGGGGAAGTTAGGCCCATTTATCGACATTGATTATGATACTTGGATTGAGGTGATGCAAACCAACGTCAATGCCGGTTTTTTGATAACTAAGCACCTTCTACCACTACTTCAAGCAGGTACTAACGCAAGTACCATTTTCACTACATCAAGCGTTGGGCATAAAGGCCGCGCGTTTTGGGGAACTTATAGTGTCTCAAAATTTGCAACGGAAGGTATGATGCAACTCTTAGCAGATGAATATGCAGATACCACTATGCGTTTTAATGCGGTCAATCCAGGTGGAACGAGAACATCTATGCGTGCTAGTGCGTATCCAGATGAAGATGTGAACCGTTTAAAGACACCGGAAGAGATTTTAGAGACTTACCTTTATCTTTTAGGTGATGATAGCTTAGAAGTGACTGGGCAGCGTTTCAACGCACAATAATTTAAGTGTTCTTGATTGGTGAATATATAAAATTACTCACCAATCATACAAGGCTTAATAAATAGTCTGCCCTTCTTCAGGTCTTGTTTTTAGCAGTTTTAACGTCCACATGTATTGCGCTTTATTCTCCACGATCACACGTTCAATCGCTTGGTTCATTAAATCCGTATCATGCTGCTCACAACCGCTAGGAATATTGTTTAAGGGAGAGTGACAGATAACATCAATCTTACCCGTTTTAGCATTATATGAGGTGTAAGTTGGAATAACCACCGCTTTACCTAATTTAGCCAAGCGACCAATAACCGGCAAAGTCGCTTTTTCAGTCGCAAAGAAGGGTGAAAAAACACTACTTTCACGACCATGATCTTCATCGGGCAAATAGTAGAAATGTGCTTTATCACGTAGGCTTTTAATACAAGGTTTTAAGCCTTCACTGCGATGATACAAGGTCCCTTTTTCATGTTGGCGACTAAAACGTGTTCTGTAGTTTGTTACAAACCAATCAAAGATAGGGTTTTTATAATCCTTGAACATACTAGATAGAGGGTACCCTCTTGCTGAGATCGCAGCAACACCAGCAAAATCGATTCCATAACAATGTGGCGCTAAGAAAATTATTGCATTTCCCGCTTTTTCAGCTTCTTGCACATGGTGCTCACCAATAAAATTGATACGTTTATGAAGGAAATTCTGGCTACGGAATGCAATCTCACCTAAAGACAAAGCAATTTGAGCCATTGAGCGGAAATTTTTCTTCATCAATGCATCTTTATCCGAGTCAGAATACTCAGGAAAGCATAGCCCGATATTAGTAAAGGCAATCTTTTTACGTTTTTGCAAAAACTTAGCGGAATAGAGTTTATCTGCACACCATGCAGCAAATCGATCGCGAAAACGAATAGGTAGGTAGCTGCAAACAAATAGCAGGCCTAATAGGCACCAAGTTCCCCAATATTTGGGTAAAAAATGCTGTGCTTTAAGTGATGTATCGAATTGGGAGTTATATTGAGTCATATTTAGAAGCTTTTACGAAGAGTAGTGATTGGGTGGCAGACCTCCCAGCAAACTCTCGGCACTTGAATCACCTACTATGGCTGCTGCCTTCCGGCTCTGACCAGGTTAATAAGTTATCAATGCGAGAAACCAAGAGGCCTACCATTGTCACTGCATCAAGCCTTGACTTGATGCGAAGGATTATACGTAAGCCCCCACATAATTCAACAGATAATTAATGATTTTATATCTAAGCGCTTAAATAGTCGACACTTTTTACTTTTCTGCTTAAAAAGCAAACCATTTTCTATCACTGTGCTTTGTTGTTGTTTGAATTTAATAGCAATTGCATTAAGTAAGTGATCGAAATTTTGCGCAGGAAGAATTTCTTAATTCAAAAATGACTTAAATCAGGCGTAATTTAAACCTCTCGACGATTCACTTCGTTAATAGTCTGACGGAGAATTAACTAAAAAATGTTAATTATTAAATAGTTGCTCTATTTGCGAAAATTACAACGAGGCAATAAGTTATTTTAACCAGTAAGTAGATCAGTTACTTAGTCATTGATATAAAGCCTTTGTTAATAAAAGTGTTATCTGGGTATTTGTAATACGGAACATATTTAATTTAAAAAAATAGAAAGGAATAGAAATAAATAAAAGAAATTAATGCTGGAAATAGAAGGAAGAAGTAGGTAGTTAAATTTAAATCGTTTATGACAAAAAGTGTTAACTATCTTTTGGAAAAGTAGCTACTGAGAAAATAAGGCTCAGTAGCTTAGCTAGTATTAGATAATACCTTTAATAATTCTATCGGCTTTAACACGTTTTAATCTTGAGATTAATTGCTTCACTTTATCTGGGTAATTAACCATGTCATCAATATCCTGATAGCTTTCAATTAAACGTGTATGGGTAAGAATATTTTCCAATTCACTATTAAGTTGTTCAGTTAATTGCTTTTTAGGATCATCCACTAATAAGCCGTTTTCGAGATCCAAACGCCATGCTCTTGGATTCAGGTTATGTCCGGTTAATAATGAAAAACGTTGATCTGAATAGATACCCTTAAGGTGGAAACTATTAGTATCATGTTTCCATAGGTGCAGCTTCAAATTACCCTGTAAAATCGAAGTATGATGTTTTTTTGCAAAGTTTCGTAAATTAACTTCATATAAATAAGGCAAAGCAGCGATGGTTTTAAAAGGTTTATCTTCAGGAATATAAAAGTCATTAGCTGTTTTATCCCCTACTACGATAGTTATCTTCACTTTACGTTTTAGTAAAGTTGAGATATCTCGAGATAACGCCGTTGGTAAATTAAAGTAAGGGGTAAACAAGATCAGCTCTTGTTCTGTTGAATGGAAGATACCGCGTATCACTTTATTTAACAGGTTCTTTTTAGTACCAATACCCGTAAGCGGTCTGATAGCCAGGCCATCAGTTTTTTCAGGTAGAAAACGGTAACCCGATGATTTTAAGTTTCTACTTAAATTTTTATGCTCTTTTTTCAGTTCGTTAAAACGCGGTACATAGGGAGAGTTTAACTGTACAACCGCTTCACTATTAACGATCACTTGTTTTAAGTAATCCACCATAGTGTCGGCAAGGGCTTTATCTTTAATTAACCAATAACGATCAAAACGGTAACGCTCTTGTTGGTGTAGGTAAATATTATTAATACTGGCGCCACTGTAAAAAACCAAGTCGTCAAATATAAAGCCTTTTAGATGCTGAACGCCAAACAACTCTTTACGCTTAACCGGCAAACCAACAATCTTAACACCTTGCCCGTTTATCTCTGCCATTTTCTGATACCAAGTTGTATTGGTATCTCCACCCTTTGCAGCACCAATCAAACCACGCTGAGCACGGTGAAAATCGATACAAACGGTGATGTCTAATGCAGGATGGTTTTGCTTAGCTTTATACAAAGCATTTAATACTTGTTCGCCAGCTTCGTCTGCTTCTAAGTATAAAGCAGCAATATAGATACGTTGAGTTGCGTTATTGATTTGTGCAAATAATTCTGTTTTGAATGCATCTGTTGATAGCAAGCATTTCACATTATCTGCAGAAATTGGCAGTTTTTTCAATTTTTTTAAAAATGAAAAACTTTGATTAATTTTTTTACTCATAGCTCTCTATCATGTTTACCGATGCTGATTTACTTTACATGAAACTAGAATACTTAAAAATGTAAAGTCAGCTTTATGTTCGGTTTTATATTAATTAAATTAACGTTAACAGTGATGTAAAAGTTAATGTAATGAATATAATTAAACCTTAATGATCACTCATTAAGGTTTAAATATTAACGCATAAGTGATTGATTAGATAACTTTAGCTAGCGCATCACATAATGGTTGCATGTTGTTTTTAGTCATACCAGCTACTGAGATACGACCAGAGCCAACGATGTAAACAGCATGTTCTTCTTTAAGTGTATTTACTTGTTCAACGGTTAAACCAGAGAAAGAGAACATACCTAATTGACGGCTAATAAAGCTAAAGTCGCCCTGTACACCCTTCTCTTTTAATGTTGCAACAAATAGATCACGCATCTCTTGAATACGGTTACGCATATCGGCAACTTCTTGTACCCATTGAGCATATAAACCTTCATCATTTAAGATAGTTGTTACGATAGCCGCACCATGTGATGGTGGGTTAGAGTAGTTTGAACGGATACCTGCTTTGATTTGGCTAAATGCCGCATCTGCAATATCGCTATCTTCAGCAACAAGCGTAATACCTCCAACACGTTCGTTGTATAAACCGAAGTTTTTTGAGAATGAGTTAGCAATTAATAGTTCTTTGTTATGTTCAGCGAACACACGTAGACCTTGTGCATCTTCTTCTACGCCATTACCAAAACCTTGGTAAGCAAAGTCAAAGAATGGAATTGCACCTAGCTCAGCAACTAGCTTAGCTAAAATTTCCCATTGCTCTGCTGTAGGGTCGATACCCGTTGGGTTGTGACAACAGCCATGGAACAATACCATATCGCCAGCTTCTACAGATTGTAGAGAAGCAACCATCGCATCAAAATCAAGATCTTTTGTTTCTGCATTGTAGTAATCGTAAGTCACAACGTCTAGGCCAGATGTTTTAAACACGTTACCGTGGTTAGCCCAAGTTGGGTTACTTACCCAAATCTTTTTGATGCCTAGTTTTTTAACAGCAAAGTCAGCACCTGTACGTAATGCACCAGTACCACCAGGTACTTGTGCTGTACGAGCACGTTTTGATGTGATGATTTCAGCGTTTTTACCGAATAATAATGTTTGAACAGCTTCACCGTAAGCTGCAATACCTTCAATGGTCAGGTAGCTTTTGGTAGTTTCTTCAGCAAGTAAACGTTTTTCCGCTTCTTTAACTGTCGCTAAAATAGGTGTTTGACCCATTTCATTTTTGAAAATACCAACACCTAGGTTGATTTTATCTTCACGACTGTCTTTCTTGAATGCATCTGTTAAACCTAGGATAGGATCCGCAGGTGCCATACTCACTTGTTCAAACATACTTATTCCTTTGTTGATATTGAAAAATAGTTAATTCGATTGCTTTTATACCATCCTTAGTTGATCAAGCAATCAATTTAATAACTATTGTGACATTTTGCTGTCTATTTCAGCAATTTTAGCTTTCCAAATTGCAGGACCTTGCTCATGCACGTTATTTCCTTGGCTATCAACGGCAACTGTCACTGGCATATCTTCAACGTCAAATTCGTAGATAGCTTCCATTCCTAAGTCGGCAAAGGCAACAACGCGAGACTTTTTAATCGCTTTAGCAACAAGGTATGCAGCACCACCAACAGCCATTAAATATACTGACTTATGTTTAGCAATAGAGTTAACGGTTTGTTGGCCACGTTCAGATTTACCAATCATGCCTAATAAACCAGTTTCTTCTAACATAAAGTCAGTAAATTTATCCATGCGAGTTGCAGTTGTTGGGCCTGCAGGACCTACTACTTCATCACGAACAGCATCAACAGGACCCACGTAGTAGATAAAGCGTCCATTGAAATCAACCCCTTCAGGTAAACCTTTACCACTGGTGATTAATTCATTAATGCGTTTATGTGCCGCATCGCGACCGGTTAGAATTTTCCCCGTTAATAATAAAGTGTCGCCGCTTTTCCAATCACTCATGTCCGCTTTAGTCAGTTCGTTAACGTTAACACGTTTAACATTTTCACCCACTTCACGAGTAATTTCAGGCCATTGATCTAACGCTGGAGGTGTTAAGTATGCTTCTCCTGAACCATCTAAGGTAAAGTGAGCATGACGTGTAGCAGCACAGTTTGGAATCATTACTACAGGTTTTGAGGCAGCATGGGTTGGACAACTTTTTACTTTAATGTCTAATACGGTTGTTAAACCACCTAAACCTTGCGCGCCAATACCTAAATTATTAACACGTTTATAAATCTCTAAACGTAGTTTTTCATCTGTCTCTAATGAATCAGGATCAGCTTTTGCTTTTGCCTCTAACTCATAAATATCAACAGGCTCCATTAGCGCTTCTTTAGCCATGACAGCCGCTTTTTCAGCTGTACCGCCAACACCTATACCCAACATACCTGGTGGACACCAGCCTGCACCCATTGTTGGTACCGTTTTTTCAATCCAATCTTCAATAGAATCTGATGGGTTAAGCATGGCCATTTTGGATTTGTTTTCTGAACCACCACCTTTAGCCGCTACCATTACTTCTACTTTATCACCTTTAACCATCTCTACATGTACGACAGATGGAGTGTTGTCCTTGGTATTTTTACGTGCGCCAGCTGGGTCAGCGACAATAGAGGCACGTAATGGATTAGTTTGCTCGTTATATGCTTGGCGCACACCTTCATCAACAAGCTCTTGCACGGTTAGTTCAGTATCGAAACTAACTTTCATACCAATTTTAACAAATACTGTCACAATACCAGTATCTTGGCATATTGGACGTTTACCTTCCGCAGACATACGAGAATTAATAAGAATTTGTGCGATGGCATCTTTTGCAGCAGGATTCTGCTCCGCTTGGTAAGCCTTATCCATTGCTTGGATAAAATCGAGGGGATGGTAATAAGAAATGAATTGTAACGAATTTTTTACACTATTAATGAAATCAAGCTCTTTAATGACTGTCATCAGTCGCTCCCAGTAATTAGTAAACAGTTTGTGAAAACAATGGTAATATTATTGTTCTCTACCGCCTAATTTTTTGTTAAAAAAATGTTGCCTAAATACGAAAAAATGACTTATATATCAGATAATACCGTAATCAAACCGCTATCTTTCCCTGAAAAGATAATCACTATCATTAAGAGCAAGCTATCCATACTTCCATGGACCGTTTTTTTAGAATCAAGTAGTGTTGACCATGAAGATAGTCAGTGGTCAATTTTCACCAGTGAGCCAATTGCGACATTAACAGAATCGCAACATGGCGTTTTTTTTCATGATGCGATTACTGCGCAAAGTCAAACACTTGCAACTGATCCACTTGCTGCGCAAAATACTGTAAGGGAGCAACTCTTTCATCCTGAGCAGAACAGCAGCTTCCCTTTCACTGGCGGCGCTATCGCTGCTTACGGTTATGAAATGGGTGAACTGTTTGAATCTTTGCATAAACAAGCTGAGAATCAAGGAATGGACTTAGGCGCTTACCACTGTGGTTTTTATGACTGGGCTATCCTACATAACGTACGAGACAACCAGTTATACTTAATGCAGCACCGCACTAAAGGCCAACAACAAGATACCCAATCATTATGGCAAGCTCGCTGGCAATGGTTAAATGAGTTAGTAACACAAGCACCACCTGAAATAACTGACTTCAAACTAATCCAGGAATGGCAAGCTGACACCACTGAAGATGAGTATCAACAGGCCTTTAATCAAGTACAAGAGTACATACTCAGTGGTGATTGTTACCAAGTTAATTTAGCGCAACGTTTTCAAGCCCCCTATATAGGCAATGAATATCAGGCTTATCAAGCATTGTTAATGGAAAACAAAGCCCCCTTTGCCGCTTTTTTTGTATTGCCTGAACAAACCATTATCTCTGTATCACCAGAGCGTTTTTTGCAGTTAAAAGATAATTTGATTCAGACTAAGCCGATTAAAGGCACCATGCCAAGAAGCAACAATCCCACTCAAGATCAAGTAAATAAACAACAATTAAAAGACTCTGAAAAAGATCAGGCAGAAAACCTAATGATTGTAGACCTATTACGCAATGACATTGGTCGAGTTAGTGCTGCTGGCAGTGTAGCTGTACCTAAATTGTTTGATATTGAAAGCTTCCCTGCTGTTCATCACCTCGTGAGTACAGTCACTGGTGAATTAGCAAAACGATATAGTACTGAAGATCTATTAAGAGCTTGTTTTCCTGGCGGTTCCATCACTGGTGCGCCAAAAATTCGTGCCATGGAAGTGATCTGTGAACTAGAGAAGTTTAAACGTCATATATATTGTGGCAGCATCGCTTACGTTAATGGTAATGGCGATATGGACAGTAGTATTACTATTCGTACTTTAGTGTGCCATCAGCAAAAAATATATTGCTGGGCTGGCGGAGGTATCGTTGCAGATTCAAATGCACAAAGTGAATATAAAGAGTGCTTTGATAAGGTCAGTAAAATCTTGCCATTGTTAGCTGAACTGAATCAGTAATACTTGATAAACGAACATAAAAAACCCAAGGTCAATGCCTTGGGTTTTTAGGTTTAGGGATAAAACCAAATAAATTTATCGAGTCGGTAACTCAATATCCTCAAATAGTTTGTTCACTTCCGCTGAGTATTTAAGCTGTATCGCTTTTTCAACTAATGGACGAGTTAAATGCGGTGCAAAACGCACCATAAAGTCATACATGTAATCACGTAAAAACGACCCTTTTCTAAAGCCAATACTGGTTAAACTCGACTTAAAGATATGGCTGGCGTCTAATACACAGAAGTCATCATCTTCATTGATAGCCATGGTTGCAATCACACCCACACCTAATCCTAGACGCACATAGGTTTTAATCACATCTGCATCGGTTGCGGTAAAGACGACATTAGGTTTATAACCGGCAGCGTTAAAGGCTTCATCTAATTCTGAACGACCAGTAAAACCAAATATGTATGTGACAATAGGATGTTCAGCAATATCATCGATAGTAAGTTTATCAATTTTAGCTAAGGGATGATCCTTCGGCACAATCACAGAACGATTCCAATGATAACAAGGTAGCATGATCAGATCTTGGTATAGATGTAATGCTTCAGTCGCTATTGCAAAGTCAGTTTTACCTTTCACCACAGACTCGCTGATTTGTGTAGGTGTACCTTGATGCATATGCAATGACACTTTAGGATAACGTTTAATAAAACCGTTGATCACTTCTGGTAAGGCATAACGTGCTTGAGTATGGGTTGTAGCAATATTTAACTTACCTTGATCTGGCATAGTATATTGATTTGCAACAGCTTTAATACTTTCAACTTTACCTAATATTTCCGTCGAATAGCGGATGATCTCCTGCCCTGCAGGGGTCACTTTCGTTAAGTGCTTACCACTACGCTCGAAAATTTGAATGCCTAGCTCATCTTCTAACATTCTGACCTGCTTGCTAATACCTGGTTGAGAGGTAAATAGGTTCTCAGCGGTGGCAGATACATTCAGGTTATGATTGAGTACTTCGACAATGTAACGCAATTGTTGCAATTTCATAATGTTATCAGCTTATGTTTAGGTTAATGCTTATTCCATTTTATTCTATCAGACTTCTAAAATTAACAAAGTCATACTTTTCTTAGCCACTACTATACCTGTATAAATACCCTTAAAGGGTAGAATTCAACGACAAAATGATACAAAACAATAAAGTGGTAACTATTTTGCAAACTTTGGGCTGTTTAATATTAAGCGTTAAAGGCTAACACCTTGGCTTTTTTATCGATAGAATGATATAGCACTGCTTTTATGCTGATGGAGATATAATGAAAAACAATGAGCAATTAGATTTTAGTACTATGTTAGCCACCAGTATCCATGATATGAAAAACTCATTAGCGATGGTATTACAATCCATTGAAGACTTAGATCTAGCTGATAACCTCACTACCACTCAACATAAATCAGTATCTAACTTACATTATCAAACATCACGTATTAACAGTACGTTAATGCAACTGTTAGCCTTATACCGAGAAGAAAAAAAACAACTGCCCGTAGTGATTGAAGAAAACGCAGTGGATGAACTAGTCACTGATGTTTTAGAGCGTAACCGGTTATATTTAAACAGCCACCATATCAAGTTAAGTGTTAAAGTTGAAAATAACCTGCGTGGCTATTATGATGTTGACTTAATCAGTTATCTATTAAGTGATATTTTAATTAACGCACTGCGCCATGCGAAAAGTGAAGTGATCATACGTGCCTATTACCAAGATCAATTTTTACTCTTTGAAGTTGAGGATGATGGTGAAGGTTACCCTCATTATATGTTAAACGTTAATGAGGATGAGTTTGCTACTTTTAATGCCAACAAAGGACGCAGTGGCTTAGGGTTACTGTTTGCTAAAAAAATTGCACAAGCACACAAATTAAAGGCAATAACAGGCAGTATCAGTTTAAAAAACAAACCTGATAACACAGGCAGTTTATTTACATTACGATTACCATAATCTTTTAATGGCATGGTGAGTTTAAAGCCCTGCTTTACTTTTAATTTAAAAAGAGCATAAACCTTGTATCCATTAATAATATCTTTAGTTGGTTTGTTACTGATTGTAATGATCGGTTACAACATTATTCAACAGTACAAACAAAAAGCGGAAACAGAGCGACGTATTTCTGTCTCGAAACAACATGCCACTATTACAGAGGTGGATGAGCTGTTGTTGTTTTCAACAAAAATCCCTTTTAGTAAGGCGTTATTACTTATCCTAAAAAATAGAATACGTAATGCACTTTATATCATGATCAATATTTCTCCGACCACAGCGAGTTATCGCGAGCACTTCGCTGACACCGAAGCACAAATAAAACAAATCAAAGAAAATTATGTCGCGCCTTCACCAAGCAGTTTACAAGTTCCACCTAACGATAAAGATGCGATGGCTCTTGTACAAGCGACTAAAAAAATACGTGCAGTCCTTCGTTCTGAGCATGCTAAACAGAAAATCAATACAGATCTGTTTGTTTCAGAAAACCAACAGTTAGAAATGATGCAACTTAAAATTAATATTGAAATCAGTATCAAGCGTATTAACGATGCAAAAGGACAAAAGCAATATAATACCGCGAAGCAGATGACTGATAAGATTTTAAAAATATTAAATAATCTTCCAAACAAAGACAGTGATTTAGAACATAAACAACAAATGTTAGAAAGTGTTAAAAATGAATTAAGCGCTCATTTAACCAGTGCGCAAAAAATTGCGTCAGAGAACCAAGCGCAAGAGCAGAAAGATGATGCAAAAAGAAAAGACTTAGACAGACTCTTTGCAGATAAACAAAAATGGTAAAAAATAACCCTCACGTCCTGCTTTAAAATTGTTATTATTGATACAAATCAATAACTTTAATATCCCCCTCATTATTATAAAATATCACCATAATAATGAGGCATCTGTTATGCAAACAATATCCCAAGAACAACAGCAACAATTAAAAACGCATTTACTTGCAGAATTCTCGCAGGTGAAAGAAAAGGTAAAAACCCGTCTTGCCGTCTCTTCAAAACCTTATCTGAATGACCTAGTCGACAAGGTCGATGCAATGAATGCTGATCTATTGATCGATAGTTTAATTCATAGTGAGAGCCATTCTTTGAATGTCTACAAAATGCAGATCAAGAGTATTGATGCTGCTTTACAGGGTATGGAACTAGGCTTATACGGCTTATGCTCCGACTGCGAGACTGAATTAACTGCAGAAGCGTTATTTGAGTGCCCTACTCAACAACGTTGTCCGGAATGTGAATTAAAGTATCAACAACAAAAAGTTAAGGGGTATAAATTATAAAATCTAATTTATTATTAACTTTATAGGAAGGTATATGCTAAATTGCCTTCCTTTTACTTAACTAGAGCAGAGATTTTGACCAATAATATTTCCCCTGTAACTTTAGACAACGCCTCTAGCACGACACAACTTGAACTTGAAAAGACAACACCTTTATCAATATCACAATGCACGCCTGCATTTACTGGATATATTGAGCAATATGTTGCACCAAGTGAACTTGCATTCTCACCATTATTTACAAATGCGACTGCAATTATTGAAAAATATCTAAAGCTACCTGTACCTTTATTATTGGTAAACAGTCGTTATTGGTTAAATGCTCAGCAGGTATTAAAAGAAGTCATTCCCAATGACCTGCCTGTAGATTATTTGCTAAGTTATAATCAAGAAAGCCTATTTGGCCGTGCTTCACTAAATGCAGATGATACCCTGCACTTATCACAAGGGTTATTGAATACCTTTAATAATGGCGCTTTAGTATTAAATATTAGCCCTTTATTAGTTGAGTCAAATTTGTGGTTTAAATTAAAGTCAGTATTACAACGAGGCTATCTATTAGCCAGTGATGCTGTTAACGCAGATAAATCCAAACAGGCGTTGCCAGATTTACAATCTCAACCGATCAATATTAAATTAATACTAGTAGCGAGCCGTGCTCAATTAGAAGAATTAATTCAAATTGACCCTGAGTATACGCAAATCTCATCATTGTTTTGTGAATTAGCCAGCCAGGTACCGGTTAACCAAACCTCTATTAATACGGTTATCCATTATTGTCAGCACCTAGCTGCACAATTGGGTTTAACACCCTTAAATGATAAAGCATTACAGATTATATTGAATGCGTTATCCATAGAGTGCCAGCATCAGCAACAGCTATTATTTGACCTAGAGTTTATCGAGCAAACCATTCGTTATGCTAATCTATTTACAGAGAATAAGCGTGTTACTGAAGATGACTTAAGTGCTTATTTTGACGAGATCAATGAAGCGCAATCACTGGCTCGAAAATACAGTGAACAGTCTGTGATTGAAGGCCAAGTAAACCTACAACTAACAGGCGAAAAGATAGGACAAATAAATGGCTTGTCCGTCGTAGAACTACTCGGTTACCCTTGTGAGTTTGGTGAAGTATTTAGAATCTCCGCAAGTGATATGATCGGTGATGGTGAAATTATCGATGTGGAAAGAAAAGTAGAATTAGCGGGCAACATTCATGCTAAGAGTACGCATATTGTCCAAGGGTACCTTAACCATTTTTTCAGCCATATCAGTGCCTTCCCCTACTCATGTAACTTGGTCTTTGAGCAATCTTACCAAGAAAGTGATGGTGACAGTGCCTCATTAGCCATTTTGCTGGCGGTCAGTTCTTGTTATGCCAAATGCGCAGTCAAACAAGACGTGTTTGTCACAGGCTCCTTGGACCAACATGGTAATGTGTTACCAATAGGTGGGATCAATCAAAAAATTGAGTCTGTGTCCCGTTTATTTGAATTAGGGTTATTAACTGACCCTGTCACTATCGTGATGCCAAAAGCAAATATGCTTAACCTGACCTTGAATAAATACTCTTTAGCCTTAATAGAAGAAGGTAAGCTATTAATTCACGCAATTAACCACTGTCATCAAGCATTTCCAATATTATTAAATAAAAGCTTTGAACAGATCATAAAAACAATTAATTGCAGAATTGAGTTAGCAAACAAGGAAGAGATGGAAGAATCGTCAATAGGCTTGTTTTCTAGACTAAAACACTCTATCTTTCATTAGGATTTACAAATCTAAACGATAGGTTTTTATTATTCTTGATTGTTTATAGCCGCTCATATAAAGTATGGCGCTCATTATTTCGTGGTGTTAATTATTTGCATTTTAATACCTCACCTTATCAATTATCTTAAGAAAAGTGATTATGACTAAAACCGTATCCCAAAAAGAGTTGGGAAAAAACTCTTACAATAAAGAAGAATTAATTAAATGTGGTCAAGGTGAGCTATTTGGTGAAGGCAACTGTCAATTACCAGTAGACAACATGTTAATGTTAGATCGCATCATCTCTATCACTGAAGATGGCGGCGAACATGGTAAAGGCGAATTAATCGCTGAATTAGATATCGATAAAGCATTATGGTTCTTCGAATGTCACTTCCCAAATGACCCTGTAATGCCTGGTTGCCTAGGTTTAGATGCAATGTGGCAACTAGTTGGTTTCTTCCTTGGTTGGAGCGGTGGTCCAGGTAAAGGTCGCGCACTAGGTGTGGGTAATGTTAAATTTACTGGCCAAGTATTACCAACCGCTAAAAAAGTAACTTACCGCATAACAATGAAACGTTTAATTATGCGCAAATTAGTAATGGGTATTGCTGATGGTGTAGTAGAAGTTGACGGTAAAGTTATCTACACAGCTGAAGATCTTAAAGTTGGCCTATTTGTTGATACCTCAAGCTTTTAAACTAAAAGATTGATTATTACTTAGAAAGCACTGATTATATTAGTAATCAGTGCTTTTTTTTGTTTAAATTTTGTAACGCCTTCTTTGACAAGGATATCCCATGGCTTTCTTATTCCGACTTATCAAATCCATACTCGTTAACAGCTTCAAGTTTATTAATGCCATCCGATTAATCTTGCTGAATGTCATTTTTATTATGATATTGCTGTTTCTCTTCGCGTCCTATGATGGTGATGAAATTGAAATTGAAGTAGCGGAAAACTCTTACCTACGTCTTGACTTAAATGGCTTTATTGTTGAGAAAAAGCAACCAATGAACTTCTCTCAAGAAGTGTCTAAACAACTTTCAGGCTTTGCTAATGAAGCGCCAGAGGAGTTTGAAGTACAAGAGATTATTAAAACAATTCAGTATGCTAAAAACGATCAAAATATTACTGGTTTAGTACTTGAGTTATCAGGCTTACAAGCAGCAAGTATTAACCAATTAACAGATATTGGCAGTGCCATTACTCAGTTTAAAAGTGCAGGTAAACCAGTTTATGCTTATGCTGATAACTATTCACAAACACAATATTATTTAGCCGCTTATGCTGATCAAGTTACCCTTCCCCCTAATGGCTTTGTTTTATTACAAGGTTATGCAGTCAATCGTCTCTATTTTAAAGACCTACTGGATAAACTACTGATCACGCCACATGTGTTTAAAGTAGGTACCTATAAATCCTTTGTAGAGCCGTACACTGAAGATCATATGTCTGAATACAGTAAAACTGCTAATCAACATTGGTTAAACCAATTGTGGCAGAACTATATTGACCATGTATTACTAGCGCGTAAAAATAATCCACAAATTAGCGAGCGCTCAATCAACCCAACACTTGCGGAAGTTAAACAAGGGTTAAAAGCAGTGAACGGTGATACGAGTGAATATGCGTTATCTGTAGGCTTAGTGGATAATTTGTTATTCCATGATCAATTTCTTAAAAATATGGCTAATGACGCGCAACAAACACAGAATAGTAAACCAAGCATGATTAGTTATCGCGCTTATCAAAGTACCTTGCCAGACCTTTATAGATACACAGGTGAAGAATCTCAAATTGCGGTTATTCATGGCTCAGGTGAGATCATCTCGGGTCTTAATACAGGCTCAACCATTGCCGATAAGAGTTTTAATGCTTTATTAAAACGAGCTAAGAATAACCCACATATTAAAGCCATTGTACTACGCCTTGATACGCCTGGAGGCAGTGCTTTTGCGTCCGAAAATATCAGACAACAAGTACTGGCATTAAAAAATGCTGGTAAAAAAGTAGTGGTATCTATGGGAGCGGTGACTGCCTCTGGTGGATACTGGATAGCTTCTGCTGCCGATAAGATAATTGCCTCGCCTACTACCCTTACGGGTTCAATCGGCATCTTTGGCATGTTTGCAACACTTGATAAAACGCTAAATGAAATGGGTATTCAACAGGATGGTGTTGCCACTAACCCACTTGCTAATATAGGTATTACACAGGCATTAGATCCACAGCTAGCTGAAATATTTCAACTAGGTATAGAGAATGGTTACGCTAATTTCTTAAAAGTGGTTTCTGAAGGTCGAGGTATGTCCTTAGCAGATGTTGATAAAGTCGCGCAAGGTCGTGTTTGGACTGGTGTTGATGGTGTACAAAACGGCCTAGTTGATCAATTAGGTGGCCTGCAATACGCCGTACAACAGGCTGCACAATTAGCAGACCTAGATGACTTTGATGTTATCTCTATTGAGCCAAGATTATCTTCTAAAGAAGTATTCTTTAATCAATTATTTGCTAAGTCTATTAAATATCTACCAAGTGGTGTCATCACCCAACCTACCTTGGTTAAATTATTTACTGACATTGAACAGCAAGCAAACTTTATCTCACGAATTAATGACCCTCAAAGTCGTTTTGTGTACTGCACACAATGTTATATTAAGTAATTAGAACCTTACACTCTAGTGTATTAACAGTATGCCATTTAGCATTTTGATTATGATCTTTCTGCTAAATGGTATTTAAAAGAGTTAAAAATGAAAACACGTCTATACGCCCTTAAACATTATACTGAAGCGGGCGATCTAAAAACGCCGCCACTGTTTATTTACCTACTATTTTTCTTATCTCGTACTTGGATATTACTTATCATCTCGCTGGCATCACAACAAACAGGTGATAAGTTACTGATGCTTTTTTACCCTGAACAGATGCATTTTTACACTGGGCTATTAGTAGGTTTTTTACCAGTACTGGTGTTTTTAATCTCTGGCCGTCGTCATGCACAAAAAAAATGGGCAATCACTATTTGGCCCGCTTGCTATTATTTAATGGTGATGAGTTTATTAGCGGACTTATTACTACAACTGTATTACCTGACATTGGAGCATTTTCAATACTCTGTGTCTGCATCATTACAGTTAGTGATTGTATCTTGGGCAACGATTTACGTATTTAAAAGTAAGCACTTGCGGGATAGTTTTAAACAATAATGACATATTAACAGATACAAAAATGCCTCAACAAGTGAGGCATTTTTATTAGCGAATCAACAGGTATTGATTAGTGTAATTTTAAGCGAGGACGTAATACGCGGTTAATTTTTTCTACTAAAGTCATTAAACCAGTGCGGATATAACCGTGTAGAGCAACCTGGTGCATACGATATAAAGAAACGTAAACAACCTTAGCTAAACGCCCTTCAATCATCATAGAGCCTTTCATTAAGTTCCCCATTAAGCTACCTACTGTGCTGTAGTTACTTAAAGAAACTAATGAACCATAATCAGTGTATTTGTAGTCAGTTAACTCTTTACCATTTAAAGTAGCAATGATGTTCTTACCCACTTGTGTTGCCATTTGATGCGCAGATTGAGCACGTGGTGGCACAAAACCACCATCAGGCAATGCACAACTTGCACAGTCACCAATGGCATAAATGTCGTCATCTAAAGTCGTTTGTAAGGTTTGTTTAACGATTAATTGGTTTATACGGTTCGTTTCTAAACCAGCTAACTCTTTTAAGTAATCAGGCGCTTTAATACCCGCAGCCCAAACAATCAAATCGGCTTTAATCAACTCACCTGACTTAGTAAGTAACCCCTCTTCATTAGCTTCGGTCACCATAGTATTAGTACGAACATCTACACCTAATTTCACTAACTCTTGGTGTGCAGATGCTGAAATACGTTTTGGTAGTGCAGGTAAAATACTGTCACCTGCTTCAATTAAGCTCACTCGTAAATCGGCACTTTTAATATGTGAGAAACCGTAGCTAGAAACTTGTTTAAGGGAGTTATATAACTCTGCAGACAGCTCTACACCTGTAGCACCCGCTCCAATGATAGAAACATTAACCGAATTAGTTTCTTTCACACCAAGTTGTAAATATTTATTTAACATGCGGTGATGGAACTTCTTAGCCTGTTGTGGGCTATCTAAGAAGATACAATGTTCGCCTACACCTTTGGTGTTGAAATCGTTACTTACACTACCTAAAGCCATCACTAGAATGTCATACTCTAAATGACTTTCAGGTAAGATCATGCAACCTTCTGCATCGTATAAAGGGTCGATAGTGATAGTTTTCTTAACACGATCAAGATTACGCATTGCACCCAGTTTAAAGTTGAATGAATGGTTTGTTGCATGGGCGCGGTAACTGACTGCATCAATACCATCATCTAAAGATCCTGCTGCTACTTCATGTAACAAAGGTTTCCACAGGTGGGTACTATTTTTATCAAGCAATGTAATATGTGCTTTTTTCTTACGTCCAAGCTTATTACCTAATTTTGTGGCTAACTCTAAACCGCCAGCACCACCACCAACTATTACTATCTTTTTCATAACGTCCTCATAAATTAAATTTTTTACAAAAATGATGTTTGGTATATTCAAATATCGTTTTTATGAAAAACTTGATCTAGGTTGTACTTTTAAAAAGGAAAGATTATAAAAAAATGGGCTTCAAGTCACCTTTTTTTATCCATGATTGTGAATGAAGTAAGATTGTTTAAATTTATCTGTTTAAATCCTGACGATATATAGGGGATTTCGATCAGTTTAGCTGTTTTACAGACAAAAATCTGATCGAATTAAGCAATGAATTAAGTTATTCGCCTTTAAATTTTTTAATTGTTTGAAGGTGTGCAGTGATATCAGTGAATTTATGCCCTTGAGTTTGATCAAAAATAATCGGGTAATAACTGGCTAACTCATGATTACTCACTTCGCTATCTAATACATCATCCACAGTTGATAAAATGCATAGGCAGTTCGCTGAGTTTTCACGTCTAAAATCATCCACACATTTAGTATCAATATCAAAATACTCTTCTGGCCACTCAATACGCCCCACCATGTTATCTTCAGGGTGTAAATTAGGGTTAAAGATCACTTGCTTAATGCCAGATAAAAAACCGATACGCTCACTCCAATAGCCGCCTAAGCCAACACCACAAATTAAAGGTGCATTGTCCTCGCTATTATTAATGTGGTGATTAACCTCTTTCAATATATGAGCCATATCTTGTTTAGGGTGAATAGTGCTGTAATGCACAAAGCGTACATCTGGATCAATCGATTTTAATTGCATCACTTTTTCATGATTACCTGGACTCGTTGCATCAAAGCCATGTAAATAGATGATCATTGTCGTTTCCACCTTTTCTATGAAATCTGTTACGTTGTTTTCTGTAATGTTACCTTATTTTTATCTAACTACCGTATCTAATTTAGCGTATAAAATCTGTAAATAACTGTTATGTTTGTGAAAACAAACCAGAGAATTAGTATTTTTCATTAAATTGATCTATTGATTGTTTCGCTTGTTGCCACAATTTATTTTCAATTAACGGCATAACTTGTTTCTCTTTGTTCGCCGATAACGCGTTTATTAAGGTCAAACTCTCAGTGGGTTTTACTGATAACCCATCTAAAATGGTCATAGCAGCAGCGGCATCATTACAAGCCAGAATAAAGTCACACCCTGCAGACAATGCCCCTTCCGCACGGGATAGGTGATCGCCTACAAAGCTTGCTCCGTGCATAGAAATATCATCACTGATCACGGCACCTTTAAAACCTAGCTGTTTTTTTAATACCTGTTGTAACCAATAATCAGAAAAGCCACAGGGTAAATCATCACACTCTGAATAGACCACATGTGATGGCATAATGGCATCTAATTGTTGCGCTGCAATTAACTTTTTAAACGGTAACATATCCTGTTCAAAAATAGTTTGTTTGGATCGTGAGTCTACGGGTAAAGCGATATGGGAGTCTGCTTTTACGCTGCCATGCCCAGGGAAATGTTTACCCGTTGATGCCATGCCTGCGAGTTTCATTCCATCGATGTAAGCCGATGCGATTTCAGTAACTTGCTTTTTATCATCACTAAAAGCACGCTCTCTAATGACATCTGATATACCATTGATATCTAACACTGGGGCAAAACTTAAGTCGATATCACAAGCAATTAATTCACTGGCCATCACAAAGGCACTAGCTTTCGCTAAAGATAGCGTTTCTTGTAATGAATTAGTTTTAGATAACAAATCACCACAAGCAGGTAAATGGGTAAACCCTTCACGAAAACGTTGTACGCGCCCTCCTTCATGGTCAACACCAACAATAATCGGTTGTTTGGCATAAAATCTAATTTGTTGTACTAGCTCTTTTAATTGCACCACATTATCAAAATTGCGTGTAAATAAAATAACACCTGCAACAAATGGGTGAGCTAAGTATTCTTGTTCTTCTGCTGTTAATTGATAACCGGCTACATCTAAGATGATTGGGCGCATATATTTCTTTCCAATTTAAAAAGCCAGCAAAGCTGGCTTAGGTAACACATGAAAATAACTGTTAGCTGTTATTTAAAGTA
The DNA here is from genome assembly GCF_003318165.1 of Psychromonas sp. B3M02. Lineage (GTDB taxonomy): Bacteria > Pseudomonadota > Gammaproteobacteria > Enterobacterales > Psychromonadaceae > Psychromonas. The sequence continues at coordinate 29,259 of NZ_QOCB01000032.1, forward strand.
AGGTGATTAACTGATTTTATCGAACAGTTTTTTAACCTCTTTAAGTTTGTCTTCAGGTGCGTTCTCTAGTAATTCCGTTAAGATAGTTTTAGCACTCTCTTTTTCGTCAATTTCTAAGTAAGCTCTCGCTAAATCTAATTGAGCAGCAACGCCATCGGCATCGGTATCAAACTCAGCAAAGGATTCCACCACATCTGGGAACTCATCTAAACCAAAGTCTAAATCAAACTCTTCTTCAGTGAGGTCTTGCCCATCGTCATTGGTAAGCAAGGTATCAATATCAATAAATCCTTTATCATCAGATTTATCGAATTTTGGTAACTCTGCTTCCTCATTAAATGCATTACTGCTTAATTGTTTAGCTAAGGTATCAGGGTCGGTAAAATCCAGTTCATCACTGTCATCTTCAACTTGTTTTGCATGTTCAGCAGCAGCTTGGGCAATATCAGATTCAAGCTCTTCCTCAACCTCTGAACTAGTTTCTGCTAATAACTCTTCTAAATCTAACGTATCTTCAGTATCAAGCTCAGCTTCAGGCTGATCATCAATCTCTGTTTCAGTTTCAAACTCTTCATCAAGTTCTGAACTACTTTCCGCTAATAACTGTTCTAGATCTAGTGGTTGTTCATCATCAGATAACTCAAGGTCTTCAGGGTATTCACTTAACAGCTTATCAATATCAGACATTGTTTCAGCAGCAGTTTCATCCTCTGCATCGCTTTCTGTTAATAATGCATCACTGTCTAGTGGCGTTTCTGGTTCAGCTTCTGCTAGTAATTCATTCTCTGCAGCCGTTTCATCTAATAGCGCTTCAACTTCAGGAATCGCTTCAGGTTGCGATTCTTCTTCAACATCTAGGCTGGTATTGATTGCAGATTCTACTTCAGCTGACGGTTCTGGCTTTGTTTCTGTTAATAGCTCTTCAACTTCAGGAATTGCTTCAGGTTGCGATTCTTCTTCAACATCTAAGCTAGAATCTATTGCAGGTTCTACTTCAGCTGACGGTTCTGGCTTTGTTTCTGTTAATAGTTCTTCAACTTCAGGAATAGCTTCAGGTTGCGATTCTTCTTCAACATCTAAGCTAGAATCTGTTGCAGATTCTACTTCAGCTGACGGTTCTGAACTTGTCTCAGTTAACAGCTCTTCAACTTCAGGAATTGCTTCAGGTTGAGACTCTTCTTCAATAGTAAGATCATCAGTGCTCGCTTCTAATTCAGCTTCCACTTCATCTAATTTAATTGGCTCTAAAGGTGTTTGATCCACTGAATCAAAATCAAACTCATCTAGATCCACTTGCTCTTCGTCATTTGTTTCTAACTCTGCAAGTTCAGATTCCCATTGTGCCGCTAAATCCAAATCACTCTGTGATGTCTCTTCGTCTAACTCTAAATCCGATTCAGATAATTCAATAACTTCATCATCGCCATTAATAACCGCATCAATGTCGATATCAAGTTCATCTTCGATAGTTGATGCATGTTCATCTTCAATTAACTCTGTGTCAGTACTAGTTGTTAGCTCATCTTCTTCTGACACTTGCTCTTCGATAATCGTTAAATCTGCATCATCTTCCTTTGGTTCAGGCTCTTCTTCACTAACGTCAGTGGCAAATAATGAATCAAACTCATTATCTTCTTCCTCTAACAGCGCCGTTGACTCAGCAAGCTCTTGCTCTTTTAATGCTAATTCTCGTTTTGATTTAATACGTAAAATTAACAGGAATAAGGCTGTTAACAGTAAAAGCGGAGAAAGAATAGTTAACAATAACGTAGAGGCTGAGCCAGTAATAGAGCTGAGAATTTGATTTAACAAACCAGGACCACTAAAAGGTGGAGCTTCAAAAGCTTCGATCTCAGCTTTATATTGGTCAATCAATGCCTGCAACTCTATTTGTACATTGATATCTTCTTCAACTTGTTCAGATAGCGTATGTATTTGGTCACTTAAAGGCTGTAATTTTAATTTTAAACGTTGGTTAGATTCTGTTGCTTGAATTAACTGTTCATTAAGCGCCGCATACTCTTGTTCAAGTTTCAGTAACTGTTCATTAGTTGCGTTAGTTGTTTCTGGTGCAGTTTTTTGCCCTTCTTCTGCTACAGTTTCAATCTCTTCAGCCCCTGCTTCAGCTTGAGCTAGTTCTTCTACAGTTGGCTCTACCTTCTCCGGAACCACAGGTGTCGCGGGTTTTACTGCAGGCGCAGCAGGCGTGTTGGTTATTCTTAATAAACGAAAAGCTTCAGCGTTAGTTTGTTGGGAAATAACCGCTAAACTAGGTACATCAATCACCGAGGTAGCAATGATTTTGTTGATGTCGCCATTACGAAAAGCAGTTGGATTGGTTTTATAGATAGCAACTAATGTTTGATACACACTAACATTGTTATTAGGGCGTAATTTATTAGAGATCGACCATAATGTTTCGTTTGCTGTTACAGGACCATAACGAACAGGAGTTGTATTATTCGGAGCAGTCACCGACACCGATGATGGGGTAACTTGTGGCTCATCATTTGGGCCAACTAACTCAACACTTTGTGCACTGTGCGCACTGAATAATAATGGAAGACAAGAAACAACAGCAAGTAACATGCGATTCATAAACGATCCTTGTAAGGGAATTGCAAAATATTATAATTATAATAAACCAGGACAAGCAAAAGATGATCTTATAAAACAAGCGTGTAGGCTAGAATTGCGATCTAGCCCACTGTAACACTTAACCTATCTTATTATAAATAGGTGTAAGCTAATTTTTCCATTACCAATACAGCGTTGGTAGCAATGCCATAATGGACATTATCCGCTGATACCCACATATTGATGCCTGCTGCATCACAGGTATCTTTACGTAAACGACCCACGTGTACTTCAACATTACCAACAACATCATCAATCATATTGGCATATTCAGTAACTGAACCTGCTAATACAATGTTATCACTATGGTGAAGTGCATTAGCCACCTCTTCTAGCTCTACTGGATAATGTGTAACAACATGTACAGCTTGAGAACAACCATAAAACATAGGAACAACAACCTGAGTCGTTGAAACCACCATTTCTGGGTCATTTAACAAACGGCGTGTTTCAGCTGCTAAACGTAATTCAGAAAAATCAATACCATCTTCATTAAACTCGTCAATTTGTGGCACCACATTAAACGCAATTTGCTGTTTAAATTTGTGTTGCTCAATGCTTTTAGCATTCAATAAACGTGCCGTTTCGCCAGCTAAAGCGGAAACACCCTCTTTACCTATGGTAGAAGCTGATTGATAACCTGCAACAGTCACACGCTTAATACCCACTTCTTGATGAATTTGTTTAATTGCTAAGGTTAACTGAGCCGTTTCAGGGCTTGGAATAGCAATGATATTAGCGTCACTGTAACGTGCGATATCATCATCGTTAACACCCACTTGTACTAAAGGCACTTCAGGTGATTCAAGGTAGTAACCACTGATATCAATCACCACACAATGCTCTTTCGCTACAGGGATCCAAGTCGCTGCAATCTCTCTATCCGACAGGAATAAAGCGATATCAACTTGTTGCCAGTCGAATGTTTCTAACTCAACAACATCAACAGGCTTACCTGAATACATAACCGAAGTGGTATCACACTCACTGCTACTGATTGGGAAAATATTATTAATTGCGAAATCACGTTTTAATAACACTTCTAACGTTGTTTCGATGCAACCATCAATCTCACCGATTAATGCAATATTGTATTCTTTGTTCATGTTGACCTTTTATTTGTTTTTAACAGTAAAACCAATTTTCTTTAAATCGATTATTTGTGGCGAAATTTGCCACTTATCCGACATTGTCACCGTTAAGGTAGACAGTTCTCGTCTTTCTGGATAATTTTTGCGCATATTATCAAAACCGTTCACTTCATTTACTTTTTTTCTAAATAAAGCATCATCTCTGCGTACATCATATATTAAATGTACCAATGATTTTAGTAATTCTGGTGACAGTTCTGCATCAATGCTTATATCACTAATTGCTGCTTTTTCAGTGAAGTCAGTACTTTTTAAAGTAACCGGCACTTGTAGTTTTTGGCACAGTGCAATATATAACATCTCTGTACCCCGTGCTCTGCCATCTAAGCTATAACCAGCAATATGCGGTGTCGCTAATGCCACATAAGGTAAAAGTGCTTTATCAATATTAGGCTCATTTTCCCATACATCTAATACTAAACGAGGTATGTTACCTTTAATGGCAAGTGCTAATAAGGCTTTATTATCAATTACCTCACCACGACATGCATTGATCAATATTTGTTGTGAATTCAGTTTTTCAAGCACAGATTGATTGAACAAATGAAAGGTTTTATGTTCGCCAATCAGAGTTTTTGGCACATGCAGAGAAATCACATCCGCTGTTAATACCTGCTCAAAAGTACAGAACTCACGTGGATCGCCTGCCAATTGCAAAGGTGGATCGTATAAAAGACAGTTAATCCCAATCGCTGTTAAACAATCATAAACCGCTGTACCTGTATTACCAGCACCAACAATGGCAACATTTTGTGTTAATAAAGACAATTGACCTTGTTCAATCATCACTAACAAAGCGCTTAACACATAATCAGCTACGGATATTTTATTACAACCAGGCGCACTACTAAATGCAATGTTTCTCGATTGTAGGTATTCAATATCAATATGATCAGTACCAATGGTAGCTGTACCAACAAATTGGATTTGCTTATTTAACGCCAGAAGAGATTCATTCACTTTAGTGATTGAGCGAACTAATAATATATCTGCATCTTGAATCTGTTGCGCAGTTACATCGCGTCCAGAAAAGGTAATAACCTCACCAAAAGATTCAAAAAATGATCTGCCGTGTGGCATATTTTCGTCGATATAAATTTTCATCTTATTTCCACTTAACCTATTTTCTTTAACTGTATAAGCTAGTTAACTGAGATTTGACGCAGAATGATAACTTAGTTGAAGATGTAAGTAGAGTTACAAATGCAATGAGGCATTCCCTATAACCAAAAAAAAGGAGCCAAAGCTCCTTTTTTAATCTCATTAGTAAAAACTTATTCGTAACGTTTGAATACTAATGTTGCGTTTGTACCACCAAAACCAAAGCTGTTAGACATAACAGTGTTTAGTTTAGCTGGCTCAGGTTTGTTTTTAACGATAGGCAGGTTAATCGCTTTTTCATCAACTTCATCGATATTACAAGAGGCTGAGATAAAGTCATTTTCCATCATTAACATGCTGTAGATAGCTTCGTGAACACCAGCTGCACCTAGTGCGTGACCAGTTTGTGATTTTGTTGCACTGATTTTAGGTGCATTTTCACCAAATACGATGTTGATTGCTTCTAACTCTTTCACATCACCGACTGGCGTAGACGTACCGTGAGTGTTTAAGTAGTCAACTTTACCTTCAACTGTTGATAGTGCTTGTTGCATACAACGTACCGCACCTTCACCAGATGGCGCAACCATATCGTAACCGTCTGAAGTTGCACCGTAACCTACGATTTCAGCATAGATTTTAGCGCCACGAGCAAGTGCATGCTCTAACTCTTCAACGACAACCATACCGCCACCGCCAGAGATAACAAAACCGTCACGGTTTGCATCGTATGTACGAGATGCTTTTTCAGGTGTTTCGTTGTACTTGCTAGATAATGCGCCCATTGCGTCAAACTCACAGGCCATTGTCCAATCTAACTCTTCACCACCGCCAGCGAAAACGATGTCTTGCTTGCCAAGTTGGATTTGCTCAAGGGCATGACCAATACAGTGAGAACTTGTTGCACAAGCAGAACTCATTGAGTAGTTAATACCTTTGATTTTAAACGGTGTCGCAACACATGCTGAAGTCGTACTCGCCATCGTACGCGGTACCATGTAAGGACCAACACGACGAACACCTTTGTCTTTCATGATTTGACATGCGTCAACTTGGTTTTTTGAAGAACCGCCGCCAGAACCTGCGACTAAACCAGTACGAATGTTAGAAACCATCTCTTCAGGTAATTTCGCATCTTCAATCGCTTCCTGCATTGAAAGATATGTGTATGCTGCTGCATCACCCATGAAACGCATTACTTTACGGTCAATGTGCTCTGAAGGATTGATTTTTAAATCACCCCAAACTTGGCTGCGCATACCAATTTCTTTAAATTGCTCAGAAAATGTGATGCCCGACTGGCCACTTTTAAGTGATGCTAAAACTTCATCTTTATTGTTACCAATACTAGAAACAATGCCAATACCTGTAATTACTGCTCTTTTCATTATTAAGCCTTTATTGCTTGAGGGACTAATTATATGATCATCAAGTGTGAAGTGATTTATCCTAAATCAACCTGACAGTTTTAACTTATGATCTAATATACAAGGAATATAACTTGTCTCAAGACAAAAACAATATAATTAACCATGCACAACTTGACTGGTCAGATCAGTCAGAGCCATTTTCTACACAATTTGATGATATTTACTTCAATAATGATCATGGTGCCGATGAATCTGAATATGTATTCTTTGCTGGTAACGACATAGAAAAAAGATGGCAAACCTTTCATTCTGAACAGTTTTGCATCTTAGAGACAGGATTTGGGTCAGGCTTAAACTTCCTCACAACAGCGTTAAAATTTAGCCAATTTAAACAAAACAATCCTAGTTCACAGTTACAACGTTTACATTTTATTAGCTTTGAAAAATACCCTTTAGAGATAGAAGCACTACAAACAACACTTGCTAAATTTAAACAATTTTCAGGTTTATCTGAAGAGTTGATCAAACAATATCCATTACCCTTAGTGGGTTGTCACCGCCTTTCATTTAACCAAGGCGAAATACTCTTAGACCTTTGGTTCGGCGATATTAACCAGCAGATCGATAATCTTTCTGGTAGCGCATTAGGCATTGCTGACGCTTGGTATCTAGATGGATTCAACCCACATAAAAACCCTGACATGTGGCACCAAGCTTTATTTGAAAAAATGTATAAACTCAGTAAACCAACCGCCACATTAGCAACCTTTACCGCGGCAGGGTTTGTACGCCGCGCCTTAATCAACGCAGGCTTTACTATGTCAAAACGAAAAGGTTATGGCAAAAAGCGTGAAATGTTGGTGGGAGTTGTACAGGCAATCGAAGTGGAACAAGTTCCAAAAGAACCACCTCAGCAAACTGATGTGGCCATCATAGGGGGTGGCATTGCAGGATTATGCACTGCTTTGTCCCTTGCTAAACGGGGTAACAAGGTCACTGTATATTGCGCAGATGAAACACTAGGGGCAGGCGCTTCTGGCAACTTACAGGGCGCGTTGTACCCATTACTTAATCAACAACATGATGAACTTAGTCAGTTGTTCACTAATGCTTATCAATACGCATTAAATTTTTATAACGACCTTGATTCACAGGTGCCCTTTTCTCACCAGTTTAATGGATTATTACAACTTGCTTACGACCAAATTGCACATCGAAAATTAACTAATATCAACCAAGCACAGCTGCCCAATAAATTAGTAAAATGGTTAACAGAGCAACAAACAGATCAATTAGCAGGATTACCCATTGGCCAACAAAGTTTATATTACCCAGCTGCAGGCTGGTTGAGCCCAAGAGAATTAATTAACTCGTTAATCGCACTATTAACAACATACCCTAATGTACACATACATTGCGGTTGTCGTGTCGATAATGTTGAACGGCAATCATCGGATACCTCCAGTAATTGGGCATTAACAACTGTAACTACAGTTCAACACCAAACATCAACATCCAAACATCAATGCATTGTAATCGCCGCAGGTATGGACACACTTAAGTTTAGCCAATGCCGTGCAGTGCCTTTATCTGCAGCAAGAGGCCAAGTGAGCCATATTCCAAGTAAGGAAGATCTCAGTGATTTAAAGCTGACGCTATGTCATGAAGGTTACTTAACCCCCGCTATGCACGGCGAACATTGCATGGGCGCGACCTTCAAACGCCACGACGACTGTGTTGAATACCGTGAAATTGAACAGCAAGAAAACCATCAAAAACTTAAAAAATGTATTTCAGATCAAACTTGGGTAGACACTATCACTACTAATGATCAAGCACATGTCGCAACGCGGACAACAACACGTGATCACTTTCCTTATCTAGGTGAATTAACAGATTATGATCAACTTAAACAAGATTATCAGGCAGGTAAAAGTATAGATTTAACACTGCCTATTTTACCTAACGCTTATCTGATCACGGGTTTAGGCTCTAGAGGATTATGTAGTGCACCTTTGCTTGCAGAAATATTAGCCAGTAAGATTAACCAAGAAAGTTTACCGATTTCCAATAACATCTATAAAAAGATGCAGATACCACGACAATGGCTGAGTTACATGGCGAAAAATAAGCCCCTAAAAGAATAAAAAGTAAACGCTTTTGCAAAAAATCAGCGGTTATTAGATTCACAACCTTGATTGGACTTTGTTAACCGAACAATTTACGGTAATCTAGCGCTCCGGTTTGAGGGTTGATTTAAAAAGTCCTTTTTAAAAAATTAAAGAGAAAAATTACAGTTTAATGAAATATTCCCGCGTTTATATCAATAGTATGGCTTATGAATTAGCCCCTGAAGTGGTCTCAAGTTCAGAATTGGAATCTAGACTTGCACCTTTGTATCAAAAATTGCGCATCCCAACAGGACAACTTGCGGCACTAACAGGTATTGAACAAAGAAGATGGTGGCCTAAAGACCATCGTCTATCCGACGGTGCCATCGAAGCAGCTAAAAGATCATTAAACGAGACAGGTGTGAACGTCGACGATATTGGTGCTGTGGTTTACACAGGCGTATGTCGTGATCAACACGAGCCTGCTACTGCATGTCGTATTGCGGCCGAATTAGGTGTTAATAAAAGCACTGCTATTTACGATATCAGTAACGCCTGTTTAGGTGTGTTATCAGGTATTTTAGATATTGCAAACCGCATTGAACTTGGTCAAATTAAGGCTGGTTTAGTGGTGTCTTGTGAATCTGCACGGCACATTGTTGATATCACTATCGACAACATGCTTTCAAACCAAAGTATTCAAAACTTTTCTCAATCACTGGCGACATTAACCGGTGGTTCAGGCGCAGTTGCAGTTTTATTAACAGACGGCAGCTTGCCTTTACACAATCAACGTCAGCATAAATTATTAGGTGCAAGCCACTTATCTGCACCAGAACATCATGACCTGTGTAAATGGGGACTACAGGAAGTTGGTCTTAAATTACACCGTGAATTTATGCGCACCAATGCTGTGCCGCTGCTTAAAGAAGGGGTTGCGCTAGCATTAGACACCTGGAAAGACTTCTTATCACAACAACAATGGTCAGTGGACAGTGTTGATAAAGTGATTTGTCACCAAGTAGGTTCAGCGAACCAAAAACAAGTGTTAAGTGCACTTAATATTCCATCTGAAAAAGAGTATCCCACTTATCAATATTTGGGCAACATGGGCACGGTATCCTTACCTGTCACTGCGGCATTAGCCGATGAAAATGGATTTTTACAAAAAGGCGACAAAGTCAGCTTTTTAGGAATAGGCAGTGGATTGAACTGCATGATGCTTGGATTGGAGTGGTAAGATGAATTTTGATAGTTTATTCCCTTTTAGACGTAACTTTTTAAAGCTTAATGGGCAACAATACCACTACCTAAACGAAGGTAAAGGCGAACCTGTTGTGATGGTACACGGTAATCCAAGCTGGTCTTTCTACTACCGCAACTTAGTGACGGAACTTAGTCATCAATATCAATGTATCGTACCGGATCATATCGGTTGTGGTTTATCTGATAAACCATCAGACAAAGATTACGACTACACCTTAAATCAGCGTATTAATGACCTAGAGTCACTGTTAGACCACCTTGATATTAAACAAAACATCACTCTAGTGGTTCATGACTGGGGTGGTATGATTGGTATGGGCTATGCAGCGCGTTACCCTGAAAGAATTAAACGTTTAGTGGTGTTGAACACTGCTGCCTTTAATCTACCAAGCACTAAGAAATTCCCGGTGCCACTTTGGATCTGCCGGAATACTTATTTAGGTACCGCATTAGTGCGTGGCTTAAACGCTTTCTCTTCAATCGCCTCTTATGTCGGTGTGAAGCGTAAGCCAATGCCAAAAACTATCCGTGAAGCCTATGTTGCGCCATTTAACTCTTGGAAAAACCGTATCTCAACATTACGTTTTGTACAGGATATTCCATTAGTGAAAACTGACCGTAACTACAAGTTAGTTGAAAGTATCGATAACAGCTTGCAACAGTTTCAAAAAGTACCAACTGTAATCTGTTGGGGCTTACAAGACTTTGTATTTGATAAACACTTTTTAGATGTTTGGAAACAAAAAATGCCTCATGCAGATATACATGAATTTGCAGACTGTGGTCACTACATACTGGAAGATGCCAGTAATGAAGTGATTAACATTGTGCAGAAATTTATGGCGACAAACCCATAAATGGCCAACACCAAACCTTCTAAACGAAGTCTTAAAAAACAAGCTAAGGCGGCAAAAGGAAACTTATGTCGCCACTTAGTCACAGCATCACAAAAAATCCCCGATAAATTGGCCGTCAGTGTGCAACAAAACACACGCAGTGGCCTCACCTATCAAGAGATAGACTTTAAAACGTTACACCAACAAAGTGACGATATCGCCTTTGCTTTAACCGAGTTTGGTCTTAAACCCGGCACAAAAGCAGTATTAATGGTGACACCCAGCATTGCTTTCTTTAACTTAACCTTTGCATTATTCAAAGCCGGTATTGTGCCTATTTTAGTTGACCCAGGTATGGGTATTAAAAATTTAAAACAATGCTTTGAAGAGTCGCAACCGGAAGCCTTTATCGGTATCCCAAAGGCACAGCTAGCACGTTTGTTATTTGCTTGGGGTAAGCAAACCATTAAGCATGTAATTAATGTTGGCGGCCCTGCACTTGCTGGCGGCAAACAACTCACAAGTTTATTAAAAAAATATCCGCGTACTTCCCTGTTCAAAATGCAGGAACCACCATTAGATAAACTAGCGGCCATCTTATTCACCAGTGGTAGCACAGGCACTCCCAAAGGTGTGGTTTATACTCACAGAATGTTTGAAGCACAGATCCAAGTATTAAAACACGATTACCAAATAAAATCCGGTGAAATGGACTTAGCTACTTTTCCACTATTCTCATTATTTGGTCCAGCATTAGGCATGGCCTCCATTGTGCCAGATATGGATGCTAGTCAGCCCATTAAAGCTAATCCAGACTTCATCTTTGCTGCCATTGAAAAATACAAATGCACTAACCTATTTGCCAATCCAGCATTGTTAGAAGTATTAGGCAAAGCAGGACAAAGCAAACGACATAGTTTACCCAGCTTAAAACGCGTCATATCTGCAGGTGCACCCGCTTCAATTGACGCAATTAACCGTTTCAGTGAAATGCTCACAGGCAATGCAGAAGTCATTAACTCCTACGGCGCAACTGAATCATTACCGATCAGTAAAATGGGTAGTAAACAGATGCTCAAAACAGCACAAATTACTGAACAAGGTGGCGGTATTTGTGTCGGTTATGCCATTGATAACGTCGATATTAGCATTATCAAAATAGATGAAGATATTATCCAAAACTGGCATTCGGACTTAACTTTACCCGCTTTTGAAATTGGCGAGATTGTAGTAAAAGGCCCACAAGTGAGTGCAACCTATTATCGTCGTGAAAGTGCCACTGAATTAGCGAAGATTAACGATGGCGATCAGATCAGGCATCGCATGGGTGATTTAGGTTACCTTGATGACCAAGGTAAATTATGGATGTGCGGCCGTAAAGCACATCGCGTTGAATCTAATCATCTACAAAACGCTAAATCTTATTACTCCATTCCCTGTGAGCGCATCTTTAATACCCACAAAAGTATTAAACGCAGTGCATTAGTGACAATACAAAAAGATGGAAAATCAACACCAGCCGTCTGTATTGAAGTCGCTGACAACAACAAGCTTGATAACTCACGTTTATTCTTTGAGTTACAAGAGTTAGCTGAAAAACATAGCCATACTCAAGGTATTAGCCTATTTTATATTCATAAGAAGTTTCCTATGGATATTCGCCATAACGCTAAAATATTCCGTGAAAAATTAGCCGTTTGGGCACAACAACAGAGTTAACTATGCAGATACCCAACCTGAATTTTTCTGAACTTTTAATAGAACAACAAGCTGTGCTAACGCGTTTAACGACACAGGTAAACTGTGTGTTTGTGACTGGTGCAGGCGGGTTCTTAGGTACTGCTTTATGTCGTTTTTTACGTGCGGTCGATATTAAAGTGGTTGGCTTTGCCCGTGGTAACTACCCTCACCTCAAAGAGTTAGGTGTCACCTTGATCAAAGGTGACCTTCAAGATAAACAAGCTGTCATCGATGCAATGCAAGGTTGCGATATGGTATTTCATGTGGCCTCTAAAGCCGGTGTTTGGGGAGATAAAGAGAGTTACTTCAAGCCCAACGTAGTCGGCACTGAAAACATCATTGCAGCTTGTCATCAGCACAAGATTAACAAGTTTATTTACACCAGCACACCCAGTGTGACTTTTGCAGGTGAAGATGAAGACTATATCGATGAATCTCAGCCCTACGCCAAACAATTCTTAAACTTTTATGGGCTATCAAAAGCCGTTGCAGAGCAAAAAGTTTTAGAGGCTAACAGTGAAACACTTAAAACCGTCGCTTTACGTCCTCACCTTATTTGGGGTCCAGGCGATCCACATCTTATACCGCGTGTAATAGAGCGAGCAAAAGCCGGTAAACTAAAGCTGGTAGGTAAAAAAGATAAGCTAGTGGACACCACTTATATCGACAATGCCGTGTATGCTCACCTGATTGCGGCGGTCACACTCAGTGAAGACAACTCCGCGTGTGCTGGGAAAGCCTACTTCATTAGTAATGATCAACCTATCCTAATGGCTGATATGCTCAATAACATCTTAGCTGTAGCTGGCTTAAATAAAGTCAGCGCGCGTGTACCAAGTGGTCTGGCATACTTTGTTGGCACCCTATTAGAGTGGTGGTATTTAAAAACAGGCAAACAAGATGAGCCAATCATGACCCGCTTTGTCGCTAAACAGTTATCCACCAGCCATTACTTTAACCTAGACGCCGCAAAACAAGACTTTAATTACCAAGCCCTAGTCTCAATGGAACAAGGCATGAAGCAGTTACAAAATGATTTAAGAAACACTGAGGAATGAGGTGAGGGATATAAGATACGAGATATGAGGTATGAGATTCGAGAAATCTACCCCCTAACATCTAGCACCTTTCTCCTTGCACCTTGCTCCTTGCTCCTTGCACCTTGAACCTCGAATCTAGTATCTAGCATCTATCATCTATCATCTAGTCCCTTGCTCCTTGAACCTCGAATCTAGCATCTAGCCCCTCGAATCTAGCATCTATCATCTAGCCCCTTGCTCCTTGTCCCTTGCCCCTCAAACCTCAAATCTAATAAATCCCACCTTTAAATTCTAACTGCGTTAAATACAAACGCATCTCAAACTCTAACTGATGATAATCAGGCAGCATATGCTCACACAGTTGGTAAAAGGCTTTATCGTGATTTTTTTCACGTATATGCGCCAACTCATGCACGACAATCATCTCCAAAAACGGCTCTGGTGCTACCTTAAACATTTCACTAATGCGAATTTCGTTTTTACTCTTTAACTTACTGCCCTGCACTCTCGACACAAAGGTATGTAAACCCAACGCATTATTCACCACATGAATCTTCTTATCGTAAGTAATTTTGCTCAACGGTGAAGACTTACGTAAATAGCGGTTTTTAATATCCATTACATAATCACGTAATAATTTATCGTTATTAATCGAGTGTTGTTCAGGATACTTTTTAAGTAAAAAGTCCCCTAACTTATTCTGATCCAATAAGGTTTGAATTTGCGTCTGTACTTGTGGTGAATAAGCAGACAGGTACTTAAGTTGGTTACTGTTGTTGTGAGGCTTGGACATAATAGGTTCTTGAATAAAAATGAGTAAAGATTATAGTCTATCTGCTTTTGAAATATTTAAAATTATTTAGCTTCATAGATGACTTACTTTCATAACAATTCATGACAAAAAAATACTCTGCTATGCCTTAAAAATGACAATCAGCTTTTAATAGCTTTGCATAATACGACCTGCCAAATACGGCGTAATGATAGAAGTTGGCATACAAGCAGGATTAATTACCACACAATACATTAATATTAATGCAAAAGATGCTTAGCGCAGTATTAGATTATATTGAACAATCTAATTTTAATATCCTAAACATACTTAAGGATTATGATGCCTTTTATTTCATAGCATTCCTTTATCCAACTAAACCTGACTTTAAAGAGAGTGAAATCAGTAGCGCCTAATCGCCTACCTTATTTAAATAAATAGACTGCAATCTAGAAGAGTATATATTGAAATACAGCGGGAATAATTTCTATTAAAATCAACCGAAATGAATTTACGTTGGCAAGTAAATCAGCTTTTCTTCTTTACTTTAAAAGAGTGCTATCGTGTTTATCTCTAAACGAATAATAACTATTTGATCACAACCGATCACCGCATTGAAGGTTGTTTTTTGTAGAATTAGGCAGATTGCAAAAAGAGCGAAATACGCTCTTTTGGGAGAAGTTGTACAGCCTCAACGCCGCAAACACTGGTGCTGTTTTTGCTGGCTTTTTATTTTTAGCAAAAACCGCGACAACCGTAATGCGTGATCTTCACCCGCAAAAGTGGACACCGTCCACTTGTTATATCTTTGCTAAGCCTTTTTCTTGCAATTGTTCTAAAGCACCAAAAAAGCTCGTCACACGCTCTGTTCTTAATGTTGAGCTAGTAACAACATTTATTCCTTTACTCTCACAAAGTTGCTTTATTGAATCAGAAAACCAAACATCCGCTTTAGGAGATATTACAACTTTATCAATTAACTCAGGTAGAGAGGTAATTGTTAATTCTATTCCATTTGCTTCGTTTTTTACTGCTGAGTTCAAATTTAAGCAAGGATCATAAGCTATCAAACGAGCTTCTTTTTCAAAACTGAATGGTAAAGATTTAGCTAAAAATGGCTCGATAGCCCCACAATTCAACGTTGCACTTTTATGGTTAATATACTTAACATCTTCTAATTCAATTTTATTTATATTACCTTGAATATTGTTAACTTGACTGAGAAGTTTTTCCTCAGTGGTAAATATACAAACTGAATTGTTGTCACCACCATAAAGTGACCACATAGCCGAACATTCATGCAAAGATTTGTGCCAGCAACTTACGTAAATCCACTCTCTACATCGAGGAAATACTTTATCTATATCATTTCTTTGGTACTCGCCAAAAGGAGTTTTAAATGTTCTCTGTTCGATCTCTTCACTTACTTTTTTAGCCATTTCAAGACGACTTACCCGATCCTCTTTTGTTTCATTGACCCGAGGAGCAAAGCCATTCATTGCAACATCTAAATGTGCACCATCATTTGAGGATGACAAATAATCATTGGCTGTAAGCCCCCCCTCTAAATGATCATCGAAAATCGACATTTTAGGCAAGAACAATGAGCTTTTTTGTAATAAGAATAGAAACTTTGGCAGATCCATATACCTTTGCAAGATAACATCAGATTTCATACTATTCCTTTAGTTAAACTTTGTAGCTACAACTGGCTTATAACGCCAAAATCAGCGATTGCTAAAAAGCGTCAGCTTTTTGGCAATCCGCTGCATTTTCTTGTTATGTTTGTAGCTATGGCGTATATATTTTAAAGATGGTTTTTCTATGAATTTAGATATAATTGTTGCTAAAACAATACACAAAATAACAGAAACCAATATTCCAATTAATGGATTAAACTGCATTGCATAAAACTTATTAATAATAACGTAGCCAATATTTTGATGAATAAGGTACAGGGAATAAGATATACTACCCATAAAAACGAACGGTTTAAATTGCAAAAATCTCATGCGCCCTGACAAAGCCAGATAAAATACAATATAAAAAACAGCAAACACCAAGAAATGCTTGAAAGAATATATCGCAGAAGTCGATAGCAAAGAAAAAAGCAAGATAAAAATATTTCTTTTAAAATCATTGCCCTGATTTGTTATTTTGTAAAAACAAATTCCAGCGACAAAAAATGGAAGATATTTCATAATAAAAATTTTATATATAGGTGTGGGGATATCTATAACGCCTATTGAATGCAAAATAGAAAAACCAATTATAAAAGAAAATAGTATCTCAGCTTTATCAAGGCTAGATCTAAGATAGAATACAAACATCCAAAAATAGAATGTCAACTCAACTGTAAGAGTCCAATAAACTCCATCCGCATGCGGTATTTTTAAGTATTCTTGAAACATTAGAATATTTATTAATGCATCACGTAAAGATACTTCCCTTCCTGGGAGGCCATAAAACGAAACAATTAAAAATGTAATTAATAGTGCGCACCAATAAGCAGGATAAAGCCTAGAAAATCTAGATACAATAAAATCTAAAGGCTTATCTGCTCTATTTAGAGTCCAAAAAATAACAAAACCACTGACCATAAAAAATAACTCGACGCCAAGTTTTCCGACAAGAGACCAATCTACGATCAAACTTTCGTGACCATATATGCCGTTGTAACGATAAAAATAATGGAAGCAAACCACTGCTAATGCAGCGATTCCTCTAAGAGCATCCAGCTCTAATAATCTTTGCCCTCTTTGACCTTTCATACTACCTCATACTTAATTTAATTCATCAAAAACATAACGAGGCTGTAGAATTTCTCATTCTCAGCCCGAATTTTAATTATAAAAGCACAGTATTTTATATTTACTTGAGATTCAAATAGATTATTCACTTTTCAATAAATGATTGATTAAATTGAGTTGTAAGAGTGTTTATGAGGTTAATTAGGTTGGATTATTGCGAATTAAGGGCTTAGCCCTTGGATTAATGTAAACTATTCCTTAACTTCTCTATATTATGAACGAGACAGTACATTTTCCATTGTGTATTCACTTTATCTTGGCCGCGCAGCGTAAATTTATTCATCCCTTTATTCACTGTAATATTACCGAACACAGGCTCAATAGCACCGAGTCGTTTGCTGTATTCTCGCCTGCCTGGACTGCTATCTATTTTGACTCGCATTTTATCAGTATACGAGATGGGTTTTGCAGATACATTTATTTCAAACTGAACCTGCCGACCTTGTTTTTGTGGGTTTCTTTGTCATGCATTGAGTTTACAGCGGGCAAACACGGTAATCTTTTAAATACCCTGAGTAGCGTACATAATGTCGACCTGCTGTTTCGACATTTTTAACACTTAGCCACATTTCTTTACCTGCAGGGCAATGACTCGTTTGCTTCTTTGATACGTTTCACTTTGATTAAATAACGCGTACACGCGAACATCCACTAATTCTCGAAAGTAGGCGCAAACCAATGATTTTTCAAAATCATATATAAACCTATATGCAAAATGATTTTTCAAAAAACAATAAATTCATGGTGTTAATTAACTTATTTTTCTCCAACCTTCGCTATTTTTTATAAATATTTTGCATATACTTAATCGTTGTTATGTCTTATAACTAACGATTAGGCTTTGCCATAACCATAACGTTTATACACTGTACTTTGCAGCTATTAAATTTAAGGGAACTCACTTGAAACCTCGAAGACGCTATCACGCCCCTGTCATTTATTATTTTGAAGCTGTATACCGATTAGGCTCTATTAGAGAGGCTGCTCGTTCACTCCATATTGCATCGTCTGCCGTGAGCAGGCAAATTCAAAATCTTGAAAGTGATTTAGGTGTTCAATTATTTGAACGCTTACCAAAAGGGTTAATATTAACCGCTGCAGGGGAAAGCTTTGCACAACATGTTCGTATTGTACTTCAGGACACAGAACGCGTGTTTTCTGAATTAGAAGCACTACAAGGATTGCAACGAGGACATATTGAAATTATTAGTGTTGAAGGGCCAACCGTTGACTTGTTACCTGAGTTAATACAGAGGTTTAAATTACGTTATCCTAATGTAAGTGTAGGGATTAGTGTCTCAGGTTCAAAGTCTATCCCTAATGAAATAATTGAAGGTCGTGCAGACATAGGGTTAGTATTTGATTTACAGCGGAATAAAGAACTACAACAGGTGCAAGTAGGTAATTTTAAGTTTGGTGCAGTGGTTGCGCCCGACCATCCATTGTCAGAAAAAAATGCTCTTAGTTATGAAGACTGTTTACCTTTTCCACTCATTCTCAGTAAATCTCAACTTTCTATACATCAGCAGTTATTGACCTTGAAAGAACGGGTTAGCACCAAAAGTTCTATTATTGAATCTAGCTCTGTTCAGTTATCTCGTAAGTTCGCTTTAAAAGGGATGGGTATCGCTTTTCAGACTAGAATTGGTATTGAAGAGGATATTCTTGAAGGACGTTTAAAACATATCCCTATAAACAATCCATCGACTATTTTTTCTGAACTTGGCTTATATGTTAGAGCTCATCGCTCATTACCTGTTGCGGTTGACTTCTTAGTAAGGGAAATTAGCCATGCCATCGAACAACTAACACTTGAAGATTCCGCTGCCAATCTGGCATCAGGGTGACCTAAATATAGCGATATTCAGAGCGATTTCACCTTGCTATTGTATTTATACATTTGTGGAGGATATAAAATGATGGTCACTGAAAACAAGAAAACAGAAGCGTTAGCAACTTCTTTACCGATAATAGACATTACAGGTTATTCAACTGCTACGCCTGAATTAGAAAAAGAATTATGCAGTAAAATTAGGGAAGCTTGTTCCGATAAAGGATTTTTCTATATTGTTGGTCATGGTATTGATCAGTCTTTGATATCAGAGTTATTAGCGCAAATGCAACTCTTTTTCGGCCTGCCTGAAAATCAAAAACGGGCAATTGATAAATCATTATCTCCTAACGATCGTGGTTATGAGGCTATAAAAAATCAAACACTTGAAGGAGGAACGCCCCCAGATCTAAAAGAAGGATTTTACCTAGGTGCAGAGTATGCTGATGACCATCCAATGGTGCAAGCAGGACGATTTGGTTATGGTAAAAATCAATGGCCGAGCAACTCCGAGTGTTTTCAAAAAGCATCAAATCAATATATTAATGAAATGACTGAATTAGCCACAAGTTTAATGTCCCTGTTGGCTTTATCTCTCAATTTACCAAAGAATTACTTTGCAGCCTTCAACCATGAACCCGCTGTTACACTTCGAATGTTACATTACCCTCCGCAACCAGAAAATCCTTTGCCAAATGAAAAAGGGTGTGGTGCTCATACTGATTTCGGAGGATTAACATTATTACTGCAAGATAATAATGGCGGCCTCCAAGTATGGGATCGAAAACAGGAATATTGGATAGATGCAAAACCTGTTAAAGGAAGTTTTATTGTCAATTTAGGGGATATGATTTCAAGCTGGACCAATGATAAGTATCAATCGACTCTACACCGAGTGATTAATAAAAGTGGGAAAGAAAGATATTCCATGCCTTTTTTCTTTACTGGTAACCCAGAGCATATTGTTTCTTGCATACCAACTTGTTTAGCCCCTAATGAATCACCCAAATACCCTCCCATTAGTGTTGAACAGCATATGCGTAATATGTACAAAAAAACCTATGTTTGATAATAAATATTGATAAATCAAAGAAGCAAAATGATATCAAACGGTTGGTTAATAATCATGGAACTTAGGTTAGAGGAGTGAGAACTGAAACATTCACTCCTCATTTAATAGACTATGTTAAAGACTTTAGAATCAGTCGCTTCAAAACAGTACCAGCCTTCAGTCATAGAATTGCAGAAGCAGAAAGGCGAATGGGTGGAAAACTTTCCACAATGAAGACACTCATTTTTGCTCGCACTGGATTCAAATCAACACAAGCCATGCAAGTTAATAGCGTATCTTCGTCTGATAGTGCTTGAGATTTAAATCGACCTTCCCACTAATTTGCAGGGAACAAATTAGAACAGCTTTACGCGCAATGAATTCGTTTAAACAACGCATAAACCATGAAATATCCGCTAATACAGAGAAACTAGGTAAATGATTTTCCCGTCTATTTATCTTCTCCACACAGATAAGCTCGACGAACACAGCGGGAAATACAATGGTAATAAGGGGTATCAGATAACGATATCTGAGATTGGTGTGACTGCGTCATAACAATGACCTCTTAACATGTAAAACTACATCACTAAAAAATTAGAAGAGTAATTGTGATTCTTCAAAATTAATGGGTGTACTCGACTTTTGCTTAAATTGTTTGTTATACCTATTTTCCCACGTAATATTCGTCTATTTCACGAGCGATATTTTGAAAGCTTTTATGGCTCTTTTGCAGATAGAACAAGAATATTTGTGCATCTGCCTCTGAAAAGTCATTAACATTCGAACTAGTCAGGTAAGCTTTCAATCGTTTAATACCGTGAAAGTACTCATCAAGTTCGTACTGATTGTGGTCAGGTAACTCATTCCTTTCGAGCAATGCACTCTGGAAGTTATTGTATGCCTCTTCGATTGACTCAAGCATACTAAGACCAAATGAAACATTTGAATTGGATGGTGAGTATATTGCTTGTCCTACCTTTTCAAACATATACCCCATTGTTGAATGAAGAATATCTGTTAGAGGTTTTTCCATAAATTTAGCCCTATTCTGCTCGTCAATTTCTCGAAGCTTGTCGCTGATTAATGCATACGCATTATTAATACCGGTAAGCTGTGTTTCTACTATTTTCTTGAAATCAACGTCGATGAACTCACTCTCACCCTCGTCGTAAAAACGAGCTAAAGTAAAGCCCCCCTTACTCATTGAAATCCGAGAAATGTGATTAAAGTAAGTAGTTTTCTTAACTCTATTCTTTGTTGGATGGCCTATTGAGGCATTTCTAACTGCTCTGATGCTTTTAAGTTCATCAGACAATTCATATGACACTTCAAATGCTTCAGACAAATGATTCATCGCATCCTGCTGAATAAATAACGCCTGCAAAAGTCCATAGGTATAGATATAAGTCAATCCTGCTTCAGTAGGAAAATCAGATATAAAATAGCTTTTTAACGCTAACCCTGTATCACCTAGAGTGTCCAAAGAACTACAGATTTGACTCCAGTTATCTAGCACTGAGATCAAAACCTTTTGATATCTATGGGTATTTATGTGTTCTCGTACTTCACTTTCGATGTCAAAGAACTTAATTAAGCTCAATTCAATTTTGTTCATCTATCGCAAGTCCTGTCAATAGGTATAACGCCGCAATAAACTGCGCTAGGCTTGGCGACAGTTTTGTTGTTTTTATTTTTGCAAAATGACGACAAGTCGTTAAGCGACAGTGATCAGTATTATAAGTTTTTTTTCTAAAGCTAGGGCCAATTTATCTGCTTCCTTAGCATTATCCATAAGATCTAATCTCTCAGAATTACCTCGGTTTGCTCTGTTACGATCTGCAATATTAAAACAAACTTGGAAGTACGAATATATTTCAGCAGCAATCTTTTTTTCAAAATAGAATACTGCATTCTTTGCTGGATAATAGAATTTAGCTACTTCAGATATATCAGCACGATCCCAATTTTGGGTCATATGACCTTTCAGGGAAAAGAATGAATCATAAATTTCTTTCTTATGCTGATGAAGAGTCAGTTCGTTAGCTTTATGCGCTTCAGACCAAGCCCACCTTGCGTACAATGCGGACAATGAAGCAACTAAAATAGCTGCAAAGGATAACAAATCTGTAATTGAAGGGCCGATTTCCAAAATATCTCCTGCTATTTAACGCCCGCAGAAGCTGCGGAACATGTTGAACGCTTTTTTGCGTTATTTGCTTTAAGCAAAAAATCGGACAATGTGTGACGTCAGATTTAATGCGCTTGTTAGGTACTTATAGTTCTCCTGTACCACCATAACTTTAACTCTGATTCTGATTCTGATTCTGAACCAAAGTTTGTAAGTACATGAATGACTCCATAATCATCAGGAAGATAAACACGATGTTGACTCAATAATTTTTCTATTCTGTCTATATACTCGGGAACTCTCTTGTGGAATGCTGTTGCACTTTTATTCACTTTACTAAATGGGTTCTTAATATGAAGCATGTCACCACATGAATCATAAGCAACTTGAAATTGTTTTAAAGTCAGAAAACCAGAGTTGACGTCATTCCATGAACCATCAAAATACCCTTTTGTTGGAATAGGGTAAAATCTAGGATTTATATTTTCGATCTTTTTTACAATGCGTTTAGCATGCCAGTCTTTGCCAATATCCTCCCGAATAGCCCTATATTGCTCCTTGTGGCAAACTAAAGATGAATAAGCTATTAATTCTAGCAATTTTCTCAATTGCAAGGCTTCAGTTTCAATCTGAGCTTTTAAATAAATCACGTCAGCTTCGCCAGAAATCAAAGCCTTAAGAACTTCTAATCTTTTTTCAATTTCCCACATTAAGCTAAGATATTTTTTTCTAGCGCGCGATGTGTCCATGAGCCTCCGTATGCCTAACGAGGCTGTAGAATAACTCCAACAGCCAAAATTAATAAAAAATAGAGCTCCTATAACGAATTCTAAGCGTTTTTCTCACCCTAGGTAATGCATTTGAAACCCATAAAGTCGACTATTTTTCTTATAAAAGAGTTATTCTACGGTCTCAACGCCGCGTTAAGCGGACTAAAATTATTGGTTAAAATGTGGAGCGAAGCGGAACCTAACCAACTGTTTTAGTTGATCTTCACCCGCAAAAGTGGACACCTTCCACTTGTTATACCTATTTTCGATATAAATTGATATCTGAGCGAAGTTTTAAAGTAGCTTCTCTAGCTTTGCTGGCAAAATCATCTCCATCACTAGCATAGATAACGCCTCTAGATGAACTAATAATTAAGCCAGTTCCATTTTCGGTTTTTCCCGCTTTAACTAAAGGTTCAATAT